>CAYPSS010000001.1:0-26701 GCA_964413735.1 uncultured Gammaproteobacteria bacterium
GGTCGGAACTTACCCGACAAGGAATTTCGCTACCTTAGGACGATTATAGTTATCGCCGGCGTTCATCCGCGCTTCAGATCAGAGCTTGCACCCCTCTCCTTAACGTTCGGACACTGGCCAGGCGTCAGCCCCTATACATCAGCTTGCGCTTTAGCAGGGACCTGTGTTTTTGGTAAACAGTTGCATGGAGTCTTTTGCTGCGGCCCTGCAGAGCAGGGCGGGCCTTATCCCGAAGTTACGGCCGCTGTTTTGCCGAGTTCCTGAACAATGGTTCTCTCGTACACCTTAGGCTTCTCGCCTCATCTACCTGTGTCGGTTTGCGGTACGGTTACTATTAATTTGGCTCTAGAGGATTTTCTCGGTGATTAAATCTATTGGATCAAAGCGACCTTAGCCACTTTTTTTCGCCACTTTCGAGTTTAATAACCCCGGATTTGCCTAGGGTCACTCTACTTGTAGCCAACGCGCATAACCAAATCGCGCCCAATGTCATTAATCACGTCTCCCCATTGAAAACTAATAGTAGTGCAGGAATATTAACCTGCTCTTCCATCGACTACGCCTTTCGGCCTCGCCTTAGGATCGACTAACCCTGGGATGACAATCATTGCCCAGGAAACCTTAGATTTTCGGTGGATCGGATTCTCACCAATCTTTTTGCTACTCATGCCAACATTCTCACTTCTATGCGCTCCACCGGCCCTCACGGGTCCGGCTTCGACGCCCATAAAACGCTCCTCTACCACTAATATCGATACGCAATCAATATTAATTCGTACTTTCGGTACTATGTTTTAGCCCCGTTACATTTTCGACGCAGGACGACTAGACTAGTGAGCTATTACGCTATCTTTAAAGGATGGCTGCTTCTAAGCCAACCTCCTAGTTGTATAAGAAGTCCCACTACCTTTAACACTTAACATAGATTTAGGGACCTTAAGCGACGATCTGGGCTGTTTCCCTTTTGACTATGGAGCTTAGCCCCCACAGTCTAACTTCTTGACTATTAATCTCTGGTATTCGGAGTTTGGTTGAGGACAGTAAGGTTGCCCACCTGTCCCCATTCAGTGCTCTACCCCCAGAGGGATCATCAAGAGCCAGTCCTAAAACTGTTTCGAGGAGAACCAGCTATTACCGAGTTCGATTGGAATTTCTCCGCTAACCACAACTCATCCCCCAGTGTTGCACGGCTGGTGGGTTCGGGCCTCCATGCAGCTTTCGCTGAACTTCGCCCTGGTCATGGCTAGATCACCCGGTTTCGGGTCTCGTACTTGCTACAATCGGGCAGTTAACCCTCGCTTTCACTATGCCTCCGTTCTTCGCGAACTTAAGCAAGCAACAAGTACGAACTCGTTGGCTCATTCTTCAATAGGCACGCCGTCACCCGCAAAAGCAGGCTCCGACTCCTTGTAAGCATATGGTTTCAGATACTTTTCATGCCCCCTAACCGGGGTGCTTTTCACCTTTCCCTCACGGTACTAGTTCACTATCGATCATCAAAGGTATTTAGCCTTACCAGATAGTCCTGGCAGATTCAGACGGGATTTCACGTGTCCCGCCATACTTGGGAGTAACCACACAACCATTTAATTTTTTTCACCTACGGGACTTTCACCCTCTATGATTAGGCTTTCCAGCCTATTCGATTAAAAATCAAATTGATTGTCAGAAGCATGTAAGTACTTCAATGCGGTCGTCCCGCTACACCATCTGAACATGAGGCCTTACAGCCGTAAATCAACCGTCTTGTCTCAATCCGAAGAAAGAAACGCAACAGAAAATACAGATCAAATGGTTTGGGCTGTTCCCCGTTCGCTCGCCACTACTAAGGGAATCGTTTTTACTTTATCTTCCTCTGGGTACTGAGATGTTTCACTTCCCCAGGTCTTCTTCTAATGTCCTATGTATTCAGACATTGATGATATAGGTTTGCTATATCGGGTTTCCCCATTGGGAAATCTCCGGGTCAAAGGTTGCTTGCCACCTCACCGAAGCTTATCGCAGGCTGCTACGTCCTTCATCGCCCTTTGATGTCAAGGCATCCACCATACGCTCTTGAGTATGTGTAACCACCAAAATTAAGTTCTTAATTTAAATTGATGGATAAAAGAATTGGTCTTTTTTTCAAAATTGCTCGTTACATTTTCTATCTTATAATGCACGCTGGCATTATAAGCAATATAACTTATTGAATTTATTATATTGTTAATGTTCTAAATTTTTACGATTTAATTAAAAATCGCAGTTAAACACTCTTGTGGAACAAAAATATTTAACTGCGACTTCTACCAGCGCGAACACCGCCGTCATCCACAATGAGGGGCATTCTGATTGCAACAACTAATTGTTTGAAAAGAAATATACATGATCGTGAGTAATATTATACTCGTTTAAAAAAATATGTCAATAGTGGATCTCCACACTTTGATCACAAGTCAATTTTTTTTAATTTTACCTAAAAAATCCAAGGAGAATTTATCAATTATTAAAACTTTAATTACGGTAATTTTCAATATTTTTTTAAATTCAGAAAATATCATAAAAAATATTTTCCTTAAAACAGTAAAAATTAAAGATCTTTGTCAAATTATAAAAACATCATAAATACACCTATTTTAGCCAAGTATTGACAAATTTTTGGGTTTATGATATAATACTTTGTCTGGCTCATGGTGAGTCGGCAATCCCAAGGAGGGGATATGAACAGAAAGCACTTTTTCTTTTCCATGATTTTCGTTTCCCTGGTCCTGGTCGGCGTCAGCTGTTCCTGCGGGGACAAGCCCGCGCCGGCGCCCGCGCCGATGGTCGAGGATGCGCCCCCGGCGCCGACGGCCTGCGACCTGTCGCAGGAGACGGTCAAGTTGGGGACGGAGTTCCCCAGCGTGATCGTCAAGCCGGGGAGTGTCGGAAACGACACCCTGATCACCGTCGGAACCCAGATCGGATCCGACGGCCAGATCATCGCGAAGGTGGAACGGGAATTCCTGTTCTACTGGGAAAACGGCAAGTGCGTGCGCACCAACACGGTGGCGCGCAAGATCGTGGGTCAGGAGACCCACGAGGATTGGTTCTTGAAGGGAGAAACCCGCTTCTATCGAAGCGGGAGGCTGGTCTTCGTCAAGACCGCACTGCGGGATGGGTACTGGCACGTGAAATATGCCAGCCCGACCGACATCCCACAGCGGGTCCCGAACTGGGCGGTTCCCAGCGGACATGATAGATACATGACATGGGTATCCACCGGTGGCAACACCACCGTGCGAATCCCAGTCTGGGTGCAGGAAGGCATCTGGACCGTCATCGACGGGTACGTCACCCTCGTGGCGGGCCAGGTGTACTTCAAGAATCCCGTCAAGGGCGTGACGACGGAGGAACTTTATTCCGTCATGCGCCTCAGCCCATCAGGATCGGTAGATCCGCGGGCAGTCCTCTACCCAGTGTCCCAGGCGTCGATCGACGCCTACCACTCCTACATGGCGAATCAATCGCCATCGTGGGAAAGGGCGCTGGAGGCCGATCGGGAGCAGGCGGAGGTTTTCCTCAACCTGTCCAAGACCTGGAACAAGCCGCGCCGGGACCTGATGAAGGTCCTGGAAAGACGGGGTGCAGCTCTCGAACCCGGGGAAACGGTGACACCGCCGTTCGTCCCGGCGTTCTTCCTGCTCAAGCAGCTGTAACACAGCACGCTTGACGGAAGGACAAAACCACTGGCAATGTCAGTGGTTTTTCATTTTAAAAAACTGAGCCAATATGCCCAGAATTTTAATATATAATTATACCAATAATCTCAATATAACAAAAGATAACAAGGGTAAGAGCATTAAAATAATTGAAATGATTCCAAATTTTTTTCTGTTTTCCAAAAAGAAATACAGTAATAAGCCTATTGGTCCGGTAAAAATCAAAAATATAATCCATAAGGCCCGATGGTTCTTCAAATCATGACGCGTGATTGCTCCGACAAGCGCAATAATCCAAAAAACAAAAAGCGCTAATATTGACAGGGGGAACAACAACGAAACAAACAAATTTACCAATGATTGTCCCGGGGAAGAAACTCCCAATGGAATTACTTCTGTATTTGAATACTCCACACCCAAAGGGACAGTATTTTGCCCCACCACATCAACAGGTTCTTCATTAGTAAATGTTGGCCATTCCAAAACATCAGCCATAAAATAAAGTTATTAATTAATGTATTTTAATTATACCATATGATAAACAGCTTGACTTGCAAAATAAATAGCGGTAAATTTTAATTAGCAATATTACCCGGGAGAGGAATTATGATCGGGAAATTATTGATTATTTTGTTAGTTCTGGTTCTTTTGGCAATTTTGTTGGGTGGGCTATCTTTGATTTTCAATGTTTGGCAACCCAAAAGTCGCAATGGTTCACAAATAGAAATGACCGGAAAGAAAAAAGCTGTCGTAGCCTTGATTGTTTTGAGTGTTGTAATTTTCTTGATCAAAATAATCCTTAATCCCAATCATCCACTACTTGTTCGTTTACGCAATCAAAAGAAAAATCTTCAATAAATAATTTCCCAACAATGTTGGGATTTTTTATTAGATTTAAAGTAGCAAGTAAGAAAGTGGTAAGTGAGATAAGTGGGACAAGTATGACAAGTGGAACAAGTAAGACAAGTGCAAAGTTTTTATCTCACTCTGAACTTGTTTCAGAGTCTGAGTAAGTGAATAAGTAAGTAGTAAGCAAGAAAGTGCAAAGTACAAACCTTTTATTTCTCAAACCTAAACCAAAAAACTACGGAAAACTAAGATTAACAATGTTTAATTTAAAATAAAAAAACAGCGCTATTACGCTGTTAATGTTTGTTCCAACATTCCTGAAATCTATTAATAAAAGTCGACACCCGCTCCAAATCTAACGATCCATGGCAATCACACAACGCTCGCCCCGCTAAAACCGACAACTGATTATTATTCTTCATCAGCTGGACCAAATCTTCCACATCTTGTTCATCAAAACCACCCGCAATAATCAAGGGCAAATAAATTTTCGCCTCTTGCACCAATTTAATTTTTTCCGCTAGTGCTCCCACACTACCGGAAACACTGGAATCATTTTCAAAATCCAACAGCAAAAAATCAACCACTCCGTAAAATTCATTCACTCGCCTACTCCAAACATTCATTGATTCAGCATTAATGATTACCACATCTTCAATATCCACGCCGATTGTACAATTAGGATAATTTTCTTTCAATACTCTCAATGTATTTACTGAAACATTATGACAAGCAATCAATAAAATATCCGGCAACCGGCTACAAACAGCAATAATTTGCGAAACATAATCTAATAAATCAGAATTATCCCCGCATTGTAAATAAATAAATGATCGCGTCTTTCCCCGGTTAGCAATCAAAAATGGCCACTGCCCTTTTTCCGGTTCCCTCTCACCATATTGGTCATCAAAAACACTGTCATCAATTTTCATGCCCAGCGCGAAAGACAATCCTATGGAAATTCCATCAATCACTTGTTGTCGATCATGACCATTAACAAAACCATAAACCAATAAACGCGGGAGCATTTTTATCCTCCGGTGTTTGTTAAAGAACAGATTAAATTATCATAAATATTTATTTTTTGCAATATCATTGTCAATAATTCGTATAACGTATAATGTTTAAATTCTAAATATTAAATTATAAATAAATTGTTACTTTCTGGAAACATCCCGTATCAAGTACGGGAGTAACCAAAGATTTCCGGGGCTCCGTATTCGCGAGCGTTGTTTATGTTTTGTGTAATGATAACGGCGAAGACTACCTGCCTGCCGGCAGGCAGGCTTGACCCGGGAATCCATGAAAATATTTTTTACTTCAGATGGACTGTCGGGCTAAACCCGACAGATATACATGCATTACCAGTCTATAATTCGTACATTCGTAACTATTCATAATTCGTAATAAAAAATCCGATCATTGATCGGAAAATAATTATTCGTAATAAACCAGTAAACCAAATTCACGTGTCGAAAAATCCATTTGAGGTGCCACAAAAGTCATACTCACAATTCGGCCATCAGGCATACTCTTTTTCCACTCCGTAAAAGCCTGCGTCAATTCATCAATATACGTTTTTTCTCGAGTATTCACCTTAATCGAAAAATACACCAAATTCTGACCATCATCATTTACCTGAACTTCATTTTTTGAATTAGAATCTTCAACCATCCCCACTTTTTCTTCAATCACTTGATCAGAACATGCATTCATGTGTTTACCAACCCCAATGACAAGACCTACAAATGATGCGAAAATAATTATATCTTTTATCACCAAAAGATAATTACGTTGTGATGTTGGCATTTTAACCGGATCCGGATCTTTAACAAATGTACGAGAAAACTCTTTACTGTCTCCTTTCAATTTATCCCTCCTTTGGGGAAAAGAACTAACATCTATGGCCAAAAAATTTAGCCCCAAATGTTGGTGCCGGAGAGAGGACTTCTCTCCATCTCCTTCACTTCCGTTCAGTCGCTCCGAGCCGGGACTCGCGATCTCACTCGCCTATTTGCTCGCTCGATATCGCTCCGTCCTTCAAGTCCCCACGCAACACACACTTGTGTGTTGCTTCTACTAAATAGAAACTGGTGCCGGAGAGAGGACTTGAACCCCCACGGGATTGCTCCCACTTGGTCCTAAGCCAAGCGCGTATACCATTCCGCCACTCCGGCACAATTATATAACTTTATAAATAAACAAATTAGCTTCCGACCGTCTCACCCGTTCGCAAGCGAACGAGGCGGACCACTCCGGCACGAAAATTCCTGATTAATATACCAATCATTTTACTTTTTGTCAATGGTAAAAAATAAAAACAATTGACATTTTAATTAAAATTTAATATTATCCAAAATCAAGATGTTCTTTCCCAATAAGGGGGAAACCATGAGAAAATATACGGTATTTGTAATTGCTGGAGTTTTTCTTTTAAGTTTAGTTATATTCCTTTTCTTACAAGTTCAAAATGTCACTATTGCCATTTGCTTAAACAAACACGACTACAGACAACGCACTGATGATCAATGTTTGAATGCCGCGAGAATTCATGATACTTGGCTATTTTTCACTGAACCAAAAACCAATGAAATTCAGCGTAAATTGGTCAAGGAAAATTTAGGACATGGCAATAACAACTTCAAGAGAGCCGAGGAATATGCGCAAAAATGGAACTTTGATATTAACGAATTGGCACAAGAAACATTTTTTGAAAATATTGATAACCCAATTCTACGAAATGCAAATTATGAACTTTTCCACCGCTATGGCAATCAAGATTGGATTCTCTCGCATTATCAAGATTTTGATCGCCTAACAAGTCCTAATGGTTGCGAAAAAGCTAGTTGGACGGAAATGGGTTGTTTCGAAAAACTTCACTTAGCTACAACTTATGAAATTGTCACCCAAATTAAACCATTGATTCAATTATGCTGGGAAATTATTCTTAATAAACGCACCGGCGATTTGGAAGTTCTATATCGGGCCATTCATTCAAAATTTGGTCAAGACATTCTCAGCCAAGAACAAATGAAAGCCATTGCTGTTATCTTTTTCGTCAACGCCATTAACAATAACGGATCAAATGATGAAGACTTGCTGGTTGGAGAGGCTCGCTATCAAGGGCTTATGCCGGAATTACGTAAATATGTGGGCACACAAAATCCCATCCTACGAATCTTGATTGACTCGGGATTCCTTTTCCAAGATTAAAAATACGCTTTCCAAAATTGGAAAGCTTTTTTATTTACCTGTTGACATTTTAAAATTAATATAGTATAATTAGCAGTCCAGTTCTTTGACTCAAAATCTCACAAAGGAGGAAAATATGAAAGCATTGAAGCTAATTCTTTGGGTAAGCGCGATTGTTAGCTTGGCTTTTTATTTCACTACCTGCAACAATTATCACGAACTGAATAAATGCTGGGATGATAAATCATACAATGATGACGAAATCGAGAATTGTTTGACCACGGCCAAGTGGACTGCACGCTTGCATTTCTGGTCTGACAATGACCCGGTTGAAGAAATGAAGGAAGCTCTTGTTTACAATTCTCTCAGTCGCGTCTCGAATTTTGAACAAGCCGAAAAGCTGGCCAAACGCTGGTATTTGGATTTGAACAAACTGGCGATTCAGTACTTTGAAAAAAAGGTCACTGACTCTTGGGATGCCACTAATGCCATGGCGGTTTTCCGGAAATTCGGGAATGCGTCTTGGATCACTCCCCAAATCGCCAATAAAATCAAAATGCATATTAGTGGACATGACTGCAATGAAAGTGAGTACACAGATCCCAATTGCTTCCAAGCCTTGAAATATGCCTGCATTTACGATTTGGGACTGAATGCCCAAATGTATTTTGCAGAAAAAAGTTGGACAAACATTGTCACAGCCTATGATCGAATTTCCTTTGAAAATGTGAAAGACCTGTTTGAGCTCAATCGGGAATACAAACTCTATTCCGATGAAATCACCCAAACCTTGAATCTGATTTATTTGGTCAACAATTTGAACAAGCAACCCGCCAAGATTGGTGATGTTGACAAATTGGCCAGAGAATTGAATCTTTTGCCCGAATTGAGACGCTACGCGGGCATGCCCAATGCCGCAATGCGTATTTTGATTGACCGCGGATTCCTGTTCGCGGATTAACCGATCGCCGACTTCCTGAAACCAGGAAGTTTTTTTATTAAAATAAAAAAACCAAGATTTTATCTTGGTCGGCGGTCACTTTTTCGGCAACCGACTTTTAACTTCTGTTAATACATTAATCAAAGAATCAATTTCTTCGGGAATTTTTTCATCATCCACCCCTTCACCCAAAAAAACAATCTCCGAACCCCAACGATCCACATAACGACATTGATCGGCAATCAGCTTTTTCAAATCCTCATCAGTTTCAAAGCCCTCGGCAGTATCAACAAATTCAAACGAAAGAGCAAACTGATTATGATCAAAATGCCGAGAATTTTCTTTGGTATTACGACCATTCAACATCATTTCAAATTCAACGGTCAAATTAATGGCTACTTGATGATCAGCAATTGTTTCATTATCTCCATCATCAATCCCCATAGCTATTTGAGCCCCAATCACGCGTCCCAAATAACGATCTTGAGAATCATGGAAAGCATAAGGTTGCGACTGAATTGTCAACACCTGTTCAGACACCAATGAACGAGAAATCAAAACAAATGCCCCTTCTTTGAATCTGGCCAAAAATCGATCACAAAATTCATCAACTTTGCCACAAGTGGTTTCATGCAATTGACATTCCTTAGCTGAATCAAATTTACGATCACAATACTCGCAAGAAAAAGCCCTTACCTTTTTTGGCATTGCCTCCTCCGCTTTTAAAAGACCTAGAATGATTTTATTATAAACAATAAAATTTAGCAAATTAAAAAAGCGACCTATATTAAGATCGCTCAAAGCACTAATCAGGCAAAATCATTTCCCTCAAACATGATTGAATCATCCATATTAAGCCATTTGGCAAAAAATTCGCGCGAAGATTGAACGTGTTCAAACCGGGTTTGGAAAAATTGTCCACAAAAAACATTGAAAGGCGGGTCCCGGAAAAAAGCGGTTTGCTGAGAATTCAGGGTTTTGACTTTTACGGTAAAAACCTGATTACGAAAATTGACATACAACTGTGTACCATTCTTAAAATCATCAGCGGAAATTCGATCAAACGATCTTCCTTGATTAGAAAAAACCACACCGCCATTTTCATCCACTTTAACTTCCACCACAATCGTTGCCATAAAGCCTCCTTTTGTAACAAACAATGTTAATAATTTATCTTAGATTAAACATTTAGTCAACCAAATAAAAAAAGGATCGTCATTGACGATCCGGTGTACTAGCGTGTCCCGGCAGGATTCGAACCTGCATCGCTTCTGCAGCGCGATTTTGGAGTTGTTACCCCTGAGAGCTGTTTACCTCAAACTTTTGACAACGAACAATTGCCTTCCCCACTGGACCACAACCAATGCGCTCGTTTTCTTGGCTCCCCGAACTGCGGTGTGTGATGCGAGCGCGCACCGGTCAGTCTGGTCTTCAGGCGACTAGCCATGTTGGGAAGAATTGTTGGTCATCAATCATTTACAGGTAATTAGAAGCCCTCCACTCCGCGCTTACAACGCTCCCCCTTGAGCTACGGGACACAGCGACACGACAATATTCATTGTGACCAATTAAAAAATATTTGTCAATAACCTCTCTTTATTTTTTCTCCGGAGACTGATAAACTGTAATAGAGCCATTAAATTATTTATATAAAAATATGGAAACTTTTATTATCATATTGTTGATCGCTTTAATCTCCGGCATTGCTTATGTGATTTATTTATTAATGAAAAAAAATCAGAGAACTGATGACCAATCATTTTTAATGCTTCAGAACCAATTAAAAGAAATGCGCGAAACTCTGGATGGCAAACTGGGCGAATCCACCAAACAAATTCAAATGCAATTCGGCCAAAGTGCGAAAATTATTCAAGATGTGACGGAAAAATTAACTAAACTGGATGATACCAATAAGCAAGTGATTGGTTTTGCCGAGCAATTACAAAGCTTGGAAAATATCTTGAAAAATCCCAAACAACGCGGGATCTTGGGAGAATATTATCTGGAAACTTTATTAAAAAATATTTTTGCGCCCAGTCAATATCAAATGCAATACAAATTTGTTGATGGTGAAATTGTTGATGCGGTGGTTTTCATCAAAGATCAAATCATTCCCATTGACTCCAAATTTTCACTGGAAAACTATAATAAAATTTTGGAAGAAAAAGATCCAGTCAAACATGAGCAATTGGAAAAACTTTTTAAGCAAGACCTCAAAAATCGCATTGATGAAACTTCCAAATATATCCGCCCAACGGAAAAAACCACGGATTTTGCCTTTATGTTTATCCCGTCAGAAGGCATTTACTATGATCTACTCGTTAACCAAGTCGGCGCGGTAAAAGTTAATACCCGTGATTTGATAGAATACGCTTTCAAAGAAAAAAAAGTCATCATTGTTTCTCCCACTTCTTTCTATGCTTATTTGCAAACCGTTATTCATGGCTTACGTAAAATGCAAATTGAAGAACAAACCAAAGAAATCATCAAAAATGTTGAACTGCTCAGTCGCCACCTTCTTTCCTATGAAGACTTTATGAAAAAAATGGGCAATAACCTGGGCACTACTGTTGGCATGTACAATTCCGCTTATCATGAATTCAAAAAAATAGACAAAGATGTTCTAAAAATTACCGGCACCGGTGGTCAGGTTGATCCGCTAACAATTGATAAACCGAAAATGGAATAAATCCAATAAAAAAAACTCTGCATTGCAGAGTTTTTTATTATTCTTAACGTCGATACTGCCAAAAACCTGAGGTAGGATTAAATGAATGAACGAAAACCTTAATGGTTTGGGCCCTTGGATCATGTTTTTTAATAAATTCACCCACCACTCGCGCCAATTCTTTACGAACAAATTCATCTCGCTCCGGCTTTTCGTACAAGCCACTGATTTCCGCAATAACTTGCCGACCAGGATAAGTCGCTGAGTCAAAATAAACAATTGTCACATCAGACGGCTTAATACCCAATCCCTTAATTTCCGCCACACTTTCAGCTAACTTTTTCCATACATTATCATCCACCCATTTACTGTGCTTAAACGCACCATAAATCTTAATCACCGGCATTTCATCCTCCCGATTGAGAAAGAGCAATTACAATTGTTAACATAATAAAAACATCATGTCAATTGGGGTTAAGACGTTGAAAATTAATCAAAGTTTCGTTATAATTAAAACATACTATAAATAATACTTTTAAAATAACACTACAATATGCCAATAAAAACTGACGCTCATCTGATTGATCAATTATTAACTCGAGGCGTGGAAAATATTTATCCCAGCAAAGAGTTTCTGGAAGCACAATTAAAATCAGGCAAACAATTAACCTTATATTTAGGGATTGACCCAACCGGTCCAAGTTTACATCTAGGTCATGCTATTAATTTGATGCGCTTGGGCATGTTTCAGAAATTAGGGCATCGAGTAATTATGCTCATTGGCAGTTTCACGGCCATGATTGGCGATCCAACCGACAAATTAGCCGCCAGAAAACCATTAACCAGAAAACAAGTTTTAAACAATGCGAAAAAATACAAGCAACAAGCCTCGACTTTTTTAAATTTTCATGGTTTTAATAAAGCCCAAATTAAATACAATCATAAATGGTTTGATAAGATGACCTTCAAAAAAGTTGTTGAATTGACCCACCACTTCACCGTACAACAAATGCTGGAACGCGATATGTTCACTAAAAGACAAGAAGAGGGTAAACCGATTGGCCTTCATGAATTCTTATATCCGGTAATGCAAGCGTATGATTCAATTGCCCAAGGTGTTGATGGTGAAATCGGTGGCAATGATCAAACTTTTAATATGCTCGCTGGTCGAACATTAGTTAAGTCTTTGGAAAATCGAGAAAAATTTGTTCTCACCAATAAATTATTAACTGATCCCAGTGGGAAAAAAATGGGCAAAAGCGAAGGCAACATGATTACCCTTGATGATAATGCCATAGAAAAATTTGGCAAAGTCATGTCCTGGACCGATGGTATGATTTTGGGCGGATTTGAACTATGCACCACCATTGAAAATGAAAAAATTGCTGAATACAAAAAGCAATTGGAATCGGGCGTTAATCCGCGAGATTTAAAAATTGAACTGGCTTTTCAAATTACGAAACTTTATCATGGTAAAGAAGAGGCTAACCAAGCCAAAGAAAACTTTATTCAAACTTTCAGCAAAAAAGAAACTCCTGATGAAATTACTGAAAAAGATTTAGCCGGGAAAGCCATATTAGATGTTTTGTTAGAAGCGCAAATGGTGGAATCAAAGTCAGAGGCTCGTCGCGCTCTGGAACAAAATGGCGTTAAAATCAATCAACTGGTGATTACCGATATCAACACCAAAGTTCAATCAGGCGATATTATTCAAAAAGGCAAGCGACACTTTATTAAAATAAAATAATTCCAGCTACGAAAAAAGAAGCATGATTATGCTTCTTTTGTTTTACATTGAAAAAGAGAATCCACCACCAACTGACTTCACTCGACGATTTTCAAAAAAAACAATTTCTCCGGGTGGCAAAATATACGGATCGCCCATTAATTGTGGATTGAAGAAATACACCTCCAGCCAATTAATCCAAATCTGATCAGAGACCTTGGTTTCATCAACTGAAATGAGATTTTGCGCCAAAGCTTCCACCCACAAATTATCCGACCACAACAATTCATCAATCCGAACGGCCGTTAAATCAGTTGTTTCTACAAAAGCTTTTCCAACTTCCGGGAAATCATAAATCACCTGCTCACGAGAACGATCAACCACTTCCCACGCATTGACTGTGAAAGGAACAAATACCAGAATCAACAATAGCATTAAGCGTTTCATGTTTGGCCTCCGTGAGAGCTAGTCGCCAATTATTCCACACGTTCTTTTTTGCAAAACGGTCGGACACTGACAACCTGTGGCCCTCGTTCTCACACAATTCAACAAAACAATCGCCGCTCGACATCGCCCACGCAAAACAGCAATCAATTCTTTCTTTTGCTCCGGTGACAAATCACCAGTCAATTGTTTCAATCCACAGTAAATTTCCGCCAAATGCTCATCAATTGTTCCTGGATCTGTTAATCTTGGTTCCATGGCAACCTCAATGATACTGGCGCTGATAATTTAACAACAAATTTATAAAATGTCAATTACTTGACAAAACAGCAAAATTTTACTATTATGGCAATTAGTTTATAAGAATTATTAATTTCATCAACTTAATATTATGCCTCAAACTAAACAAGCGGCCAAAGCGCTTCGTCAAGCTACCAAAAAAACCGCTTCCAACAAACTGGTTAAAAATCAAGCCAAAACTACAGTGAAGAAAACTCGCATGGCCATCAATGCCGGCAAACCGGAAAGTCCGGAAATGATCAAGAAAACAATCAAACTTTTGGACAAAGCTCTGCAAAAAGGAATCATGAAAAAAAATACGGTCGCTCGACGAAAATCCAGTTTAATGCGCTTACTCAATAAATCTCAAAAGCAAAAATAATTTCTGCTTAAAAAATCCCCGACTAGGGGATTTTTGTTTTCTTGAGAAATTTTTAAATCGTAAAATAATTTACAATCCGAATTCCTGATGATGACGTTTGATAAAATCCACGGCAAACTGATCAGCATAAGATTCTTCCGGTAAAGACCGATAAGCAATTTCTTGTAATCGTAATAGTTCCGATGCGGTAGAAATATTATGTTTTTTTACAGTATCTGACAAACCAAATTTTTCAACAAAAACCGTGAAGCTCCTGGCATTTTGCAATTCTAGTCTTAAATCAGATGGATCAAGTCCTGGAACAGGCAACATTGATAACTGAAATTCATAATGTTCATTCCAAGCTTGAGTCGCCTCGGCGAGAGTTTCGTAATCTGGATTATTTTTATAATTATTAATAAAATCATACCCGTGCCCGGCTTCATGCAAAAAAATAATCAAAGATAATAACATCGCCCCTCTTTTTTCCGGAGGCACCCCAATTTTTTCAAAAAGCAAATTATTGCTTATTTGCCGTTCACCAAGTAAATATTCAAAATGTGCTTGATCGCCAATCACCACCTGAAGAGTGGCCTTTTTATTTTCCTTTGACAAAGAAAATTGCCCAGCCGTAAACTGCGAAAAATCATTTGGTTGAGGTATTAACTTTTCAATTACCAACTCTTGCATTCCGGGGAAATCTTTAATTAAAAGTTCCCATATTTGACTGATTTTTTCTTGCAATTCATTTGTAAATAATTGTGGCTCAGGGGAATATTTTTTTTCCTTTAACATATTTATAAATCAATGATAAATTTATCAAACAAAACCTTGAAATCAATATTCTTGCTTTTTATCGTCACTTCAAATACCAATAAATTATTATAAATTTTTTGTAGTTCATCAAAAGAAAATTTATTGATTTGCGCCAATGTTTTTTGTACCACAAAAGGATGCATTTTCATTTCTCGGGCGATTTGCTCTTGCGTTGATAAGCCCATCACTTCACGTAATTCTTTCACTTGTCGCAAAATTCGAAACTGTCTGACCAACATGGTAAATAAATAAATTTCCGCTACTCCGGCATTTAATTGTTCATCAATTAACAACAAAACTTTCTTTTTATCTCGCTCGGAAATCGCATCCATCAAGGCAAAGATGTCATCATTATACTTACCATTTACCAATTCTTGAACATCTTTTACCTGCACTTCTCGACCACGACAAAAAGACGCCAATTTATCAATTTCTGTTTCCAATTGCCACAAATCATTACCAATCATAGAAATCAACAAGTCACCGGCCGAACGAGCAATACCGCTGTTTTTATTACCAAATCTTTTAATCACCCAGTTAAGCAAAGCACCGCCTTGCGGTAAAATAAATTCCTTGATTTCCGCTTGCTTTATTTTTTGCAATTCAGTTAATTTTTTAAATAATTTGGAGCGCGCATCCGGCTTATCCGTTTGCGAAAAAATCAGAAAAAAATTATCCGGCACTTGTTGCAAAAATTTTTCCACCAATATTTCCGCTTCAATATTTTTTGAATTCTTTTTATCAAAAAAGTTGCGCAGGACAATCAGCTTATTACTACCAAACAAAGAATTCACTTGCAAAGCGTTTTTCAAATCAATTATAAAATCTTGACCGCCTCGATAAACGGTCGGATCAATAATTAAAAAATTAATGGCGTGGTATTTTTGTTCAAAAATTTCCTTCCATTGCTCAATGGTGGCGGCCATTTCAAAATCATTGGCGCCATACCACAAAAATATTTGTTTTTTGATTGTCTGCGACATATGATATATCTTAGCATGATTGGTTACTTTTTTTCAACCAAAAACATCGCCTCAATAGCGATGTCTAAGAAATTATCTCTAAACATTCAATTCATTCGTGCCTGTGCCATCATTTAAATCATCGTTATCAACATCTCCGTATTCTTTTTCATTATATTTTTTGGTTGGGTCATGATATTCATTTAAACCCGGTTCATCGGAAGGTGGCGTGGCCATTGGCATTTCCTTATCTTTGCTTGGTGCTCCCGGTCGACCACTGCTGTCCGGAATGGTTGGAGCAAACATTTTTTCAAAAAATCCCATAGATTAGAATTAATTAATTAAATTTCAACTTAATATATTTTTTCCATTTGATCCCAATTATTTCCCACTTCCGTATCAACTTTGATTGGCACGCATAATTGATGAATTTTCTCCATTTTATTATCAATAATTTTCGCCACTTTGTCAATTTCATCTTTTGGCACTTCGAAAACCAACTCATCATGCACTTGCAAAAGCATTTTGGTTTTCGGACTTTTTCGCTTTAATTCTTGATAAACCGCAATCATGGCAATTTTCATCAAATCCGCCGCCGTTCCCTGAATTGGCATATTCACCGCCATACGCTCGGCTCCGGCTCGAATCATTTGCACCCCGGAATTAATATCCGGTAAATATCTTTTACGACCAAACATGGTTTCCACCATTTGATTTTTTCGCGCCTGTTCCACCATTTCCAAGGTGTACTCTTTTACTTTTTTATAACTATCAAAATACTTTTGAATAAAATCTTTGGCCTGCGCTCGACTGATTCCGGTTCGTTGCGCCAATCCAGTGGAACCCATACCATAAAGTACCCCAAAATTCACTTCTTTGGCTTTGCGGCGCATATCCTTAGTCACGTCTTCAAGTTTAACACCAAAAATTTTTGCTGCTGTTGCCGCATGAATATCAAGACCCTGACGGAAAACCTTCATCATTTCTTCATCCTTGGCCAAACAAGCAATCACGCGTAATTCCACCTGAGAATAATCAGCGGAAATCAAACGATAACCTCTTTCCGGGATAAAAGCGCGCCGAATTTCTCGTCCTAATTCCGTACGAATCGGGATGTTTTGCAAATTTGGGTTGGTAGATGACAATCGACCGGTAGCGGTAATTGTTTGATTAAAACTGGTATGAATTCGTCCGGTTTTTTGGTTTACCAATTTTGGCAAAGCCTCCAAATATGTTGATTTTAACTTACTAAGCTCGCGATAATCCCCAATCAAATCAATAATTTCATGGCTTCCCTTTAATTTTTCCAATTCCGGCGCCGCCGTGGAAATACCGGTTTTCGTATGCTTCAATCCTTGCGTGGCAATATGCAATTCATCAAATAAAATTTCTTTTAACTGCAACGGTGATTTAATATTAAAAGGGCGACCGGCCAATTGATATATTTTGGTTTCTAAAGTTTTTATTTTTCGACTAACCTTTTGGCTGATTTTTTTCAAAGTAACCACATCAATTTTCACCCCGTTTAATTCCATTTCAATCAAAACCTCCACCAACGGCATTTCAATTTCATGGAAAAGCTTACTTAAATTTTCTTTTTCCATTTCAATCTTCAAAACTTCATATAATCGCCAAGTGTAATCCGCATCTTCACCGGAATACTGGGCAATTTTTGGCACCTCTACCTCAGCCATGGAAATTTGATTTTTCCCCGAACCGATCAAATCTGTGATGGGAATCATTTTGTGTCTGAAACGTACAAAAGCTAAGTTGTCCAGACTGTGTTGCGCCACTCCGGGATTGAGCAAATAAGAGGCAATCATGGTGTCAAAATAATAATTAGTCATGACAATCCCATGCGTTTGCAAAATCGCCGCATCATACTTCATGTTATGCGCCACTTTTTTAATTTTTGAATCAGTAAAAACTTCTCCTAATTTTTTCAAAAAATATGCGCCGTTTTTATTGCTAACATTAACATAAAAAGCTCGACCCTGCTCCCAGCAAAAACTTACCCCCAATAGCTTGGCATCAATAACATTCAAACTGGTAGTTTCCGTGTCAAACGCAAAAATTTTCTGCTTTTTCAATTCTTGAAAAAATTTGGCAAAATCAATTTCATTATCAATTAAAATATAATTATGCTTATCTTCTTGATTTTTTTCCGCTGTTCCAAACATACTGGCCTGAATTTTTGTTTCCGGCAATCGCGCCAACAAACTATTAAATTGTAACTCGGAAAACAATCGTAAAATTTCTTCACGATCATATTCTTTGACTCGACAATCCTCCAAATTAAAATCAATTTCCACATTTTGTCTGATCGTCGCCAAATCTTTACTCATCAAAGCATCTGACTTAAATTCAACCAACAAATTCCTTATGCGTTCTTTAATGGACTGTGCTTTGCCGGAATTTTTTTCAATTTCCTGATACAAGTTTTCCAATGTTTTAAATTTCAAAAGTAAATCAATCGCCGTTTTCTCACCAATTCCCTTTACCCCGGGAATATTATCCGAAACATCACCACGCAAAGCTTTATAATCTATCATTTGTTCTGGCAACAAACCATTATACTTTTCCTTTACCCCCTTTACATCATAAATAATCGTATCACTCATCCCCTTACGTAATGTAAAAACTTGAGTATTGTCATCCACTAATTGCAAAGTATCCATATCACCGGTTACAATCAAACTCAGCATTTCCGGACGATCCACCTGTTTATGTTTACATAAAGTTCCAATCACATCATCAGCTTCAAATCCGGTTTTTTCAAAAATTTTTATATTAAATGCTTTCACAATATCCTTTACAATCGGTATTTGATCATACAATTCGTCAGGTTGTTTTTTTCGCGTTGCTTTGTAATCCACATATTGCTCATGACGAAAAGTTGGGCCCTTCAAATCAAACGTTACCGCAATATAATCAGGCTTTAAGTCTTTCAAAGCTTTTAATAAAATAGTGGTAAAACCATAAGCCGCATTCATCAACCGCCCATCCTTAGTTGTTAAGGGTGGCAAAGCGTGAAACGCCCGATGAATAAGCGCATTACCATCTATAATAATAAATTTTTCTTTTTTATCAGCCATATATTTTAATATCTTCTTTTAATATATCATTTTTTACTCAATAAAAAAAGTAGCGATTTTTCGCTACTCTGATTCAAATTTTTTCGACAATCGGTGGGAAAAGCAATGGATCCCACATTCGTCGCAACAATCCTTGATCTCCCCGGAAAGATTGACCATGGTTGACACGATTGATCGCCTCGGCATAAACCGGAGCCGTATGCACAATATGTAATTTCCCGGCCAAAAGTGCTCGCTTTTCCGGTGTAATGGGAACGGTATCACAAACATTTAAACCTAAAATTCTCGGTTCATTGGCAATTTGTAGCAAAATATCCGAATTTGTCATAATTGGATGAACCACGTTACCAATTACCCCATCAGCTCCATTTTCAATCAAAAATCGTGCGTCATTTAACAAAGTTTCGCCACTGGCAATTTCATCGTCAGTAATTACACAAATTTTCCCCTTTATATCCCCAACCACCCGATCAGGAATTGCTTTCTCATCATTTCCTTTTCGTCGTTTATCAATCAAAGCAATGTCAACGTCCAACTTCTCAGCCACCAAACCGGCGGTTTTCGTCCCCCCCAAATCAGCGGCCACAGAAACATATTTTCTTTTTCCAAATTCCTGCCGTAATGCGTGAACCAAAAGTGGCGTCCCAAACATCAGATCCACTTTGGTTTTCAGGCGATCGAAAAATCCAATAATTTGTTTGAAATGTGGCTCCATAATCAAAACACGATCAGCGCCGGCATTGGTAATCTGATCAGTCATAGTTCGCGCCGCCACCACCACTCGCGGTTGATCTTCTTTATCAGACCGAATCTTCGGCATATAACCAAAGACCACGGAAATTCGGCCATCGGAATTTACTTGCAAATTATAAACCAAATCAAGCATAATATCCTTGTACAATGTCATTGGCGTACCTTGCGTGGTCAAAACAAAACAATCAAAGTCACGAACATCTTCATCAATTCGATTGATTGGATTACCATTGGAAAAAACCTTAATATAAACATTACCGGGTTTAACATTTAAACGCTCACAAACTTCCGCATACCAAACCGGATGTGATCCATCATGAAAAACTTTGAATGGCCGAGACATTGTTCTCTCCTGTTTTGTTGCCAAAGAACTTTCACTGATAAATTATCACACTCACTTTTTGTCGTCAATTAAAAAAAACGCTGAAACGCGTTTTGAAACAAAGACTAAAACGGGAATCTCACTACTCGTCCGCCTAAGGCGGACTGCGCTTGGGGACACCTTCGGGTTTTCCCAACCCTTCCTCTCAAATATGAGGGAATCCTTTCTCCACCACCCCTTTGTTCGATTCCATGAATCATTTGGAGGCCAGGACGGGAATCGAACCCGTGAATAACGGTTTTGCAGACCGTCGCCTTACCACTTGGCTACCTGGCCAAAAAATTCAATTAATACAGAAATGATTATAAACTTTAATCAAAAAATTGTAAAGAATTACTTAAACCAAAAACAGCCCGATCAGCTGTTTTTGATTATTGAAGTTTACTTATTGGACAATTTGAATTCTAATATATCGAATTCCGTAATTAATCGCTCGCTCTTTGGAAGTCATCCACAAGTCAACACGATATGTATAACGTGCGTTCATTCTGTCTTGAACAATGAAAATTCGATCACCAAACAAATCAGGAATCTTAATCTTTGTCCCAAAAGGTAAAAAGTTCGCCGCTACCACATTTTCAATCCCCGAAGCACAAACATCATAACCATTAGCAGTAATACAAGGAGTATCATCAGTTTGCGCCGGATCACTGGAATAAGCAGTCGAAGTTACATACATTTCCCCTTTGTTTAAAGCCGGATATTTAGCGATTTCTCGTTTATTGGATATTGGTAAAGGTAATAATTTTTTCTCCGCTTCCCAGAAACGCAAGGTCAAAAGATCGGCCGGTTTATTGGATTGAATCTGCGTTTCAATCGCTACTAATCCGGGGAAATCAGCTGCTCTAACGGTTTGCGGAATTAACATGTTTAACACAAAAATAGCTAAAATTAAACTTAAAAGCGCTCTATCAATAATATTCAATTGTGGGAATAAGCTAAATTTAGCCATAAATTTCAATTAATAAGATTTAATTTTCGCTTAAATTAGTGTAAAAAATAATTATAAACGAATATTTAAATCTTATTTTGATTTTTAACTCACTATTATATCACATTTTTTCACTTTTGTCAATCACAAATCCTGAGTAAACAAAATTATGATTTGCCAACTTAGCATGTAAAAATCAAAACGTCAATGCTTGACTAAATTAATAAAATACCTTATTATGTATTCAGTATTTATTATTTATCATTAATTTCAGTAAAAATAATTGACTATACCCATATCCGGGTGTACGGAAAAATAATATTATGGTGAAAATCATCTTTTCTCGTGTCGGTAAAACCAAACAACCACATTATCGAATTATTGCGGTTGATAAACAAAAAGATCCATGGGGTAAATCCATTGAAATTTTAGGGAACTACAATCCTCGTAATAAGGAAATTAAATTGGAAGTGGAAAGAATCAAATATTGGATCAGTAAAGGCGCTCAACCTTCAGTTACTGTTTTTAATCTTTTGGTCACTCAAAAAGTAATCGAAGGAAAGAAAAAATCAGCCACGACTATTTCAAAAAAGCGCCAAACTAAAATTGATGCTAAAAAACCGGTAGAAAAAGCAGAAGCTTCTCCAGTCACCGAAGGAAAAGCTCCTGAGCAAAAGTAAATTGACAAAATCAAAAAATATTGCTATAATACCCAATGTAATTATGAGACTTCAAGCTCAATTCAGAACTTGAATATTCATGATAAGATAATTAATAATTAGTAATGAAAAGAGAATCTATGGCAGACCAAGACAAGGCTTTTTTGGAAATGATTGTCAAAACAATTGTCAATCATCCAAATGACGTGAAAATCGACCGAACGGTTGATGAAATGGGAGTTCTTTTAACTCTTAACATCAATCCAGAAGACATGGGTAATGTCATTGGCCGACAAGGGCAAACCGCAAAAGCGATCCGCACATTGTTAAAGATCGTTGGTGCGAAAAACCAAGCTCGTGTCAATTTGAAGATCGTAGAACCAGAAGGTTCAACTCGCGGTCCTCGAAGAACCGAAAAAGTTGATACTGATGTGGTCGATGATCTCAAGATCTAAGAACACTATTTACTATCAATCAAATAGCAGAAAGTCCCGAACCATCGGGGCTTTTCTGTTTTGATAAACCATTATATATGCTACAATAATTTTAATTAAATAATTCATTATGCAGTTTGACTTAATTACTATTTTTCCAGATATTTTCACTTCTTATTTTTCCAAGGGCATGCTTCGAATCGCCCAAGAAAAAAAGAAAATAAAGTGTAATTTTCACAATTTACGTAATTTTGCCATTGATAGTCACGGGACGGTTGATGATCGTCCTTTTGGTGGCGGACCAGGTCAAGTTTTTATGGTAGAACCAATTATCAAAGCCCTAAAAAAAATCCGCCGCAAAAAAAAATCAAAGATCATTTTACTATCCGCCAAAGGAAAAACTTGGAATCAACAACTGGCACAAAAATATTCCGAGCAAGAGCAATTAATTTTCATTTGCCCACGCTACGAAGGAATTGATGAACGAATCAAAAAATTCATTGATGAAGAAATTTCAATTGGAAATTATGTTTTAACCGGTGGAGAATTAGGTGCCATGGTAATAATCGACTCAGTCACCAGATTACTCCCAGGCGTTTTGGGAAAACAAGAATCCTTAAATGAAGAGTCCCACTCCACTGCCGGCTACTTGGAATATCCGCAATACACTCGTCCTGAAACCTTAATTGTTAACAAAAAAAAATTAAACGTACCTAAAGTATTATTATCCGGCCATCACCAAAAAATAAAAGACTGGCGTGAAAAACACAGCAAAAGATCGAAAAAATAATCATCCACAATCGCAAAACAAAAATCAGATCTACAGACAAAAAAATGGCAATTTTAGCCATTTTTTTTATGCCATTGATAATTGAGCTTATTTAAGTTCAAATATTTGACATTTTTTTTATTATCGACTATAATGATCATCACTGGATCTTTGAAACCATGAATAGTGACAGGAATCTGTCAATACTTTAGGTTGGTTCACCTTTAATGAACCAGGTTTTAGTTCACCTTAAGAACTAAATTTTATGAGAGTTTGATCCTGGCTCAGGATGAACGCTGGCGGCGTGTCTAAGGCATGCAAGTCGAACGGACCTTTGGAGTTCGCTTTAAAGGTTAGTGGCAAACGGGAGAGTAACACATTGGTAACCTACCCCCAAGACGGGAATAACACTCCGAAAGGAGTGCTAATACCCGATGTGCTGTATCAACATAAGTTGGTCCAGTAAAGCTTCGACGCTTGGGGAGGGGCCTATGCCCTATCAGCTAGTTGGTGTGATAATAGCGCACCAAGGCAATGACGGGTAGTGGGTGTGAGAGCACGACCCACCTCACTGGGACTGAGACACTGCCCAGACTCCTACGGGAGGCTGCAGTCGAGAATCTTCCCCAATGCACGAAAGTGTGAGGGAGCGACGCCGCGTGATTGATGAAGCCCTTCGGGGTGTAAAAATCTTTTATTAGGGACGAACAAATGACGGTACCTAATGAATAAGGAGCTGCTAATCTCGTGCCAGCAGCAGCGGTAATACGAGAGCTCCAAGCGTTATCCGGATTTATTGGGCGTAAAGGGTTCGTAGGCGGTCGATTAAGTCAATGGTAAAATCCCAGGGCTCAACCCTGGATCTGCTGTTGAAACTAATTGACTAGAGAGTGGAAGAGGCAAGCGGAATTGCCGGTGTAGGGGTAAAATCCGTTGATATCGGCAAGAACACCAAATGCAAAGGCAGCTTGCTAGGACACTTCTGACGCTGAGGAACGAAAGCGTGGGTAGCGAATGGGATTAGATACCCCAGTAGTCCACGCCGTAAACGATGGATGCTTGACATTGGAAGTTTCGACCCTTTCAGTGTCGCTTAACCAAGTTAACACCTTAAGCATCCCGCCTGGGGAGTACGGCCGCAAGGCTAAAACTCAAAGGAATTGACGGGGACCCGCACAAGCGGTGGAGCATGTGGTTTAATTCGACGATAAGCGAGGAACCTTACCAAGGCTTGACATCTAGCTGCAGGCACCTGGAAACAGGAGCCGCCTTCGAGGGTGCTAGACAGGTGCTGCATGGTTGTCGTCAGCTCGTGTCGTGAGATGTACGGTTAAGTCCGGAAACGAGCGCAACCCCTGCCCTAATTTATACTTTATTAGGGGACCGCCGTGTTTAACACGGAGGAAGGTGGGGATGACGTCAAATCAGCATGGCCCTTACGCCTTGGGCGACACACATGCTACAATGGCCGGTACAAAGGGTTGCTAAGCCGAGAGGCGGAGCTAATCCCATCAAAGCCGGTCTCAGTTCGGATTGAGGTCTGCAACTCGACCTCATGAAGCTGGAATCGCTAGTAACCGTGAATCATAACGTCACGGTGAATACGTTCTCGGGTCTTGTACACACCGCCCGTCACGTCAAGAGAGTCGGTAATACCCGAATGTCGTTGTAGGACGACAGAAGGTAGGATCGATAATAGGGGCGAAGTCGTAACAAGGCATCCGTAGCGGAAGCTGTGGATGGACCACCTCCTTTCTAGGGAGTATTTGGACGGATTCTTTCTGTCTAATCAGTCGACATAGATCAAGTTATTGATTTATGGAGATTCCTGTCGCTTTTCATGGTTTTGAAAAAACAAACAGCCGTTTTGGCTGTTTTTGTTTACACCTTCTGTTGACTTTATTATTTTTTTGCATTATAATATTTTCGTGGTTTATTCAAAATAATTAGGGTGCTTAGCTCAGTTGGTTAGAGCATTTCGTTTACACCGAAAGGGCCGAGGGTTCGAATCCTTCAGCACCCACCAGATAAAAATATAAATCCTAAACCTTAAATTATAAATTTCAAATAATAAAGGTTAATCCCTTAATTTAGAATTTATAATTTAAATATTATAATTTTAGTACATGGGCGTGTAGCTCAGTTGGTTAGAGCGCAACACTGATAATGTTGAGGTCACAAGTTCGACTCTTGTCACGCCCACCATGTTTTTTAAAACACTAAATTCTAAATTTTAAATTATAAAGCTTATTTCAAGAGCACAAATTAATTTTTTTAAAATTTATAATTTAGAATTTATAATTTTCCATGTGCCAGGGTAGCTCAGTGGTAGAGCAGAGGACTGAAAATCCTTGTGTCGGCAGTTCAATTCTGCCCCCTGGCACCACTTTATCAATGTCATTAAACAAAACAAAAAAAATAATTAATCATTTCCGAAATCGCGCTGCTTATGCGCTGGGATCGAGTTTTGGGCAACCAGAACTTTTTTATTTAAAAATTTCAGACCAATGTAATTTTCAATGCCAACACTGCGACATTTGGAAAAGTAAAAAACAAAACAATCTTGATATAGAAAGCTGGAAAAAAATTATTTCTAACTTAAAAACTGTTCGCCCAAATTTTAATGTTGTTTTATCCGGCGGTGAACCACTCCTCTATCCTCAATTTTGGCAATTAATCGATCTTCTTAAAAAAAATAATATTGAAGCAACATTAAACACTAACGCCTTTTTAATTACCCGTGACATTGCCAAAAAAATTGTCTCCTCAAATATTAATAAAGTAGAAATTTCGCTATACACCTTAAAAGCTGAAACACATGATAATCTTCGCCAAACACCAAAGGCTTTTTATCGGGCTATGAAAGCCATTGAACATTTACAAAATTTCAATCAAAGCATAAAAAATAAAACTGAAATTCTTATTGCTTATTTAATCAATCGGCACAATCTAACAGAAACTGTGGATTTCATTAAACATTTTTCGAGTAAAAATATTTTTGTCAGTTTACAATCTCTTGATACCAACATTCAAACATTGGATCAGGGAACCCTTTTTCAAAATGAAGCCCAATATTTAACCGATACTCAATTATGGGGGTTTGATGAGGATCAAGTTAATCGCCTATTTGATCAACTCATTACACTAAAAAAACAGGGGTTCAAAATTCATAATCGCGCTTCACAACTGGAACTAATGCGTCAATATTACTTAGGTAACTTCAGTCAAATAAAAAAACAACCTTGCTATTGCGGACAAAAAAATTTAATTGTTTCAGCTACGGGTGATTTGTTTTTTTGCTTCAAAGGACCAAGAATTGGGAATATTATTGAACAATCCGGCAAAGCCCTCCTCCGCCAATCAGGGACCAAAGAGATCTTGCAACAAATCAAAAAATGTTCTAAACTATGTCGTATAATGAATTGCAATTATGATCCCTCTTTAACAACGAAAGTTAGGGAATATATGAGGAAAATAATGAAGTAAGTAAGACAAGTGAGACAAGTGATAATGTAAAAATAAGATATTGTACTTAAAGGGGTGTGGCGCCCCGCTTCGCTGATGCTCTTCGGGGCAAGCCTGCTTCGACCGCGAAGCGAGGCGAGCAGTTGGACTTAGATATGCGCCACAATTAAAAATCAATTTACGGGGTGTGGCGCCCCGCTTCGCTGACACTCTTCGGGGCAGGCAGTTGGATTTAGACATACGCCACAATTTACAATCAATTTACGGGGTGTGGCGCCCCGCTTCGCTGACACTCT
>CAYPSS010000001.1:26801-230334 GCA_964413735.1 uncultured Gammaproteobacteria bacterium
TGGATTTAGACATACGCCACAATTTACAATCAATTTACGGGGTGTGGCGCCCCGCCAGAAGCGGGCAAGCCCGCTTTGACCGCGAAGCGAGGCGAAAACTGGACTTAAGACGTCCGCCACAATTTACAATCAATTTACGGGGTGTGGCGCCCCGCTTCGCTGACACTCTTCGGGGCAGGCAGTTGGATTTAGACATACGCCACAATTTACAATCAATTTACGGGGTGTGGCGCCCCGCCAGAAGCGGGCAAGCCCGCTTTGACCGCGAAGCGAGGCGAAAACTGGACTTAAGACGTCCGCCACAATTTACAATCAATTTACGGGGTGTGGCGCAGTTGGTAGCGCGCATGGTTTGGGACCATGAGGCCCAGGGTTCGAGCCCCTGCACCCCGACCAGCCTTCGCCAAGGCTTCGGCTGGCAAGCCAGTAATATATTTGTTGATTTATAATTCAATATTTTTCTAAAAGACATGCTATAATATTGCCATATGTCAGAATACTATGTTTATATAGCAAAAAGTCTGAGCAATCCAAAGCAATATTATAAAGGCTACACTGTTAACATTGATAACAGATTGTTGGAACATAATCTCGGATTATCAGAATATACAACAAAATATAAACCATGGGAAATTATTTTTTATTGTAAATTTGTAAACAAGGAAAAGGCAATTGCTTTTGAAAAATATTTAAAATCAGGATCAGGCAGCGCTTTTAGTAAAAAGCATTTCATATAAATTGCAATTTACATTAAGAGCACATTTATCTTAATGAACTACACCAAAGCAGGTTTATTCTGCTGAATTACGCCAAAGGCAAGTTTACCTTGCTGATTTACGCCGAAGAAGGCGGGTTTACCCGCCGAAGCTCCGAAGGAGCGCAGGCGGGTATCGTATAATGGCTTTTATGTCAGCCTTCCAAGCTGAAGATGGGGGTTCAATTCCCCCTACCCGCTCCAAAGAAAAAATGCTACTTATAGGTAGTATTTTTTCTTTTATTTACCCAATCACTACAAACAAAAAAGACGCGGCATTGCTCGCGTCCTTGAATAATCTTCTAACCACTACCGAAGCGTTCTGCTAGCACATTGCTAAACAGCAACAGCAACGGCCTTGAGCTCATCAGCCCAAGTGCTTTCGTAGACCTCGCCCATGATCTCGGGATCGTAGACCAACGCATGACTGGTCCAGAACTCGAGAGCCTGGTAGAAATCCTCCGACCCCGGCACCAGACTCCGGTCATTCGGCTCCCGCGGATCCGACTCTCCGGCATAACCGGTGATCAGAATCCAATCGCCATACCGGCCCTTGAAAGCGGCCATGGTGAAGTGCGACGTTGGGATCTTGGATGCCCCCACCACCGTGTGGCTCGGAAGCGTCCGCCCCTTGCGAATTGTGAAAGTCTGGCGCTTTTCCGGATTAATCGGGACAGGCACGCAAATCGTTTCACCAATAATCCGACCAAAATCCACGGTTGTTTTGAAAAAGTCACTCCCATCAGTCGGCAATGTCAACATCCCGACAGCTTCCCGCAACAAACCAAATGCCTCGGGATGCGCCTGCAAATGATCAATCGTTTTTCTCGTAATCACAAGTCTATTACCACAAGCGGTCATGAGATCCATGAGGCCTCCTTTTCGGTCTAGTATTTTGAAAAAACAAATCATTACCTTCAAATGAACATAAAAATATATCATAAAGTAATATTTTTGTCAATTAACAAACTTCATTTGCCAGAAACAAAAAATAACGTTATATTTTAATTAGTCTCCAAACGGAGCCGAGCCAATGGATCCACTAAAAGAGCTATTTCATGGAATTTTTGACAATCATGTTTGGGGTGGTGTTCCCCAGCGTTGTGAGCTCTCAGGAACTTCTGATGATGCTCCAAAAAATCATTTGCTGGAATGCGTAAAGTGCGGTCTGAAACGCCATTGTGCCGCAGAACCTGGATGTCATCACTTCTATACCTTTGAGGGTGAATTGGGACTTCCTGAAGTATGTATTGAGAATCCTTTACCCGAAGGATATGAAGTTCGAGAACTGAAATTCTGCCCTCGTTATAGATGTTTATATAAAAATGGAGAATGCCAATGTAAAGACGATCGCTGTCATCCCACTTGTGAACCCAAAATCATTAAGTGCGTGGTGCGAAAAGATCGGCCGGCTGATCCCGGTGCCTAACAATAAACATCTCAAAATCGAGATGTTTTTTCTTTGGAGTATATGTTATAATTTTACTATATTATCAAATCAATAACTATACATTTATCACTTATATGATAGAAGCAATCCCCAAACATCATCTAACAGGAGAAATGGACAAACTTGAAACAAACAAAGAATGTTTGCCGGCAATCAAGGTTAAAAATACTGTTCGATGGGTAAATGAAGATTTTACTACGCCTTATAAACTAAAAGTTGGCGAACAATGTGAGTTAGCTTTATTCTTAACACCCAAAAGTGATGAACATGACTTCCTATTAGAAATAATGCCCAAACATAATCGGTCTGCACTTTTAGGCAGATTACTTTTCAGCGATAAAGATGGTAATAAATATAGAGAAATTGACTTAAAAGGTGTTGGTTATATAGAACCTCATTCAATTTATAGAGAAAAAAGAAATCAAACTCGAGTTGGTAAAATAGAAAAAAGAGTTAACCTGGCTGTTGGTGTTGAAGGTTCTATGGGCTTAACCTCAATCCAAGACGCAGAAAAAAATCAGGAACGCGCTGAATTATTTTTCAAAAATAACATCCGAGCCATCCGGACTATTGCGATCATTGAACTTCAGGAAATAGTTGATGAAAATGGTGAGAAAATCTCTATTAAGCAAGCGGAAAAATTGGGAATTATTCCAGAAAACTTCATCCCATGTATTGAGGCTAGAGCGATGGTTACCAAAGCCAGAATTGATGACCTAGATAATGATAATTGGGAGATATTGCTTCAAGATGCTATAAAATTATTTGCACAAGAAACTCAGCAAAAACCTGAAAATATTAATAAACAAGAATATATCAAATGGTTTGCCAAGACTCTTGGTGCACAAGTAGCAAGAATTCATCAACTAGGCTTTTCGCATCAATATCTAACTCCTCATAATATAACCCTTGATTGTAGAATCCTAGATTTTGATAGTGTCCAGCAATTTACGGGACTTAGTGAAAAAGAACAAAATTTAATGAAATATAAATTAAGAAAAATGATGGCCTTGGGACTACGAAAGGAAGAGCTTGAAGATCCGGTCAAACTGTCAAAACTATTTGATTATATAAGAGCATTCCATTCCTTAGATACATTAATTCAAAAGTTAGGTTTTGATAAATTCAAAGACCGAGAGTTTCTAGAACAAATCAGTAATCTTTTCCAAGAAGGCTATGTGGAAGCTGGTGGTGAAGATTTAACTGCTTAATAAATTTCACATCAATTTCTTTTCTAATAAAGTTTTATCTTTTTTTACTTTAGAAACAAAAAACCGAAATAATAGAAATATTAATTATGATAATTGAATTAGATCCTAATCCTTCAAAATCGAAAAACAAAAACCATTTTTTTGTTTCAGTAAAAATAAGTAAAAAGACCTGGCTATCATTTGACAACACTACAAAAGGGCATAGAATAATGAAACAGGTTCTTAAGGAAATAAAACCCCAACCAAAGAATAAAAAAATCGATGGGAAATGGGAAGTTCTTATTATTAAAAATAGAAAACTTATTGGTCAATACAAAGTAAAATGGATAGATATGGATAAATTAGATTGGGTTAATAATGAAATATGGGAAACAACCCTTGTTAAACCAATAACCCAAAAACTGGCTGATAAAATATTATATTATTCCAGACTTATTTCAGATAACTACAAAAAACTTGATGAATACAAAAAAGAATTAAAAAACTTTGAAAACTTACTTAAAATTGAAGTTAAAAAATATAAAGACTAATTTAATATAAAACTAAAAACACTACTTCCCCAGTAGTGTTTTTTCTTATAAAATATACTTCTTTAATTTCTAACATTTTAGCGTATTTCTATTAATATTAACCATATTTTATCTTCGTCTTGTAAAAATCAAGGTTAATTGTTATGCTAAAAACAGATATTTAATATCAATAAAATATAAATTATGAAAAAATTAATTTTTGTTTCTACTATTTTAATCTTAGTTATTTTTCTTTCTGGATGCACATTAAGCTCACAACAAACATCTGAAATTAATAACAGTTTTTCTAAGAAGAGGGATTGTGCTGAACTTCAAAACAATATCGAAAAAAGAATAAAAGAACAATTCAATGATCAAACTAGAGGTGCATGGCTCGAAAAAATTTTTTATAGTCCTACATTGAATACCTGTATGTATACAATACAAATAAATATATACCCTAATAAATATAATAACATGACCACTTATTATATATATCAATTATATGACGCTTTCAGTAATGAACTAATTGAGGATGAAAGGGGTTGTATACCAGAAGATGAGTGTGAAAAATCTGTAGCAAATGCATCTCTTGAATTTAGAAATAAAATTAATAAGTTTGAACAATAAAAATTATTTAATAAATACATCCCCAAATGAAAATGTGCTCAAATAATTATATTATTTAACAATTAATCTTAATCACCATGTTAAAACCAAACATAAATCAAAGATTCATGACCATTGTTTTTATTATTGTTTATTTAATTGGTTTGTTTATCATCGCCGAGGGAAATGGTAACACTATAACAACAACATTGTCATGGATATTTTTATATATATTGCTTTATATTGCATTTACCAAGACAGAGAATAAATAATTATATAAAATAATTCCCCACCCCTTGAAAATTTCCTTAACCTATGGTTAAATATCACTGTCCGAACATCAATGCGAGGGGAAAATGGCAAAGTCAAAAACATTTGACTCAATCCTACGAAGACTTCTCAGACAACCATTTTGGCCCAAAGATGTAAACACCATGCAACCTTATCACCGATTACATGATGATCATGATGGAACCAACAAAGGACAACTGATCGTGACATTCTCCGATGATGGTGATGCTCGAGTAACAATTGATGATCGTACTCACACTCCCTTGCGTTTTCGACAACCTCTTGGTGGTGGCCGAAGTCCGCATACCTACGCTGCCTTGCTTTATTTGGCTGAAGCGATTAGATTAGATAATAAAAATGACCCCATCTAGAAAAGGAGTCAGCTATGGCACCTTTGGTATTTATCAGGAAAAAAGATCCTCATCCCTTTGATCTTGGAAATCTACATGATGAAGAATCGCCAGATGAACTTGTCGGTTGTTGTCGCCGAAATAGAAACCGAGAATTAGCCATCCGCGAAGTCGATAATTTCCTAAATGCCAGAATTGCTATTATTCATCAACTGACCGATAGGAAATTAAGAGACAAATTTTATCGCTTACCCCGATTTTCCAACGAAGATAGGTCTTAAAACTTTAATCATTATCACCATATCACTGGTGATTTTTTTATCCTTAAATTGTTAACTTATTATTAAGATTAGAATCAACTATAATATTATGTTAAAATAAAATATATGAAAACTACCATAAAAATAATCGAGCAATTTGCCAAACAGTCGCTAACCAAAACTGCGCACGACTTCAAACATGTTAATCGTGTTCGTTATCATGCTTTAGAAATTGCCAAAAAAGAACAGTTCAAAAATTTACCCATTGTTATTGCCTCAGCCTTATTACATGACATTGGTTTGCCAAGAGTTCGACTGGCCAAAAACCATGGAAAAGTTGGCGCTCAGCTGGCAAAAGAATTTCTTACAAAACATCATTTATTTAATAACAATGAAATTGCGGAAATTTATTACGCCATAAAAAATCATAACACCAATATAAAAATGCCCGGCCAGCTTTTGGCAATTCTTCGTGATGCTGATATGCTTGATGCCCTGGGAAATATTGGAATAATGAGGGCCTTTACTTCTAAATCGCACTTACCAGATTATAATCATCAAAAAATTAAAGGTGAAACTTGGGAACTAACAAATAAAGACTTTGATAAACGCTTTGCGAAAAAACTTGGGGTCGGGCCAACAATAATTGACCAAATAAACTTTCAAATTAGCTTTTATAATAATTTGAATACTAAAACCGCCAAGGCAATAGCAAAACCGCTAGTTAAAAAAATGAGAAAATTTATTCTAGGATTAGAAAAGGAAATCAATCAAAATTAAATTTATTTGTAAATATAAAAAACTATCTGTTAAAGATAGTTTTTTGTTAAAAAATTTTATCAAATTTAATTTACTTTTTCTCCCATATCAAATATGAAAAATAACCATGATGAATGTCAATTGCATAAACAGTTAAAACCGTATTGTGAAAAAAATAAATAGCCGAACCATCGTCTAAAATTACAAGATTACTATCAGGAATATATTCATAATAGATTTTATCGGTTTTAACATAAACATCACCGTCATATATCACTTCACTGCCAGTTGGTGGCGAGGGGATTCCCAAAGAAGGAACTTCGCATTTACACTCACACACTTTGTCTACACAACGCTTTTTAGCAATAATCATTTCAGGTAAATAACAAATTGGATAACCTTTTTCATTAACACATTCTAAATAATCACAGTCCTCATCAACAACACATACTTGTCCCGAAGTTTCCTCATTATTTACCGCCCCTGAATTTGAAGGTGGCAAATCAGCAAGCGTTTCTCCATTTTTCACTGGTTCTTGATTTAATGATAATTTGTTTGTTGTCTTCATAATAACCAAAAAAGCAACCTCAAAAACTAAAATGAAAATTAATACGATTAAAATAATAACTTTGATTCGATTTTGTTCAATCATAAATTAAATAATCCTTAAATTGCCATCATTATACTATTATCGTATCCTAAAAACTATCAAAATACAAATGATAAAAATTGACCGTTTTTGACTAAGTATTGATAGAATGAGATAATAATATTAGCTCCGGTTAGTTTAAAATAATGAATTTATTTTGCTTAAATTAATTTATAATATATGAAATTGAAATTTTTACTGGTATTTTTACTTGTACCTTTGATGTTCCTGGTCGTGGGTTGTGAGAAAAAAACCGCCGACAATGGCAACATTGATCAAGAAGAAATTTTTAATTCTTCACCATCAGAAATGATCAAACTAGGCAAGTCGTTACATTGTACTTTTTCCTACAATTTAGAGGGTGAAATGGCCAGTGCCGGTGAATTTTATCTGGATGGCAAAAATGAACGTTTCCGATCAGAAACCATGGTCAAAGATGTTCAAAGCAAAGTTGAAATGCAATCAACCATGATTTTTGACAAAAACTTAATGTATTCTTGGAGTGCTACCCCCGGTTACCCAGCCATAAAAATGACAGTGCAAATGGAAAATCAGGCGGGCTCTGACATCCAAGAAACCGAACAATTGGATTGGGATCAAAACGCTCAATACAAATGTAAAAAATGGAATGTCGATGATTCATTATTCACCCCACCGGCAAATATTGATTTTGTTGATTTTGACCAAATGATGAATAGCTTTAATATCCCAACTTATTAAAAAATATGAAATGCAAAAAATACTTATTAAATTCCATTCTTCCGGCGATTTTAGTTGTACTTTATATTTTGGGAGTTGCCACTTTAATGTTAAGAACTGAAGGCTTTGAACCCAAACAACCGGTTATTGGGATAGCTATGTTTTTACTGCTCTTTGTTCTGTCCGCCGCCACAGTAGGCTCATTGATTTTCGGCCGACCAATCATGTTATTTTTAGAAGGAGAGAAAAAACAAGCCCTGAAATATCTCGGGGGAACGATTTTATCATTACTGATAATTCTAATTATTTTTGCTATTACCATTTCATTTCTCTAATATGCTATCACTTGGTATTATTGTAATTATTATCATAATCATCGGTGTAGCTATTGCCTTAACTTTTGCGGACCGCTAAAATAAATCTGCTTGACAAAACATTAGTTTTGCAGTATTATATTGCTAACTAATTTTTCTGCAACTTCAAGCAGATTTTTTCATCTATGGAAATACGAAACATTGCCATTATCGCTCATGTGGATCATGGAAAAACAACAATCACCGACGGCTTAATGAAACAAACCGGTATGGCCGAAGCAGATGAAAGCATGGATAGTAATAAACTGGAAAAAGAACGAGGCATTACTATTTATTCCAAAAATACTTCGGTAATTTATAAAAACACCAAGATCAACATTGTTGATACCCCCGGCCACGCTGATTTTGGTTCAGAAGTGGAACGCGTTTTACGTTCCATTGATTCAGTTTTACTGGTGGTTGACGCCCAAGAAGGGCCAATGCCCCAAACCACTTTTGTTTTAAAAAAATCTTTGGAACTTGGATTAAAACCAATTGTGATTATCAATAAAATTGATAAACCGGCCGCTCAAATTGAACATACCAAAGAAGCGGTTTATGAGCTTTTTTTGGATTTAAATGCCACCGATGAACAACTTGATTTCCCGATTATTTATGCCATTGGCAAACAAGGCCGAGCCGGACAAGATCCAAACCAATTGCACGACACTTTATTACCGATTTTAGACACAATTTTAACTCACGTTCCTCCGGCTTCCAGTAAAGAAGCCGAAGCTCAACCATTACGCATGCAACCGTTTAACTTGGCTTATGATAATTATTTGGGACGCTTGGCCATTGGCCGAATTTATGAAGGAAAAATCAAAAATGGCCAAACGGTAATCATTAAAAATATCAACACCGAAACCAGAAATGGTAAAATCATCAAACTTTATACTTTCAAAGGCTTGAAACGTGAAGAAATTCAAGAGGCGACCGCCGGCGACATTGTTATGATTGCTGGACTACCTGATATTTATATTGGAGAGACAATTTGTGAAAATGAAAATCAAGAAATTTTACCCAGCATTAAAATTGATGAACCAACCATAACTTTAAACTTTTTAGTCAATGATTCTCCTTTTGCCGGGCAAGATGGCACTTATGTTACCAACAGTAAATTACGCGAACGCTTGGAAAAAGAATTGGAAATCAATGTGGGATTAAAAATTAATTTTTCTTCTCCATCATTTTATGAAGTTATGGGCCGAGGTGAATTGCACATTGCCATTTTACTGGAAAATATGCGCCGTGAAGGGTATGAAATGCAAGTATCTCAACCCTTGGCCATTATCAAAGAAGAAAACGGACAAAAATTAGAACCTTTTGAACGCGTAGTGGTTGATTTGCCCGAGGATCTTTCCGGATTGATAATTGAAAAACTCTCCAAACGAAAAGGCTTACTCCAAGAAATCAAAACCAAAAACAATAACTCTCGGTTGATTTTTGAAATACCGGTACGTGGACTGCTTGGCTATCGCAATGAATTTGTAGTTGATACCAGAGGTGAAGGAATTTTAAGTACGGAAATGATCGGCTTCCGCCCTTATGTAGGTGAAATCAAGAAAAACGAACTGGGATCAATGACCTCGATGGCGACCGGCAAAGCGTTAGCTTATTCCCTATGGAATCTGCAAGAACGCGGCACACTGTATATTCATCCCAATACCGAAGTATATGAAGGTATGGTAATTGGAAATGTTAGCAAAGGCGATGAACTCGAAGTAAACCCAATCAAAGGCAAACAACTTACCAATATGAGAGCCTCCGGATCAGATGATGCTATTTTACTTACTCCACCACAAGAATTAAGTATTGAAAAAGGTTTGGAAATTATTAAAGAAGATGAATATCTGGAAGTTACGCCCCTGAATGTTCGTTTGCGAAAAAAACTGTTAACCAAACTCCAACGATCAAAAGCCAAAAAATAATCTTTAATAAAATCGCTCTACTTTGAGCGGTTTTATTTTTCAAATTAATTTGATTTTAACCGTAAAATATAATATCATTATTTTATACTAATATCATATGAAATTACCCAAATTTATTGAATCCTTTATTGCCAAAACCGCCGGTGATGAAGAACAACAATTACACGAACGAAAACGTCAAACCCAAGAAAAAATACAAAGAGAAAGGCAACAAAGACAACTTAGACAACAAGAATTGGAAAAAGAAAAATCCGAAGCGGAAAAGCGCTTGACGACCGAACGTTTAAGATTAGAAAAATTAACCACTGAAATGGAAAACATCTCTGCAAATTTTTTAACCAAATTAACCAATCTTTTGCGCTTAAAAAAACTTCGAGCCGAAGTTGCTATTGGGAAGAAAACTCTTGAAGAACTAAAAGCGCATTTTCAACAAAAAAGTACGGAAGTTCAAAATATCCAAGAACAAGAATCCAACACCGACATTCCTGATGATTTAGAATCGGCTGAACAAGATTTACAAGATTTTTATCAGCGCCAACTAAAATTATGGGCGGAGGCTGATTATACGATTGATGAAATCAGCGAACTTTTTACCGAAGAACATTTAGCTAGTTTAAATATTGAAGAATACGCTCTATTGATGAAGCGTTTTCCCAGCGAAATGGTCACTCATGTTACACGACAAGGAGTTCGTGATCACATTACTCTAACCAATCATTCTCGTGGCTTAGGTGAATACAGTCAAGGATTTGAGGCGATTTTAACTGATGGTGGTCGTTTACGATCACCGCTAGGCATTCAATTAACACAAGAAAAAAAAGAACAGGCCATTGCTAGATATTTAGGTGATAATGCAGAAAAAGCCAAAAGTCACCTTTCGAGATTAAGTAACATTGAAGGCTCAGAACCGGGATCATACCAAGATGCCATGGCCATTCATTTTGCCGCCGAAGAAGTGGCGGATATGTATTATGGATCAGAAAAAGGCAATGAAATATTTTTTGTTTATCCTTCTGCTTTTATTGCTTCTCAATATCACTTTCAAGGAGACCTAAGTCATGATGGCGGAGACTACTGGAATGACCAATGGGTTTGGGCTAACGAAGAACAAGGAATTTCTCTGGATGCCGGATTGGTTTTTATTCCCGACCAAACAAAAGTTGATCGAAAAACCGGCTCACGCTATGAGCTTGATCAGGAAAATAAACCCATTATCAACCAAGAATATATTGCCATGGTAAAAACCTTATTGGAATCAACTCAATTAGATAATTTAATTGATCTCTGGGAACAAGCAACCGACAAACTTCGCGAACAATCTTTTTCATCAAATATAGAAAGAGAAAAAATATTTCAACATTTACTCAAACCGGCCCATCAAATATTAATCGAGCAATTCAGTATTAAAGATGAACGATTACGACAAGCTATTTTAACTGAAAATATGTTTCTAACCTTATTGAAAGATGCTCATGAAAAAGAAAAAACATTAACTGAACCTGATCCGTTTTTTACCTCACCGGAAACCATGATAAAAACAATGATGCAAGAACAGGGAATCTTGTATCGAGAATCCACCGATACGGTCACGGCTCGAGAGTATTGGCTGGAATATTTCCGACAACACCCCGACAAAAAACCATCAAAAATTGTATTTTATCAAGAATCTGATCCAACTTCCGCTTTGATTGCTTGGAAAGAACGCCAAAAATTAAGAAAAAAGGCCGGGACACCGCATTTGGGATTTGAACAAAGAAAAATTTCCCGACATCATGAAATTGCCAAACAAGGAGCGGATCGAGTTTTACCATTACTCACAGAAGTTTATCGCAAATATTTTGAAAATTCAGAATAAAAGCTAAATAAAAAACACCGCAAAAGCGGTGTTTTTTTTATCTGCAAATAACTTATTTGATTCGATAGCTTAAATTATATTCCAATTTGATTTCCGATTCACCCACGGTAATTGCCCCGGCTTGCACTTGCTCGGCGCCTCCTTTGCCATAATAATCATAAGCTTCCGGACTGGAAATATAATTCTCCCACCAACCGATAATCTTGTCCAATTTTACTCCGGCCGCCTCTGCCAAAACCACTGCTTTTTCTTGTGCATCTTTTATTGCCAAAACTCGGGCTTGCTGTTTTAAGTCTTCTAAATTTGAAGCTAAGAAATTAATCCCCATAATTTGATTGGCGCCTGATTCACTGACGGTTTTGATTAAAGATTGAACGGTTTGGGTTGATTGAGAAACATTATTTATTGTTACAACCAATTGTTGATTAGCGGAATACCCGGCCGGAATGCTTTGACCATCAACATAATCGTATTGCGGCGCCAAATAATAATTTTGCGTTATAATTTGAGATTCTTCAATTCCCAACTTTTTAATTGACTCAATAATAGCGGTCATTTTGTCATCCAATTGTTGCAAAGCCAGGACCGCGGTTTGTGCTCGATCCACTTGCACCCCAACCGTTACTTTGGCTACGTCCGGAGTATAAACAACCTTCCCCACGCCCACAATATTCACTTGATTTTGAATGTTGGACACTAACTTTTCTCGCAAAAGCGAAACCACGATTATGCCGGTAAGCAAAACCATGGCCAGAACAATGATTACCGACCAGCGGTAAGATTTTTTTTCATTTGCCATAAATTTTATTTTTATTATTTATTAATTAATGAGCAAAAATCATTTTTAAAATATACATCAAACAAATACCTGCCAAAAATACAAAAAACGACAAAAAGGATTTAAGTGAATTTTTTTCCTTGTTTAATTCCGGAATCAAATCTGATGCTGCCACATAAATAAACCCTCCGGCGGTAACAGCCAACAGGACAAACAATTGTTCTTCGAATAAACCGAAAAATAAATACCCGACAAACACACCAATCACGGCACAAAAAGCGGAAATCAAGTTCCAAAGCAATGCCTTTAAACGCGAAAATCCGCCATAAACCAACACCCCGAAATCACTGATTTCTTGTGGTATTTCATGAAAAATTATTGCTGTAGTGGTCACTAATCCCAAATTAAAATCAACCATAAAACTAGCCACAATCAACAATCCGTCAATAAAATTATGAAAACCATCACTAATTAAATTCATAATAGGTAAAGACTTGAATTCACATTCCGCACATTGATGATGGTGATGCCAATGCAACAGTTTTTCTATCATAAAGAAAAAAGCAAAACCTAATAACACAAAAACAGCAGCAGATAATTCTGTATTTGTCATTTCCATAGCTTCTGGCAACAAATGCAACAAAGCTCCGCCAAGCAAACTTCCAGCAGAAAAAGAAACCAAAAATATCAAAATTTTATTTAATATTTTTTCTTTTAATATCAAGCCAATTATTCCTACCATTGATAAAAGACTAACTATAATAGCCGCTCCAAAAGAAAACATCAAATCATTCATATAATATTATAATTATTTACTTGAGCATACCACATTTATCACGGGAAATCAACGCCAAGATTATTGATCAATTTTCCTGAATTTGGCAAATAATCTGGTTTTATTTTTTAAGAAATAAAGAATTTGGAAAAATACCAAAGCACCAATTAAAGCCAAAATTATATCGAAAAATCCATCCCAGAAAAAATAATCTCGCAATTGTGGAATGGTTTCCGGGAAAATCGCTTCTTCGGCCATTTCAATCAACTCCCAGCCAATTGATAATAACAAAACCCAAATCATTACTAAAATTTTTCGATTATTCTTATTGGAAAGAGAATAAAACCATAACACCAAACTTCCCATTGCCATACCACCCAAAAAATGAGTAATAAAATCAATCGGTGGCCAAATAATATACAAATCTTGTATTCGTGCCAATAATTCAATTGCTAAAAAAAAGATCGTTAAAAATAACGATAAAATAAATAAATTACTATGGGGGAAGTGCCCGATATTTTTCACACTATTGATTATTTTACACCAAATTATACCGGACATAAATGTTTACTTAAACCATTTCATTTTTTGGAAAATAATGGCCACCACCCAAACAATCAGACCGGTAAATCCCATTACATACAAAAACGCCCAAGAAGATTGGTCAAATGGCAATTGAACATTCATTCCATAAATACTGGCAATAATGGTTGGGATGGTTAAAATAATGGTAAAAGCCGTTAAAAACTGAATGGTTTTGTTTAACCGATTGGTAAAACTGATTTGAAATGATTCACGTAAACTTTGAATGGTCTTGATACTCACACGACATAAATCAATTGATTGTTGTAAATTAATCAACAAGTCCTCCACCAAATCATTATCATCTTCATATAATGACAAATACTTACCTGTAGATATGGTTTGCAACAAACTTTGCATTGGCACCAAACTATAAATATATTGATTTAAAATTTCCTCATTAACAATCAAATTAATAATGTCATTATTATTCACCTCTTTAATGCTTTCCTTTTCAATTTTAAATATCTTTCGCAAATCCTTTATTTCATGAGTATACCACCGTGATGTTTTCAATAATACATAAAACAACAAACGCGTTCGCTGAGTGGTCAAAATATTATTTCGATCATCCAAAACATCGGCCAGCATTTCATTTTCATTGATGGAAATGGTAATAAAAAATTTATCGGTAATAATAATGGTCACCGGCTCGGTGAAAAAATGCTCCTTATCCATTTTCACTCGCTTGGGATAACGAATAAAAATAATCGTCGCCTTTCCCAATCGCTCAATACGCGGCAATTCATGAGGATCCAAAGCTTCTTCGACGTCAGAATAATTTATTCCGGTCAAAGCCACTATTTCCGCCAGATCATCGGTGGTGGCATGTTCAACATTAATCAAAACACCATCACGAATCTGATTAATGCGACGCATTTTTTCATCATTTTTGTTTTTATAATATATTTGCAACATAACTCATCACTATTATATCTCTTATATTATATTTTGCAAAGACAAAAAATACGAGTTTTACTCGTATTATATTTTTAATATTAATTTTTCATTTTTTCCGTTGTATATCCGCAACGATAACAATGCACTTGAGTAATATTCAAAAAAGCCATTCCGCGATTACCACATTTAATACAATTCAAATTATACTCACCACAAAAATTTCGGAAAAACGGCGGATTACGAAACTTCGCTCCAATGGGAGTTTTAATTGGCAAAAAAATCACCTCAACCCCATCACTTTCCTTCAAACAAAATTGCAATTCTTCCAGTTGACGCTGTGCCACAGATAATGATTTGACCCATTTTAACAAATCCCCAACAAACAACGGCAACCAAGAAAAGCTTTGATCATTGTAATTAATGGAAAGAATATCTTTGATCTGATGAATAAAAGGCTCGGAAAACCTTGGGTCATTTTTCCCTGAATCAATTAGCAAAGTGATTTTTTTTACACCCTGAGTGAAAAGCTTTCGTTTGGTTTGGATCAAATAATTCCACCAACGAACCGCCACGGTAAAAGCAACGCGATACAATTGATTAGGTAAATCAGGATGGTCAATTGGGAAAGTAAACTCTCCAAAAACAGCATAAGTATCCAATAAACGCTTCAAACATTCCAGCGATGGAACAAAAACTCTTTCACGAAGAATCGCTTGTTGCCATTGATTTTCCAAATCAATCATTAAATCAAGGTCTTCAGATTGAGAGGCCACTAAATATCTTGCGGTTAAATCAACCAACAAATCCTTATTTTGTGGGAACAAATATTGTTCCATAGAACCTCCGCTCGTTGGAAAAGAACCAAGACCTTATTTTTACCAGTTTATTAAATAAATGTCAATTGTCCTTTGACAATTAAATTCAAGCGCGTTAAACTGTCTAAGGCTTTGTTCTTTCATAATTGTTTCTCACCCAAATTGGAGGGAATATGCCATTAGACGCCATAATCGGGTTGCAATGGGGTGATGAAGGTAAAGGTAAAATTACTGACCGTTTAGCCAAAAATTATGATTATATTTTGCGCTTTCAAGGTGGTAATAACGCCGGCCATACGGTTTATTTCCAAGACCAAAAAGTAATTTTACATCAAGTGCCTTCCGGTATTTTACAATCACATACACGTTGTTTAATTGGTCCGGGAGTTGTTCTTGATCCGGAAGTTTTGCAAAAAGAATTAAAGACATTGGATAATTTGGGAATTGTTTATCAAGGTCGTTTATTTATTTCCGCCAGAACCTCCATTATTATGCCTTACCACCAACAACTCGATCAAATGTGTTGTGGGAAAATCGGTACCACAGGACGAGGAATCGGACCGGCGTATGAAGATTTGATTGGTCGTCGCGCCATTCGCGTTATTGATATTGTAACTAAAAGTCGTGATGAATTGATTGATCTGATTGCGTCAATTTTGCCGGACAAAACCGCCATCACCATGTCCCATGGCGCACTTCTTCCTTTTGACCCTCGAAAACTGGCTGATCATTTATTAAGATTCAAAAATCTTTTTGAACAACTGGTAATTTTTGACTTTACCAATTATTTGATTGACGCCTTGGAACAAGGGAAAAATGTTTTAGCTGAAGGCGCTCAAGGGACTTTGCTTGATATCATCAATGGGACTTACCGGTATAATACATCTTCGATTGTGACGATTGGTGGGTTATTTGGCTATACGGGCATTCCGCCTCAATATTTGCGAAAAGTTTATGGTGTTTTCAAAGCCTATGTCACTCGTGTTGGCAATGGACCATTTCCCACTGAATTAACCAATGGTATTGGCGAACAACTGCGACAAGCCGGTCAAGAATTCGGTTCAACCACCGGACGACCGCGACGCTGTGGTTGGCTCGACCTCCCACTTTTGCGTTATGCTTGTCGCATCAATGGCGTTACTGACTTGATTATGACCAAAGCTGATGTTATGTCAATTTTGGAAGAATACTTTATCAATAATTCATATTCTTGTCCCGGAAATAAAAAAACCGCTGTTTTTTCACCGGAATTGGCGGACAACTTAGTGGCAAGTAATGAACTTTGGCTTCCCGGTTTCCAAAATGTGCGAGATAAAAATTTCCAGCTTTACCTGGATACCATTTCCCGAGAAGTAATGCCGATCAGCATGATTTCTCATGGTCCTGGTCGAGATGAAATTATGGATATTTAAGCTTCAACTCTTTGCAACGCAAAGAGTTTTTTGTTTTATTTACATTATGATATAATAAAATGGTAATTTAAGTAATAAAATATATGGAAACTCCAAACAATGCCCAAAATAATCCACTGGAAACAACTTTTAAAATACTCGCTTGCTATGATAAATTTAAGGGCAAAATTGATACTTTAAAAGAAAGAGAAAAAAAACTGGTTAATTCCAAAATAGACGTCTTAGAAAAAGCTAAAATTGAAAAAGTTCGTGCTCAAATTCAACAACCATAAAAAATATGATAAATGCACAAAACCAACCAAAAGTTGAGGGGGCGGACTTTATCCCCACACCGGAAGTCCAAAAACCTGAGGCCCAAACACAACCATCTTTTTTGGAACGTATGGCAAATTTTGGGAATGACCCTGATATTTTCAAAAAATTAGATCAAGAATTAAACCCAAACCCGCAACCACCGGGAGAATTTAAAATGACTTTTTTTGAAAAATTAATTCAACCTTTTGATCGTGGATTTTGGGATCGTTATGCTGTCAAACTAGAGGAACATACTAGACAAGAAGATGCTTATGCAGAATTAGTCGCCGAGACAAACAGAAAAAAAGAACAACTTCTAAATGAGTTAAGCAAAGCTCAAGAACAAAGCACTGTCCAAGTTGAAAAAGCCGCCACACGACTGGGAGAGACCCCGCCCGATATCACAACCGAGCAACAAACCATTCAAAATGAAGCCCTGACTGCTCAACAAGAATTAGATGCGGAAGTTAATGAAATTATGGCTAACATGAAGGCTCAAGCTGAAAATCTGCAAACAACAATTGATGCCAATGAAGCAAACGAACAAGCTCCAAAGAAAGAAAAAAAGAAAAAACTTATTCCCAAAAAAGCCATTAAAACGACTGAAAAACCAACAACAGAACAACCCTTAGCAACAAAAAAAGAATCCGCTCCGGAGCCATTGAACTTTGAGGATTTCAAAAAGTTAATGAACAAATCACTAACTCCGGGCAAATGGATCAAAATTGGCGTAAATGCTTATGCCCTAGATAAAAATGGTCGTATCCGCGTTAAACCAGCCAACCAAGAAGGAATCCCCGGAAGCTATATTAGCAAAAATAGAGGTGGTATAAATGAACTTGCCGAATTAGAAAACAAATTTATTGTTGCCCAAATTTTAAGTAAACAAATTAACCCTGGAGAATGGATTAAACATGGCAAACATGAATATACAACGGATAAAAGTGGTAAGTTAAGAGTAAAAACTACCGGCATGACCGGCATCCCCGGATCATATTTAACCAAACAAGATCTAAACCTACTACAAAAAGAATTAGGCGTAAATGTTGCGCCACAATTAGAGTCATCTTCGGCAGAGGCTTCAAACACAACCGAAGAAGCGAAAGAACCAACGAAAAAAAAGAAAACAAGAACTCCCCAAAAACCAAAAGCACAAAAACCTCTCTCAAAAAAACAAACCCTTGAAAATAATGTCAAAAGTACAGCGGATACTATTGTAGAACCGGAAATGCCCAAGGCAAATCAACAACAAGAAAAAACAAATAACAATCAAGAAAATCGATTTAAAGAATTCAAAATTCTTCTCGATAATGACATGAATTATATTCGCACCGTACTGCCAAACTTAAAAAAAACTAAATATAAAGCCGAGGCCTCAATCACTGCCTCTTATGCTGAATCCAATTATCAAATATTCCAACGATTACCTGAATTAGGATATACTGAGGAAGAACTTATGGCAAAACAAGAAGAAGTTTTGGAAAATGTGAAAGGCCTAAAAAAAACAATGGCAAATTTATCAACTAAAATGATGGATGATGCGGTAAGTGCTGTGAAAGCCAATCGACCCTTGAAATTAAACAAAACATCGGACAAAAAACAACCCCCCAGTGATTTCACTATCTAAATTTAAATAAACGAAAAACACACCATCTTTAACGGTGTGTTTTGTTATCTCACATTAAAGGGAACGAGCCCGACTTTCCAGTTCCACTCGCCGTGCCCGAACTTCCTCCACTTTCTTGTGACACTGACGTAAAAGGATCATTTGCTTATCAAGTTCCTCCAAGGCCAGCTTTTCATCAGCCATAGCTTGAGCCAAGCTTTCAAAAACCTGTACCTTGGCTACCAGATTATCAACAGGATTGGCAGATTCAGATTGAACATTCATTTTCAAACGTTCAACCTCACGTTCATACGCTTGACGATCCAAACGATAAATCCCACCGCGCGCACCATTGGCAATAAAATGAAGTACCCCCACCTTCACCAAACGTTCCAGAAAATCGTGGCGTTGATCTTCATCTTCCATCGGCACATTGAATTCCACTACACGATCATTGTTTTCACCACTCAATTGAGTTTGTCCCAACCACATAAAAGCCTGATGCTCTTCATCACCATCAATTGTCAATTGCGAGTTTGTCGTCAACTTGTTGATCAAGTATTGGCGCTTCTTTTCCCACAACAATTCAATTGCCAAATCATTCCACCCATATTGATTCAAATGACCTGCACCCCGAATACGGGACTGAACTTCCAAAATTCCAAGTTTTTCCAAATGCTTCAAATATGCTCGAGAGGAGACACAGCTAACTCCAAAAATTTCCTCAAATTGTGAAATTCTCTTCATGTCCAAATATGAAAATGAAGCTCTTTCACCAAATTGCACAAACAACTTCACGGCAAAGTCAAGCAAATATCTCGGCGTCTCTGATTCCAGCTTCTGCAATTCCTGCTGTCGCTGTTGACGAAATGCTTCCGACTCCCGCGCCAAATCAATGTTCCAGAAATATTCAACCACTCCGGTGGAATCAACTTGCGGACTCAATAATTGTACATCAACCATTTTTGCCACCACTTGACGCCAGGAAATTGTCTTTCGTCCGGTAACAGAACGAATCAACAATTCTCCTTTTTCCTGCAAAGTGGGGAAAGTGAATGAATCACCCTCCAAGATGGCATACAATTTCACCGCTTCATCCTGCAAATTCAATGGCGTCCGACACATGAACACTCCCCCTTTTTTGGGTGTTAAGGAACAACAACTAAAAATTCTATCACATATTGATAGAATTGTCAAGTTTTATCTAAAATAAGCAAATATTTTTATTTTATTTGCTTTTCCGCCTCTTTTAAGTCCAAAGACAAGGTTTTAGAGACCCCATCATCTCCCATTGCCACCCCATACAACACATCAGCCACATGCATTAACACTCGATTATGAGTAATAACTATAAACTGAGTCTTATAAGATAATTCTTGTAAAATTGCAGCAAATCTCTCTGAATTAGCTTCATCTAAAGCAGCATCCACTTCGTCCATCACCACAAAAGGCGCCGGATTACTTTCAATAATCGCACATAATAATGCCAAAGAAGTCATTGTTCGCTCACCCCCTGATAGGGCAGAAATATTATTAACCTTTTTATTGGGCGGCGAAACATAAATATCAATCCCGGTTTGAATATTTTCAACTTTTTTATTTTGTTTTTCATTAGAATCCAACTCCTCAGCCACCGGAATATTTTGCCCATCAACCAAATTTATATTTTCACTTTCATCTTCATTTTTTTTGTTTTGTTCTTTTTGTAACAAAGTTAATTTAGCTTGACCACCTTGGAATATTTTAACAAAATATTTTTTAAATGATTCATTTATTTTTTTAAATGAAGCATTGAACTGTTTGCTAATCACCGCATCAAGCTCATCAATAACCTTTTCCAAATCAATTATCGCCTTTTCCAAATCTTTGGTTTGCGTTGATAAGAATTCATAACGCTCACTCACTTCTTGATGCTCTTGAATAATTTCCGGGTCAATTCCTCCGATCAAATCCAAACTTTGTTTCAATCTACCTATTTCAAACCATAACTGATCGGGATTAACAACCGCCGTATCAATTAATTTATCAACCTCCATATCAGGGCCAAGCTCTTGTAATATTTCCTTTAATAAATCTTCTTTTTTCGCTGATAATTTAGCCAAAGCAATTTTAATTTCGTTTAATTCATGCTCAGCTTGATTAACTTTCAATTGGCAATCCTGCATTTCCCGTTGCAAACGGAAAACCTCGTCTTTTTTTCTTTCTTCATCCAAATTAAAAGCATCAATTTTCTGTCTAATTTGTGATATTTTGTCATCCAATTTTTCAATGGCTTTTTCCAAATTCGTTCTTCTGATATTCAACTCTTTCATATAAGCATCTTGATCTTGAGGCAAAATACTGCTATCGGCAATTTCTTGTTCCACTTTGTTTTTTTCGCGTAATAAATCATCCAAATCCTTTTGCAAGGCTTTTTGTTTAGTTTGTGAAAATTGAATATCAACTTTAAGGTTGTTTAATTCCTCAGCGATCAAATCTTTTTGTTTTAACAAATCACTGATTTTTGATTTTAATATGGCAATTTCTCGTAATTTTTCTTCTTGTGTTATATTCGAACTGTCATTTCCCACTCCAATCCAACGGACCTCTTCAGTTCGACGAAAACCGCCTTTCATCACTCCGGTTTTCTCAAAAATATCCCCCTCCAAAGTAACCATTCGTTCCTTATTTATTCCAATTTCCCGAGCATTAACTGCCGTATCAACCACCACCGTTGAACCAAAGATGTGCTGATAAACTTTTTGAAACTTGGGATCATAGTTAAGCAAATCACAAGCAAACGCAATGGCACCCGTTTTCGCCAAAATATCCCTGACAGTTTCAGCAATCGGATAAGCTTTTATTTTATTTAACGGCAAAAAAGTCACCGGCGGTAATTTATTATCCTTTAAGAAACCAATACACTTCAAAGCCACATCCTCATCTTTTACTACCACAGCGGTTAAACGACTTCCGGCAGCAACCGCCAAGGCCGGTTCATAAATTTTTTCCGTTTTTGCCAAATCGGCTACGGTGCCATAAATTCCCTTAATATGATCTTTTTGACGTAAAATCGCTCGAACCGCCTCATGAAAATAATTAAACCGACCGCCCTTTAATAAGGCCAGAGAATTTTCCGCTGATTGCAAATTATTTTGCAGAATCATTAAACTATCAAGTTGTTGTTGTTGCTTTACTTGCTGATCATTCAAATCCAAATTTTTTCTATCCAACTTTAAAGCCAAATTATTCAAACTATCTTGGACTTCGGCAATTCGGTGTCCCAAATCTTCCTTTTTATTTTCCAACCAAGCTAAATTTTGTTTGCCAAATTTAATATATTCAAGGTTCATTTTACCTTTTAACTCCGCCAAATCCTTCAATAAATCATTTTTTTCTTGTTGCAACTTAGCAAAATCTTTTTGCAAATTATTAAAAATATCTTTGCGTGATTCTTGTTTAGCCATTTCCGCCAACTTCACTTGAATTTGCATCAACGTATCATCCAATTCTTGTTTGATTGATTGCTTGATTGATAAATCATCTTGATGTTTTTTCTCTTCTATATCATAACGATGCCAGAGATGCCCATAATATTTTTTTTGCATTTCACGCAACTGAGTTTCAATCTCTTGTCGTTTTTCCAATTTTTTTACTTGTTTGGTTAATAATCGCAAATGAGGTTCCATTTCCGCTAAAATACCGTTGGTTTGTTCAAGGTTTTCCTTAGAACGCGTCAAGCGATTGACCGATTGATCACGCTTGATTTGATACTGCTTCACGCCGGTGGCTTCATCAAAGAATTCTTTTCTTTCCCATGGCGAAATATTGATAATATGATCAACCATTCCTTGTCCCACAATACTATAACTTTTTTGTCCGAAATTGGCCTTGGCCAAAAGCATCAATACATCAAACAATCGAACTTTATTTTTGTTAATTAAATATTCACCTTCGCCATCACGATAAATCCGGCGAGTAATCACCAGTTCCGTATATTCGATTCCCGATTTCTGATCGCTATTATCAAAGTAAAGTGAAGCCTCGGCAAAACCCAAACGCGCTTTCTTTTCCGAACCAGCAAAAATCACATCTTCATTTTTCTTACCGCGCAACAATTTGATACTTTGTTCTCCCAAAATCCACCGAATCGCATCAGCAATATTTGACTTACCCGAGCCATTGGGCCCCACAATTCCGCTAATACTGTGCGCTTTAATATCATGATTTGAAGTTTCCGGAAATTCCAAAACTGTCTTTTCCGCAAAAGACTTAAATCCTTGAATTTCCATTCGTTTTAAATACATAATAAAAAAATAGCTATTTGCTGACCTTATTATACCCCAATATTAAGCAATAAACAACAATAAAATGTTGATAATTTAGCAATTTATCAAACTAAAAACGCCAATCAATGGCGTTTTTTAGATATCTTACAATTTATTTATCAATACCATTATCTCATCAAAATGCTTTTTTATCACCTCTTTATCACGAAAATCCTTCGAGTATTGCGCCAAAGTTTGGATCAGTTTTACCAATGACTCTTTGGTCGGAGAATTAAAATCTCCCCCAACTTCTTTTAATTTTTGTCTTACCAATTGTTCACAATATGCATGACTAATCTCAACTGAAGAACCGGACAATTGCGAGTCCAAACAATGGGCTTGCGAAAAACACTTAATAATCACCTCCAGAACCTTTTTGGGAGTGATATTACCTTCCAAATCCACACCATAAATGTTTGCCATATTTATTCAATAAATCTAAACTCATTAATCTTCCCCCAATTACTCTGATCAAACACCGTTATCCCACTTTCACCAACAATATATAAATAGTCGTTAATATAAACGGCTCTTTTAACATTAACATCTTTTAAAGTTGCTACTAAAGAAAGGGTATTTTCTTTATAAGAAAATACATAAGCCCCATTTGATCCGGGCAAGAAAAATATTTGATGCTTTTCATCCATTAAAAAAGCATGATGATTATTTTCCACCTCAGTCCAATATTCCGCTAAACTATATTTAGCCTTTTCAATCGGATTATTTGGGTCACTTACATCAAAAAGAGACAGTTTAACTTGGCTATTTTCGCGTCCAACTCCTAAAATCATGTCTTTATTGACCGGATGTAAATAAGAAGAATATCCCGGGATCTTTAATTCACCAGTTTTCTTGATGTTTTTTGGATCACGTAAATCTAATACATAAAACGGATCGGTTTCCCGAAAAGTGACTACATAACCCTTATCTTCGATAAATCGAACCGAATATATTCGTTCTGTTTCTCCCAATCCTTGAACCGCAGAAAGTTGTTTTAATCCCGCATCTAAAACATATACATCATTTTCCGATATTGAATTACCGAGCCAATCCAAAGTAACCGCCACGCGTAAATTTTTGTTGTATTCATCAAGTGAAAATTGGTTTAATAATCTGCCCGGCACCCGCCCGGTCGCTGCTAACTGCAAGTTGTTCAAATCAAATTTAACCAAAGTCGTAACACTTAATTCTCGTAAATGCGATCGTAAATAATCATCAGCCCGATTAGTAAACTCATTTTCAATTCTCATCGCCTCATCATCAGACAAAGACCGCATATACTTCTCCATCAAAACACCAAATTCGGTCATTTTGGCTTCTTGAGAAAGACCATATTCAGCTAATTGCTTAACGGAATTTATTAACCATCCCGGGAATAAATCTTGATTAACCAAAATCATTCCGATCATCACATCCGCTAAATCTCCCATATAATAATAGCCCAAATACAGATACTCATTGGAAACATAAACATTTACCGAGGATGATGATCCGACAAAAGCCACTTGATTATTAATCTCACCACTAACCATATTCATTGATAATACTGAATAGGTAACATCGGTTGGCCCAATTATTGATGGGCGATAAATGTCACTGCAAGCAATTTCAATTTTATTCTCTCCTCTTGTCAAAGGAATAACCGGGCAAGGAGAACTATAATCAACATAATCTTGCAACACCAAATATAATTGATCACCGATCAACCGAGCCGTATTAATATAAACATCTTTATCCATCACATAATTCCATTTTTCAATCGGGTTTGATTTATCATTTATATCATAAGCCCAAAGACCATCATTATTAAGAACAACCAAAATATTATTTAATAATAATAATTCACCGGCTTTTTCAATTCGGGATTTAACCTCAATGGCCGTTGGTGGCAGGGCATTGATAATATTAACTTTTTTAATCGGTTGAAAACGATCAGGGGCAATTGCCGGCTCCGAAACACTAACCCCGGGATCAATCATTTTGACATCAATACCAAAAGGATCATCCTCCCAAAATTGCGGATAAACCTCTTGAGAATAATAAATGTTGTGTCCATCGGTTTTAATAATATCCGGTTCATCAATTCCTTTGACTTGAACATTGGTTTGTGAATATCGATCCACCGATTCTTTGACGCCAAAAACACCTTCACCAAATTCGTCAAATGACACGCCATTTCTTAATTCAAAACTATCATTAACCGCCAGAGAAGTTGGCATCGCCGGAATACCTCCCCAACCATAATAATAAGTATCATAATCTGATGCCTGATCTAAATAATTTAACATTTCATCTTTTGAAGTAAACTTTTGAAATGATATTTTATTAATATCTCGATTTTCCGGCAAAATTATCGGCTTACTTGATTGACCGGGATCAATTGGATTATCATTTTGTCCGTCTAAATAACGCTGATAAGCGATAAATCCCATTTCCGCCACCAAAAAGGCCAACAAAAAAACAATGATAATAACCAAACCAAATGATTTTTTTTGCATATTTATATATTTTTATTCAATTAAAGTATAACATATTTAAAAATAAAAAACAGGAAAACCCTGTTTTTTAAAATTTTATTGCAATACATTAATATTTATTGTTTCTGAACTCAAATTAGTCCCCGTACCCAAGATTGCCACCGCTCGTAACTCATAACTACCCGCTTGCGACAATGTTAAGCTGGAAATCGCCACATTATCGGTGGGAGCAATTACCGACGAATATAATTGGAATTCACCCTGACCGGCCGGTCGATAATAAAAATCGATTTTCTTTACCGCCACCAAATCGGAAATACGTGTTGCCAGTGATAAAGGCGATTGAGTTAATGAATAACTCTGACTAATATTATACCAATTTAAAGTCGGCGCGGATCGCTCTGACAAAATATTAATATCCACTTCCACTTGACTGTTATTATCAACATCATCATAAGCCACTACCTTGAAACGATGATAACCATTAACAAAAATTGAACTGATGGGGGTATTCAAATCAAACGGTGGAACTTTAATGGTCTTAATTAAAAAATTATCCAAATAATATTCCACCCGACTGATCCCACGCGGAGCGGAAACATTTACCTGCGCCACAATATTTTCCGTCGTAATCGTCTGATTGTTTTGTGGTGTTTGCAAAAAAACGGTTGGCTGATATTCCGGTAAATGCAAATCATCATATTCGGTAGGAGGTGCTTCATTAACAAAGTTAAATTTTTCCGCAATTACCAGATCAGGGTTATTTTTTTGTCTGGTTAACCAATCTTGCACCGCTACTTCCCAGCCCGCATATTGATAATCTTGTCCCAGGTCATTTGGGATAGGCCCGCGCGGATCATTACGGTTAACATAATGCAAAATATTATGTATTTCCTTGTAAGTTTTTTCTTCAATAGCAGTGTTAGGAGTGTATTCAGTGGCGATTTTCCCGGAAAACTTATCAATTTTCAAGGTAATTTCATTGGCAAAAATACCATCTAAAACCGCTTTGCCGGTAGTTTCTTTTTCATATCCAGAAAACCCTTTAACCTCCAACCCTTCATGAGCTCGACGCATAAAATCATTCCAAATTGGCGCCGCAATCACACTGCCATCAGCGCCACGTTTCATTTCACTATTATCATTATTACCCACCCAAACACCGGCAGTGATTTGAGGCGTATAACCAACGGTCCAGGCATCGCGATAATCATTGGTCGTTCCGGTTTTTGCTCCGGCCGGACGATCAAGCACCAAATAATTGTTAGCCCCAAAAACATAAGTTCGCGCTTCGTTATCACTTAAAACATTATTGGTTATATTGGCGATTTTCTTGTCCAATACTTTGCGTTCTTGTTTTTTGGCTTCATACAAAACATTGCCACTGGCATCTTCCACTCGCAAGATAGTTTCCGGCTGTCGATAAATTCCTTCATTGGGAAAAACATTATATGCAGCCACATGTTCATACAAAGTGACTTCTCCACCACCCAAAACCAATGACAAACCAAAACGACTGCGATCACCAAAAGAAGTATAGCCCAGCAATTCCAAAAAATTAATGACATTGTCATAACCGGCCAAATACAATGTTTTCACCGCCGGGATATTTAATGAACCCTGCAAAGCTTTTCTCATGGTTACCGGTCCATGCTCCACCAAATCATAATTTTTGGGCTCATAATCCTTGGTATCGGTTTTAAATTTAGTATTCACATCATACAAAATTGTATCCGGCGTATAACCGCGTTGAAAAGCCGCCGTATAAACCAAAGGTTTGATCGATGATCCTGGTTGACGCAATCTGGTGGTCACATTAACCTTACCATCAATCTCATCGTCAAAATAATCTTTTGACCCTACCATAGCAATGATTTCTCCGGTCGCGGCATCCATGGCTAACAAAGCCGCATTTTTAAAACCATATTGTACACTACGACTTTCCACTCCTTTAGCTACTGCTTCTTCGGCGATTTTTTGTTTATCCAAATCCAAGGTGGTAATCACTTTCAAGCCACCTTGTTCCACCATTTTATCACCAAACATTTCCGCCAATTGTTGACGAACATGCATCACAAAGTGTGGGGCTAAAATTGATTCTCTTTTTTGTTTAAACTCCAAAACCTCTTGTTTGGCTTGAGTGGCCTGCTCGACGGTGATATACTCAGTTTCCACCATGCTGTCCAATACATAATTTTTACGCGCTAACAAAGCCTCGACATTACTACCATAAGGAGAATAATAAGTTGGCGCTTGTGGCAAAGCGGCGAGCAATGCGGCCTGTGCCAACGATAAATCTTTAGCCGATTTCCCAAAATAAGTTTGCGCCGCTGACTCTATCCCATAAGAAGTCGAACCGTAAGGAATTTCATTCAAATACATTTGCAAAATTTCATCTTTGGAAAATTTTTGTTCGATTCGATAAGACAAAATAAACTCTCTGATTTTTCTCGATACTTTTCGTTCATTAGTTAAAATTGCATTTTTTACTAACTGCTGAGTCAAAGTTGATCCACCACGAGCTCGACGACCCAATAACGGATCAATAATCACCCCTTTGAACATGGCAAATACATTAAAGCCCTTATGTTCATAAAAATAACGATCTTCCGTAGCAATGGTGGCTTGTTTAACATAGTCTGGCAAATCCTCCAATTTAATCAAAGTTCTTTTTTCATCACCATGAATATCATACAAAACCGTTTCACCGTTTCTTTCATATATTTTCGTACTTTGGGCCACTTCACGTTCCATTATTTTATCCGGACTGGGTAATCCACGAGAAAACCAAGCAAATACGGCAATTAAAAAAATAATAAAAATAGCTAACAGCATCAACCCATAACTCTTTAAAAAATTCCAAAGAAAAGAAAAAAACTTTTTGGTTTTTTTCTTACTTTCCGGTGATTTTTTGAATTGAGAAGAAAAATGAAAATTAGTCGCCATAAAAATATAATACTATTTATTTGAAAAACATTTTTAAAATATCTTTAGCCGGAGAATAAGCACGCCCAACATGAGGATAATGATGCAAAATAATATGCGGACGCGGATTAACTTCCAGCACCACCCCCTTATCACCGGAAATGTCAGGAGTCAAAATATCAATCCCGGCCGAAGGTAATTTCAAAGCGCGACAAGCATCAATTGCCATTTCTTTTAATTTTACGGAAGCCTGAGAAGTAACATCCACACTGGTCCCACCCTCGGCGATATTGGCGGCCAGACGCAAAAAAACACGTTTATTTTCAGGAATAACTGATTGCAAAGTAAATCCTTGCTGTTTTAAAATCTTCTTTGATTTATCATCAATTTTTATATCTTTTTTATATTTTTTCGAAATTTTATTTTTTATTACCACCAATTGTTCTACAGTGTGTCGGCCATCACCATCGACAAAAGCCGGAATCCGTTGCAAAACATATACTTTTTTATAATCAATTACGGTAAAACGATAATCATTACCTGGTACAAAATTTTCGATCAAAACACGTTTGTCATATTTTTTTGCTTCATCAAAAGCCCTAAATAATGCTTTTTGCGTCGTAATACCAACCGTCACCCCCTTCCCCAGCGAACACTTGTTTGGTTTAACCACTACCGGTTTGTATTTTCGAAAAAATTCCAATAAATCTTTTTTATAATAAACCATTTTTTGTTTTGGTGTGGGAATATTAAATTTGCGCAATGCCGCAACCGTCAATCGTTTATTATCAGCAATAATATAACTTAACCGAGAAGTTTTCTCCGTTGCCGAACGATCCAACCATACTTGCTTATTTCCTTGACTAACAAAATGAATCACTTCTTCGGGATCAAACTTTTCAAATTTTAAGCTAAGTTCTTTGGCCGCATCACGTAAAACTTTGATGTGAGGCTTTTTCATATAATCTTTTTTCTGATTAATAAATCAACAATTTGCTTAGCCGGATTGCGCGATTTTCCATGATGCGGATAATGATGCATCATTAACCCGGGAATCGGATTTACTTCAATAAAAAACCCCTTGGCCAACCGATGATCACGAGCCATAAAATCAAATCCGGCAATCGGCATTCGCAACAATTTAGCCGCTTTTATGGCCATGTCTTTTATTTTCGGATGAACCTCATCAGTAATATCTATTGTTTCTCCACCGGTCGCCAAATTGGCAGTGCGTCTAACAAATATTTTTTGTCCTTTTTCCGGACGATCACGCAAGGTCAAGTTTTGTCTTTGCAAAACATGACGTAACAAAGCATCAATTATTACCGGTTTTTTGTGTTTGACCTTACGAATATTCCATAAATCAATTAATTGCTTGATATTATGTTGCCCATCACCAATTACATAAGCGGGAATTCTTTTAATTGCATATATGTAACGATAATCAATCACCAAAATACGATGATCATCGCCGGGAACCGCTTTTTCAATTAAAATCGCATTTTTATAAGCACTTTCCAATTTATTATGATTGGTGGCTGCCAAAGCCTTTTCCATTGCCGGGAGCAATTCTTCGCGATATTTGATGGCAATTGTTATTCCTTTACCTTGATTGGCACTCAAAGGTTTAATTACCACTTTTTTATTCTTTTGCAAAAATTTCCAGGCTTGTTCTTCTGTTTTAATCAAACTAAAATTAGGCACGGGAAATCCATTTTTTTTCAAAAAACGATCGGTTAAAAATTTGTTCGCCGCAATTTTATATGATGGATCGCTGATTAATTCCGTCAAAGACTGATAAATAAAAGTGTGCTTTCCTTTTCGGCGCAACAAAAACAATTTTCCGCCACTTCCCACCGGGAAAATCTTAATTCCCTTTTTTTTCGCTTCATCAATAATTAATTTTGAATATGGTGATATTTTCATACTAAACTTTCCAAATATTGAATAATTTTCCCCGGAACATCTATTTTATTTTTTTGCACAAATCTTTTAAATTGCGGTGACCGGTTTACTTCCAATACATATGGTTGTTCTTTTTCATCGAAAATAATATCCACGCCGGCAATATCCGCATTGGTCGCTTTAGCCGCCATTTCCGCGATTTTTTTCATTTTTGGCGTTAAATTTGACGCAAAAGCTCTTTGGGCCAAAGGAATTTGTTTACTTCTGGTCACCTTCAAAGTGTAACGCTTTAAAGCGCCAATGGCCAGACCATCAATAACCAAAACTCGATAATAATAATCACTATTTATAAACTTCTGAACAAAATATTTTTTAATCGGATTATTTCTTATAAATTCCTGAAATTTTTTTTCCGTGGAAATGATATGAATATTACGACCATGCATGCCATGAATATCCTTAATAATAATCGGATATTCGAATTTATACTTTGATTGACGCCACTCATCACAAGAAAAATAATAATAGGTATCAAGACAAGGCACGCCATGAAAACTAAGGGCCGAATACATGAATATTTTATCAAACGAATACACCTTTTTGTATAATTCCTTATCAACTACTGGGATATGATGACGATTCAAATGTTTGGCCAAAGTTTTTGCCTTGGCAAAATGCGGGTTGATTCCGCGGATTAAACAAATATCAAAATCAAGAACATTTTTAGCTTTATAATAAATATTAAATTTATTTTTTTCCAAAATAAATGATAAACAATTTATTGAGGCGCGAGTTGCCCGATGCCCGTATTTTTTTGCAGCTAAAATCAGAGAACGGTTTTCCCAGGAATTGGGACCAATGATCAAAATATTCATTTTTTTATTTTAATTTTTTAGTAGGATCAACCAAAAATCTTTTCAAATCTCGTCGACCGATAATAATCGGATATTTCATTTCTTTGCGTCCAATCACCGTCATGGTCGAATTTATATCAACACCAGAGATTTCCAGCTTAATTGGCAATTCCATGCGATATGAAGCACCATGTGAACTGTAAATTTTCGCTACCCCGATTATATCAGGGTGCTTTTCAAGTTCTTGCCAAACTTTTTTATCCGACAACTCGGCAATTTCTTCCGAACTCATTACATCTTTGATATTAAACGATTTATAATAATTAATAGCGCTATCATAACCAAGAGCAATCGCCAAATCTTCATCAATAGAAGAAATCCCGGCACCGGTATCCACCTTGGCCTCTACTTCAATTTGATTTTTATTTTTCCCTATTACTTTTACCGGTTCAATAATACCGATTACCTGTTTACCGGATAACTCCTCGATTTCCTGTTCAATTTCTCCACCAAATAATTCTTTGGCCACCATTATTCCTTTTTTAATGGTTTTGATTTTCAAACCCTTTACTCTTAATAATCGATCTTTCAAAGTGGCTAAATTCGCTACCTGAATTTCCATCCCCGGTCGAGCATTTAATTCCAAAATAATCGGGCCCTTTTCTCGATCAAGCGCCACATCAACCCCCACATAATTTAATTTACAAACCATTTGGGCTTCAATGGAAATCTCTAAAATTTGACGCCAAAATGGGATTTGGATACCGCGCAATTGAAACTTTGTCCCGGGCAAATAATCAATCATTTTACCATCTTGAACCGCATGAGTGGTTAATCCGGTTTCAATATCAATGCCCACTCCAATACCACCGGCATGCAAATTAGCTTTGCCATTAGAATCTTTGGTGGGCAACCGAAGCATGGCCATTACCGGAACCCGATTATAAACAATTACTCGAATATCAGGAACACCCTTATATGAATATAATTTAAATACCGGATGGATCTTAATTCGTTCTTCGAAAAAAGCTGTATCCGGAGTATTGGTAATAGAATAATCACCATCTAAAATATTACTAACACGAAGCATGACATCACGAATCTCTGCATCACGATCAAGTGGCAAAACCCAATGACCGTTTTTCTTTTTTCCAAAAGTCACCATAATTCCTTCACCGCCCAAACCGCGATTTGGTTTTAAAACAAAACTATTGGGTAAACTTCCCCAATCAAAAGCATCAAACTCCTTCCAATTTCTGATTTTGGAAATCAGCTTGGCAACCGGCAAACCGGATTGACGCAAAAGTCGTTTGGTTTTTAATTTATTATCAACCAAATTTTTATATTTTTTCGGACCGCTGGGACGAATGAAATCCAAATTACGTGAATTCATTCCCAGCACCCCTTTACTTTTTTTCAGGAAGTTCAACATTTTGAATTACTTTGCGAAAACGGTACAGTTCGAGCAAGCGCAAACCAGTCCATTTCCCAAGAGCGTAATTAATTAAAAAAGTTAATAAAATAATTTCCGGATAACCAATAATTAAAATCCGCAAACTTTCCCAAGTAGCCAAATAATAACTCACCAAGGCCAAAATCAAAGTTTCCGCCACCAATTTAAAAGCAGTTTTACTGCCTAGTTCTATCTGCGCTTCCAAAAACTTTTCCGTAATAATCACCATAATCAAAATCGGAAAAATGGAAATACTGATAATACCGGTTTTGTTAAACAATGCCCCAACAAAAAACATTCCCAACACCGAAAAACTGACAATACTTAAAACCAATGACATTCGAGGCATATACATTAAACGAATTTTTCGCGCTACAAGACGACCAACCGTACCAATAATCAAAACCATGGCAAACAAAGCCAACCCGTATTTAATACCGGTCGCTATAAAGGAAACCGCCACCAATGATGGCGCATACATGCCAAAAGCTTTGATCCCAATGATCTGTCGAGAAAAAGCAATGATCGTGGCAATAATTGGCAAAATCAAAATCAAATAAATGGTATTGATTGACACGCCATTATTAACCATATAATCAATAATGTAAGATAAAAAATTCCACAGTTTTAGAGTATGCAAAGGTCTTTGAGTATGGGCACCCAAAATTTGATATGATTGATTGTTTTCTTTCAATTGATAGGTAATGCTTTCAGAATCCAAACGAGGGATCACTTCTTCATACCCGCCGGCATCCACCACCATCATATTTTTCGGCAACAATAAATTATAAACATTTTGGGCCAATCTTGAGGTCACTTTCAAATTTTCGCCGGTTAAAACATATATCCCCTTTTGATTAAACCCCAAACTCTTAATATCAGCCCCCTTGGCTAATTCTTGGCTGGCCCCAATCAATGCATTTAAGCCATAACTCCCACTGGTCCAAATAACAATATTTCTAGCCTGCCTAATATCTGACCGATTTTCCACAATCGCTTGAATTAATAATGACTCACTTAAATAATCGGTATCTTGTTTGGGAATAATGATCGGAACAAGCAAAATCCCCACCGAACTGGATTTTTCTTGCAACTCTTCCAACAATTCGGTGGATAATGATTCATCGGTAATTAACATCACAATATCTTTTTCCACCTTTACAATAATTTCATCTTCCGCCATCAAATTGCCGTTAATGGCCGACAAAGAAACACGATAAACCCCGGGGTTGGCAAAAGTATGAGTTACTTCCACCCCGTTAGCAATTGAGCCATCACCAAAATCCCAAGTAAAACTGGTGTTTTCAATCACTTGATCGGTATTGGCGGAAAATACCACCGGTCTTTCCACTAAGACATTTTTATCTTCACCGGCTTCAATAGAAAAAATATTATTAACGGTTTGGGCCTGAGTAATAGAAGCAAAAAATAAAAATATTAAACTTAAACAAAAAAAGTAAATGCTACGCTTTACCATAATAATTTTTTAATTTATAAGAATTGGAGGCACAAATCGCCACCGCCAAAGCATCGGCCGCATCGTCCGGTTGCGGAATATTTCGTAATGACAAAAACACTTTGACCATTTGTTGAACTTGTTTTTTTTCCGCTTTACCATAACTGACAATCGCTTGTTTAACTTGTAATGGGGTAAATTCCACTATCGGAATCCCGGCCAAATGCGCGGTTAAAATAATCACGCCTCGCGCTTGTCCCACCTTAATGGCGGTCGTAGTATTTTTACAAAAGTAAAGATCTTCAATCGCCACCAAGTCAGGCTGATATTTTTTTATAATTGAAGTTAATTGTTCATAAAGATATTTCAACCGCTCGGGAAATTCAATTTTCCCGGAAGTTTCAACACAACCATAATCAAGCATTTTGATTTGGCTACCTTGATTTTCGATCATCCCCCAACCGGTTCGGCCATATCCGGGATCAATACCTAAAATTTTAATTTCTTTTTTCATGAAACAAGATTAAGATTGAGCATTGGTAAAATAATCGGACACATCATCATTTTCTTCCAAAGCCTCCAACATTTTATTTAACTGGCTTTGCGTGTTTTCATCCACTACCGTCTCGTCCTTGGCCACCCATTCCATTTCCGCATAAGAGATTGCCAATTTTTTATCTTCAATCAACTTCTTTAATTTCGGGAAATTATCAAAGGTGGTGATTACCGTCATTCCCTTGTCATCAACCTCAACATCCTCAGCCCCATTATCAATTAATTCCAATTGCAACTCTTCACTTTCACTAACTTGATCAATTCGAATGATCCCTTTATGTTCAAACATCCATTTTACTGAATTAGGACCGCCCATCGCGCCATTATATTTGGAAAAAATGTGCTTTAAATCACTGGAAGTGCGATTACGATTATCCGTATTGGTTAAAACCAATATCGCCACTCCACCCGGTCCAAAACCCTCATAAATCACCTCTTCAATTTGTCCACCATCCGCCGTTCCGGCGCCACGCGCGATCGCTCGATCAATATTATCCTTGGGCATATTGGCCGCCCGCGCCTTATCAACGGCCAGACGCAATTTGAAATTCGTTTCCAAATCCGCTCCACCCTTGGCCGCCACGATGATATTTTTAATAATTTTAGTAAATTGTCCTGAGCGTTTTTGATCAGCTACGGCCTTTTTACCGGCAATCTTACTCCATTTGTTATGTCCTGACATAAGAGTTGTTTATTAAACCTAAAAAATGAAAAGTTTTGACCTTTTCCATGATGTAATCATAACAAATTTTATAGATTTTTTCAACTATACCTGATCTCGTTGGACCTCTACCCTGAATCACTCAAAACCGTCACTGAAATTTAAAATGTGCATAACACCATTGAAAAAAAATAATGAGTCTGATAAGGTTATATTAAGTTAAAAATTATTTTATGTTTGATGAGCTGCGTCAACAATACGACCAATCAAATTTATACCGAGTAATAGAAAATTTACCCGGCCAACTCATCAGCGCCCTTAATTTTACCGAAATTAAATTTAATTCTGTTCCCCGCAGAATTTTTATTTTTGGCGTTGGCGGTTCCGCCTTACCAGCAAATATTTTGAAAACCATTATTAATAATTCACAACAAAATTTCACCACCCCGATTCATATTATTCGTGATTATTCTTTCCCCAAAGACTTTAATAATGATGATGGAGCGATATTTATTTCCTATTCCGGCAATACCGAGGAACCACTGGAAAATTTTGATCAAGCGTTAAAACTAAACCATAAAAATTTATTAGTCCTAACCACCGGAGGGCGATTACAAAAAATTGCCGACGAAAATTCCGTGCCACTCACCATTATTCCCTCCGATGCCCTGCAACCGCGCATGGGATATGGCTATTTTGTCGGTGCCTTGATGAAAATTTTAATTAGTTCTCACTTATTGGAAGATCATTATTCGATTATTGAACAAACGGTCGCACAGTTAAATGCGGAGAAAGAAAAAATTATCAATCAAGCGCAACAATTATCAAAAAACATTAAACAATCAACCCCCATTATTTATACAACCGACCGTTGGAAATATTTAGCCATGATTGTGAAAATAAATTTCAATGAAAATGCCAAAATCCCCAGTTTTTGGAACTGTTTTCCCGAACTCAATCACAATGAGATGGTGGGATTTACCAATACAACTGGAAATTATCAAATAATAATATTTAATGATCCTGAAGAGCACCCCCGTAATCAAAAAAGAATTAAAGTTTTCCAAAAATTCATGGAAACCAAATTCCCGATTGAAATAATTAACTTCCCTACCGGTAATGCTCTATACAAAACTTTTCACATTTTATGGCTCGGACTGTGGACCTCCTACTTTACTGCTTTGCAAAACAAAATTGATCCCACCCCGGTTGACTTGGTAGAAGAATTCAAGAAGTTATTAAATGAGTAATTTGGGGGTAAAACCCCATTACATAGAACTTCTCGTCTCCATGCTTGGCGAGAAGTTTTTAAATTGGAGATTTAAGACAAATTTGCTATGATGAAATTATGTTTATGACTTTTTGGCAAAAACTACAACATTTTAAATATCATAAAATCTTATTGGTGTTTTTGTTTTGTATTTTAATTTTTTCTTTATTTCAAGCACCGCATGGGATGGGCGACCCAGATGGCTTTTATCATGCCCGGCTATCGCAAATGATGACTAACAACCTTACCTTCCAAGAATTCCCCTGGATGCAGTTTTCCACCCTAAATGAAAATTTCACTGATCATCATTTCTTGTACCACCTATTATTAATGCCATGGACCATTGTTTTTGATCCTTTAATGGGCACAAAAATATTTACCGTTATTTTATCCTCATTATTCATTACTTGTTTTTATTGGTTTTTAACTCGCTATAATTTTCAATACAAACTACCATTATTATTTTTACTTTTTATTTTTACTTCGTTTTTCTTTCGTCTATCTTTAATCAAAGCCACCGCCTTATCCTTAATTATTTTGCTGTTTATAATTTATGCGATTTTTGAAAAAAAATATTCTCTGATTTTATTCCTGTCATTTATTTATGTTTGGAGTTACGGTGGATGGCTTTTGGGTTTGGTAGTTGGAGGAATTTACATTATTTCTGAAACAATTTATTTATTAATAAAAACAAAACCATCATGGAAATCCCTGATTAATAAAACATTCAATTTTTCCAATAAAAAAATAATTTTCAATTTAGTCTTAGGCAACCTCATGGGGCTGATAATCAATCCCTACTTTCCTCAAAATATAAAATTTTACTGGCAACAAATTTGGCAAATCGGTATTATCAACTATCAAAAAATAGTTGCCGTGGGAAATGAGTGGTTCTCCATTTCCTTATTAGACCTTGGGTCGCACTCGATTATCACCACCGTTATAATTATCCTGACATTTACCTGGTGTATTATTAATTACAAAAAGATCAATCGCTTCACTATATTTTTCGCATTATTAACCATATTTTTCTTGCTTTTAACTTTGAAATCACGCCGTTATTTGGAATACTTTATTCCATTTTCCACTCTTTTTGTCGGATATTCATTTACCTTAAACAAACTCCAATTACCAACTAATCGACAATCTATTATTGATTTTTTCAAAAGACCGTCCCATTTTATTATCAGTATAATAATTGTTATGATTTTATGTTTTCAATACGGTCATAGCCTTTATAATGTAAAAAAAAACCTTAATCGTGACAAATACTTAAATTATCAGGGAGCCGCCCAATATTTGCAAAAACACACGCCTTATCATACCACGATTTTTCATCCCGGGTGGGATGATTGGCCGGCTTTATTTTATTATAATCCCAACAATTACTATATTGGCGGGCTTGATCCCACCTTCACTTATTTATATAATTCAAACCTTTATCAAAAATGGCAACAAGTGGTCCACCAACCGGCAAATAATGACTTTTATCAAATCATTAAAAATGACTTTCATGCTTCTTATGTTTTTGCGCCCAAACAATATAAACAATTTATAACAAATTTGAATAATAATTTTTATTTTAAACCGATTTATTCCGATGATCATGTGATTATTTATCAAGTCCTATGAACATCAAAACCATAATTCACAATTGGCGTAAACGTGAATGGCTCACCATGCTGGGGATTTCATTATTTTTGATTTTTTTGATAATTATCCCTTTAATTTACGGACAAATAATAAAAGAGCCAACCGAAACAATTAGCGGTATTCATGTTTTAGCTCCCGGAGATTATCCGATTTATTATTCTTATATCAACCAAATCAAAAATCATGGTTGGCTACTTTTCAATCAATTTACCACCGAAAACCAATCTACGGGTATCTTCAATATTGTTTGGTTATTAATTGGTAAATTCGCCAATCTTTTTAATTTAAACGCAATCTGGGCCTTGAAAATTTTTCAATTGCTCTGCATTCCCATTTTGGTTTTTTCATTATATTTATTCATTTCTATTTTTACCGCCAACATATTAAAACGTCGCTGGGCTTTGATTTTTTCTTGTTTGGGCAGTGGTTTGGGCGTATATTTTGAATCTTTGATTTATACGAACAATGATATTTATTTTCGCTCAGCTGACTTGTGGATGCCGGAGGCCACCATTTTCAACACCATTTCTCATGTGCCTCATTTTATTTTAGCCACGTCTTTGATTTTTTTGATTTTCACTTTTTCATTTTTAGCTCTAAATCAAAATAAATATTATTATACTGTTTGGGCCGGCATTTTGACTTTGCTTTTGTTCAATTTTCATCCTTATCATATTCCTTTAATATATTTAACATTTTCAGTTTATGGATTAACCAAACTTTTTGATAAAAAGCTTTTGTTCAAAGAATTAATAAAGCATTTATTTATAATAGGTCTTATTTCTCTGCCAAGTATTATTTATCATTTTTACACCCTCACTGATCCGGTGATTTTTGCCCGTAGCTTACAAAATATAACTCTTAGTTCCCCTTTATACTTTTATATATTCGGTCTTGGTATTTACTTTTTACTGTGGAGCGGGGGCGTTTACTTGTTGTACAAAAAATGGCTACCTTCCAAATTTTATTTTCTCATTATTTGGATTTTAATTGCTTATTTACTCGCCTATTTACCCGGTTGGCAATTCCAAAGACGCTCAATTCAAGGCGTTATTATTGCCGTAGTAATGCTAAGTATAGAATACTTGTATTATCTGATTTTTATTAAACGATTATCGTTTTTTCAAAATCGTTTATTCAAACAACCATTTTTTCTTAGCTTAATAATTATTTTTATTTTTGCTCCTTCGTCTTTTTTTCTGGAATTGCGAGAATTTTATAATTATAAACAAAAAGGTGAGTTTTTTTATTTAAACAAAGACAAAACCTATGGTTTTGAATTTTTACGCAAATTACCAAGAGGGAATGTTTTAAGCAGTCAAATTACCTCAGTTTTTATTCCCTCTCATACCGGGAAAAGTGTTTTTTTCGGTCATGCTCATGAAACTATTGATTCAAAAAGAAAAAACCAACAAAAACAAAAGTATTTCACCAACCAAATGACCGAATCGGAAGAATTAAACTTTTTAAAAAAATATAATTTACATTATTTTTGGTGGGATGATATTTTGCAAATCAAATATCCCAACTTTGATCCTCAGACAAAAACGTATTTTCAATCCCTGGCAGTTTTTGACAATCAAGAAATTTTTATTATTGAATATTGATTTTTTCCGATCCGCCAATTACTTTATAATCAATTATATCTTCACTAAAACCCACTTTATTTAAAACTGTTTTACCCATAATTTCAATTGGCTGTACTATAAAATGTTTTGTTTCCGGCAAAAAAGACAAGGACCTTTCCTGTCTTCCTTTGGCGATATGAATTATCTTTTCACTCAATACTTGGCCACTGCCATTTTTTTGTTGGATCAAATAATTACCCGGCTGAGAGAAATTAACTGTCCGGAAATGGCTGAGATCTAAATCAAAATTTTCCACCCCTAACCCAATAAACGAGAAATCATCAATAAATGCCCGCGGTTTTTTCCGTACTAATAAATCATAGATGTAATTCTCCGCCTTACCAGAAACATTCTTGTTTTTCAACTGAAAAGTAAGAATATCCGCTTCGTTAAAAATCACATTATCAATTTGCTGCGGCACCATATATGGTTTATCCGAAAACTGCCGAAAACCTTGATCTACATATGATAAAGCGTATAAATTTTTATTACCCGTTAAGTAGGGCAAAAAGTCGTACCCGGCGACAACATTGGCTTCAGACGGAAGTTTATTTATTATTTCACTAAAAAAATATTTTTCTATCTCCGGTCGCTTAATTTTGTTAATTTCCATAATCGGACCAAGCGTAATAAACGAATAAATGGTAGCGCTAATTAAAAAAATTGGTAAAAACTTTTGATAAGCAATTAAAACTTTAATTTTATTGAGCAAAATCTCGTGCACCACATAAATCAAGACGATAAATCCAACGACTAAAAATAATGTCGCATAATGTCCCCGCAATACGATGGTGCCAAGCCCGCCAATTAAGACATATTGCGCATAAATCGGGATTAAAGGGAATAAATATTTTAACCGCAAAAATGGTAAAAAACCAAATGGCAAAAATATCCCGAACAACAAGTCCAGTTGATCCAAAGTAAAAATTTTTGACCAAAAATCTAGGTAATAAATACCATATTTATATGCCCCCTGATTGAAAAATGATATTAAAACCAAGGATAAAATAAACCACAACAAACCACTCACAAAAGCAAAAATACTATAACGATTAATTTTCCGTTCTTTTAATAACAAACCTAAACCAAAAAACATTATGATTAGGGACACATCCTCACGAACCATCAAGGAAGCCAAAGAAAAAATAACAAAGGGAACCCATGCTTTCTTTAAGTAAAAATAAAACGAAAAAAACAAAAAAAACAAAGCCATGGGCAAAACATGAAATTCAAACAAAGCCATTTGCCAAACAAACGGATTTAACAAATATAAAACAACAAACAACCAGGCATATTTTTTATCTGTCAAAACTTGACGGGCGATCAAAAATAACGGCCAGCCGGCTAAACAAATAAACGCTGCTTGAATAAACAATAAAAAAATCGGCGAAGAAAAACCCCAGTATCCCAAAGTCAATGGCAAAAGCCATAATTCCAAATGATCCCCAAAATATACCCCGCCCTGAATCGTGGAATAAAACCAATTACCATTAATGGTATTTTGTAAAACATTACTATAAATAGCCAAATCCAAACAATTATAACGAAAATTGTTAAATTTATAAATTATCAAGCCAAACATTAAACCAAAAGCTACCGCAATTATAGTGAACAGTAATAAATTTTGTTTTCGATTTGATAAATTCATACTTATTCATTATAAACAATACTTTTAAAACAAAAAAGCCCCCTAAAGGGGCTTTTGTAATTTTTATCGTCCGGCAGTTCCGGTTGCTTCTGTTAATCTTGAAACCACAAAGTTGGTAATCCCATAAGCGGCCAAAATAATCACCAAACCAATAATGGCGTTGGTTAAATATTTTTTACCTTGTTCCACCCCATCTTTTTCACCACCGGCAGTCATATACTTAAACCCGCCAATAATAATCATAATCACCATCACCACGCCCAAAAAACTTAAAATAATATTAATGATTCGACCAATAATTACCGGCAAATCATCTGATGGAGTTTCCCCTGGACCATAAATTCCTTCACCGGTATTTACTAAAGTCCCTTGAATGTCCACTTGGGCCAAAACGCTTGGCGCCACAAGCAAGAGACAAACCAGCAACCCAAGGAAATACCCGAAAAGTTTTGTCTTCATAATTTTATTATGTTAATTATTTATATTTAATTATTAATCAATTAAATAAGCTGACTCCATTAATCGTCTTACCACAAATGAGGTAATAGAATAAGCCGTCACACAAATTACCAGGCCGATAATCGCATTGGTAATGGTTTTCTTGGCTTCCTCTAATTTGGTTTTATCCCCTTCGGCCGTCATATATTTCACCCCGGCCAAAATAATGAGCACCATCATCACTACCGCTAAAACCGCCAAAACAATGGAAATAATTCGACCAATCACGGCCGGCAAATACGGCGCGTCCGCATGTCCGTAACTTTCATTACCAAAAGTACCCATGGCATTACCCGCTTGTTCCTGCAAAGAACTGGCCGCCAAAACTTCCCCGCCTAGAAAAAGCGCGAAAATTAATAGCAAAGTAATTAATATTTTTTTATTAAACATATGATTAAAAAAGTAATAAGCAAGAAAGTGCTAAGCGAGATAAGTAAGACAAGTGAGACAAGTAAAACGAGTGAAACGAGTATTAAAAGGGGTTAGGGATAAGGGATTAGGGGGGCTAGAAAATGAGGGAATAAAAATAAAAACCATATTCTCACTCTGAACTTGTTTCAGAGTCTGTGCTATGATCTGGACAAATAAAAAGATCTATTACAGTGTCTATGAGGTCGGGGAAATTAAAGCATTAATCAAAATTTGATTCATTACATAACTGGAAATTGAATACGCGAGCAAAATTATAATAAGGCCAATAATACCGTTTTTGATCCAATCCTTAGCCTTTTCCACTTCATCCTTTTTTCCACCGGCCGTTAAATATTTATAACCACCCATTAAAATAATCACCGTTAAAACAACACCGGAAACCACCAATACACCATTCACGATCCGTCCAATCACCACCAATAAATTTGACTCTGTTCCCTCGCCATAAACCGCTTCACCGCCCTGTTGTAGATTTTGATTAGCGGTTTCAAAAACATTTTCCGCTTGAACCGACGTAAAAGCGCCAAACAATATTATAGTTAAGATCAAAAAAACTAATACTTTATTCATATTGCTTTAATTATTGTTGAACATTTATTATCAATTGAATCACTTGAGTGGAAATCGCGTAAGCCAAACCAATAATAATTACGCCGATAATACTGTTGGTTAAATAAGCTTTGGCCTTGGTAATATTCTTAGAATCTTCACCGGCGAGCATATATAAGACTCCACCATAGATTATTAAAATCATTAAAACAAAACCAACCAAAGCCAGTACCCCATTAATAATGCGTCCCACTAACAATGTCAAATTGCCAGAGGCTCCAACATCAAATCCGGAAGCATCAGCAGTTGCATTTAATCCGGTGTCACTGGGTTCAAAAGCAATTACTGTCGTGATTCCCAGAGTAAAAACTATAATTAGTAATAAGAAACTGAATACAAATATTTTTTTCATAAATTTTATTTCATGGTTTGTGATCCCAAAAGATTAATAACATAATTGGCAATCCCATAACTCAAAGCAATCAAACCAAGGCCCAGCGCCGCATAAATAATGTAATTTCGTCCGGTACTAACCTTGTCCGAATCGCCACCGGCAAGCATCCAAGTTAATCCGCCATATAAAACCAACACAAAGAAAATCACGCCGACCATGGATAAAATCGCTTTGATAATATCACCAATTTTATTTTGTACCAATACTTGACCGTAAGCACCTTCCGAACCTTCTGGTAATAAATTGGCCGTCTTGGCGGTTTCGTCCAACCCTTCGGTAATAGACTTAGCCGATACCATAAAACCGAAAAAAAACATTACTAAAATGGCGATTATTGTAATAATTTTTATTTTCATAATTGCTTCCGCTGAATTCAAAAAATTTAAATTCACCGGAAGCAGCGGATATCAATCCGCTACTTTATAAAAAACTAAGTACCCATGGTTGCTTCCATCAATCGACTGATAACAAAAGTGGTGATAGCGTAAGCACTGAGAATAATCACCAAGCCGATAATACCGGAAATAATGTATTTTCGCGCATTATCAATTTTTTCTTGCGCTCCACCAGCCGTCATATACTTGAAACCACCGATCAAAATAATTACTACCGCCACAACGCCCAAAAAGCCCAAAGCCACATTGATAATGGCACCAACTGTTGTTCGAATGTCTTTTGAACCTAGGATCAACTCATTTCCAATGGCATCAGTTCCAAATGGATCGTTTATTTGCGCCATAACCGGCATTACCAAAGAAAACGCAAAAACCGCCACCACCAGAAACATTGTTAATTTTTTTAACATTTTTTTTTAGTTATTTATTAAAATTTGTTTATATATATAGCGACCTTTGGTTGTTTATATTATAGCAAAATTCATTATAATTTTGAAATAATGAAGTTGAGGACAGAATAACTAAGGAAAATAGCCGCCAAACCCAAAATGGCCCAAAGGAAAGTATCCTTGGCCTCTGTCACCTTTTTCTTATCGCCACCACTGAACATATAACTCAGTCCACCATAAACAAAAATTGCAAAAGCAACCGAGCCAATAATACCAAAAACATACTTTAATAATTCTCCAATAATCAAGGGCACACTTTTCCCTGTACCAACCAAACCAGAGGAACTAAACTTCTGAATTTGCGCCACCATATCATTATACAAAGCCGTCCCCTTGCCTTCTTCGCCACCTATTTTTGGCGCCTCAGCTTTTAACTCATCACACTGCGCTTCTCGTTCGGCAATTTTGGTTTGGTCATCAAAAGCCGCGGCCGCTTCTTTACATTTTAAAAGTGCCGCCGCCTCGGCCGTTGTTGCCGATATTTCATTACAACTATTTCTTAAATCCTCAATATTATTAGAAGTTTCTGATAATTCCAAACATTTATTTTTAATTTTTGCCACAATATCCGACATCCCGATACCTAAATTTTTTACAGTTATACTGGCCTGACCACCCCAACTTGATTTAACACTTATCAAAGCTCCGCCTGATAATCCTCCAGTAATCGTAATGGTCTTACCATTATTACTACTAATACTAACAACTGATGATGATGATGTTTCCCAAGTAAAAGCAGTTTCAACTCCAACATTTTCAAAATTACTGGAAGCGGTCAATTGGATTTGTTGATCGTTGTTTATTGAAACTTCATTATTCGTAACAGTAATTTCTGCTGGTAAAATCATTTGTAAAGAATCTTTTTGTGGAAACATCGCAAAATCTCCTCGCACATAACTATAAGCATCATTACATGATTGGGTTGGTTCAAATTCCAACAGTGAATCATAGAGGTAATTTGCCTGTTCCACCATAGGATAATTTTCAGCATGATTATAAGTAACCATCTTAAGGTAAGCGGCCCAAATACTAGAAACTTCTGAAAAGCTTTGAGCTTTTTGTAAATTTTCTTTTAAGCTGTTACTAAGCTCTGAATCAATATTTAATACCCCCTCAACAATAACTTCTTTATCATATTTGGAAAAATTATTAGGAGAAGCAATATAAATTAAACGTTGAGGTATTGTAGTATTAAAAACTGCACAACCACGATATTCTTTATAATCCACCTCGGTTTTTGATTTACTATTAGGGAATCGGGTAAAACAGAGATCTTTATTGATACTTGCTTCGGCAATTAAATCCCAAGTATATCGATTATAATAATCAACAAATAAACGTTCCGGTGATTGGCGATATTCATTGGTAAAAGTATTAAAACAAGAATTAATACATTCTGTTTCAGAAGTGGCATCAATCAAGGAAGTTGAATCTTTGGTTACAGCAAAAGATTCCCGATCTGCATCAGCCACCTTCAAATAACAACAACATTTTGTCGCCTGAGCAACCGACAAATCAAAAATAAAAAAACTACAAACAATAATTAAACCGATTAAATATTTTTTCATATATTATTGCGTGGCAATAGCCGATATTACCACTTTCAAAATTATTCCCCCACCCAGAACAATCAAAAGGCCGATAATAGCGTAAACAATCGTGTCCTTAGCTTTTTTAATAAAATCCGGTTTAGCCCCACCGGCAATATACATGAGACCACCGGCCACCAAGGCCACCAACGCCAAACTTCCGGAAATACCTAAAGCAAAAGTAACGATGTTAATTACCGTTTCCTCGAAAACCGTCAGATTACAGGTAGTTAAACTGCCGGTTTTGCATTCGGTTGGCACCAAGCCTTGGAAAGTCGCACCCTGCGCCTGAAAACCAAAACCCATCAATATCATCATCAAGCTGAAAATTAAAATTTTATTTTTCATATTTAATTTATTTCATGGTTTGCTGAACTTTTTGCACCGCCAAATCAATCACTTGTCGTGAAGTAAACTCACCGGTTTGCAAAGAATCAATCATTTCTTGAAATATTTTTTCCGTTGCCGGTTGGTTTTTTCCACGATACCAAGATTTAGCGGTCAAAGTTTGTTCTACGAAAACCGCGACCGCATCATTTTCCAATTGTTTATCATACAAGGAGCGCAGGGCGGTTGGCTTTTGAGTCTTCTCCAAATACTTTTCCGCTTGTTTTTGCTCGGTCATAAAACGAATGAAATCCCAAGCATAATTTTTGTTCTTTGATTTATTGGAAACACTATGCACCCAATAATTGGCATAATTCAATTCTTCATAACCTTGAACTTGTAACATCGGCGCAATATCAAAGTTTAATTTTGGCGCTTGAGAAACAATAATCGGACGATGATAAGCATAACCCAAAAAATAAGCGGACTTACCATCAATAAAAGCCTTTAATGAATTATCCATTTTGTTATTCCAAGTATATGATTTCAAAATCGGATCCGCAAAAGAAGCATAAAACTCCAAAGCATTGATGGCCGGAGCCTTGGTAATTTCCGGCTGTCCGGCTAATTCACGAGGAATACGATGAAAATTAACATTTCCCGCTTCATCTACCATTTCCGCTTTTAATTGCATCATCAATAACGACAAAATATCAAAACTGCGTTCAATGTTGGTCGATGTCCCCAGCGGGATTCCGGCTAACAAAATATTATTATTGTTATCAACCCGTCTGATTTTCTCAATCTGTGATTCAAGCTCCGTCCAATATTGCGCCGGCAAAGGAATTTTCGCATTATTCAAAATATCTTTATTATAATACAAAGCCAAAGTATCTAAACTTAAAGGCAACCCGAAGACTCGATAATTCCACTTGGGATCATTTTCCGTGCCATCATTATAGCGCCACACCACATCACGCGAAACCGTATCCCCAAACATGGTTTCAATTTGTTTGGGCGTATACATTTTTTGTTGTTGAATCACTATTCGCTCTTCTTGTTTAACCGTTCCGGTCACAATTTTAAAAGGTAAATTCACCGAAGCCGGCATTGGTTCCAATAAATTAAGATATTCATTAACCCAAGTATTATGCAAAGAAAAAATATCCGGGCCTTGATCCAAAGCAAAGGATTTAATCAATTCATCCTTGTATTCTTCCGGTTTCAACTGTTTAAACTCAATTGAAACATTGGGGTGCAAGGCGCGATAATCATTAATAATTTCATTATATGCTTCGCGCGTATCATGCACTGTCCAAAAAACCAATTTTACCGGAGTTAATGCGCCCGTTTCACCTTGTTTAGAACAACTTAATCCGATCGTCGTAAACATGACCACCAAAAGAAACAAAGACATTATTCGAATTTTTTGTTTTTTATTAGATAAAATAGCCCGAATGATTTTATTCATATTTTTATTTTAAATTCAAACTGCGAAGGTATTTACGAAATTCATTTTTTACATCTTGATGTTTCAAAGCAATTTCAATATTAGCTTTCAAATAACCGAATTTTGAACCAGTGTCGTAATATGTTCCATCAATCAAGCGCGCATAAACCGATCGTTTTTTCATTAATTTAATAATGGCATCCACCAACCAAAGCTCGCCACCCTTGCCCAAAGTTGTTGATTCCAGCGCTTCAAAAATATCCGGGGTTAAAATATAACCGCCGATTGATCCCAGCAATGATGGGGCCTTTTCCGGTCCCGGCTTTTCCACCAATTTTTTCACTTCAAAGACATCGTTGCCCAAACTTATTCCATCAATCACTCCATAACGTTTTGTTTCCTGTTTAGTAATTTGTTTGACCGTTAATACCGGATCACCGTATTTATTAAAAGTATCAATCAGTTGACTTAATCGTGTTTTTTTCTTTGTCACCCAAAATTCATCACCCCAAACCACCGCAAACGGTTCATTGCCAATCAAACTCTTGGCACACAAAACCGGGGTTCCATTTCCATACGGTCCTTTTTGACGAATAAAAATGAAATTCGCCATATCCGCAATTTTCTTGATTTCATCACGTTCTTGTTCTTTGCCAACACTTTTCAAATAATGCTGAATTTCAAAGTTATAGCTAAAATGATCTTCCACCGCTCGTTTACCGCTACCGGTGACTAAAATAATATCTTCGATTCCCGAAGCCACCGCCTCCTCTACCACATATTGAATAATCGGTTTATCTACAATTGGAAGCATTTCCTTTGGTTGTGCCTTGGTCGCCGGCAAAAACCTGGTTCCATAACCGGCCACCGGAATTACAATTTTTTTGATTGCCATAATAAATAAAACTTTTAGGAATAGCCCTTTTTATCAAATTTATCGTATTTTTATTATAGCACAAATAATCAAATGCGCCCAAAAAAAATACCCACATTAAAAGGTGAGAATAAGTTTTTTATTTTCTTGAAAATTTAACCGTTTTTCAATGCATATTGCCAAATCTTTTCCGCAACATTTATGGGTGCTCCCTGCGTTGGGAAATGATGCATATCAATATAAGGTAAAGTGTTGTTTTCCAGAAAAATAAATGATTGGTCTTGATAATGTTTTTTTTCATCTTCACAAATAAAGTCTAGGCCACAAACAACGGCCGACAAAGATTGTGATACCTTTTCACAAAGATTTTTGGTTTCCGGATGTAATGATTCCGTCACATTAACAATTTCCGCCCCCGCCCCAAGCGTGATTTTTTGTCCTAAAACAATTTTTTGGCCCATCGATAAAACATCATCCAGCCTTAATCCGAGAGAATTTAAATAAATTTCCAAATCATCATTAACTTCAATTTGATGTAAAGTGGCATCACGTCGCTGTTTTGGCAAACGCCAAGGATGTTTATTATAATTTGCAATTAAACTTTTAATAGTGTTTTCACCATCACCGTAAATAGTGGCCGGCATTCGCTTGGCACAAGCCACCATTTGACCATCAATCACCACTGCGCGATAAACATGACCAATTGCGAAACGCTCGACAATCACCTTGGCGCTGATTTGTTTGGCGATTCTCAAAGCCTGATCAAAATCTTCCCAACTTTTAATCTGAAAAAAAGCATGGCGACTGAGTGATGAATCATTGGGCTTTACCACCAAAGGAAAACCGATTTTCCGGCCAAAAGTTTTGGCTTTTTTTATCGAAAAAAATGATTGCCCGGGAGCAATCGGCCAATTATTTTTTTCCAAGACTTTTCGGAAATATTCTTTGGTATCCAGATTTTTGCTTTGGGTGACAATATCAAACAAAGGTAATTCCTGGAAATATCTTGTCTTACCTTGATTATGCCAAGAAAAAAATGATAAGTATGATTTATTTTTATTTTTCAATTGATAAGCTCTGATATCCAATTGTAATTTTTTCGCTTCATCCCAAATAACCAAAGTTCGATTATAAAACTGCCTTCGATCAATTTGCGAGGTGACTTCCACCAAATCAAATAATCTCAAAATAAAAACCAAAAAACGAATAAACAAAATGTCAATTGATTCAATGATTCTTTTTGGAAAAAAATTAGTGAACCTTTCCGCCAATGGATCAATAATCAAAGTTTCCAAATAAGAAACCATCTTATCATGCCAATGATTTTCCTCTAACGGATAGCAATGGGGACACTTTTTATTTTTCATAATAATTAAAAAATATCATGCTCCGATAAATAAAGCAAAAACATCCTTAATCAGGATGCTTTTTATTAAATTATATAATTGCTATTTTTTCCCGGTTAACATTTTAATAAAACCGGCTAATTCATGGGCCAGCATACCAATGCGAATCATAATATAAACACTGATCAAGCCAATCACAAAAAAAGTTATTGCCACCAGGAGATTTAGAGTAAAAGGATAAAGCAAAATCAAGACCGCCAAAGCAAACAAAAACAAAGCTAGTAAAAAGAAAAACAAAATGATTTCAAAAATCAACTTGCGCACTGTATGATAAAGATTACGAATTTCCATATTTTTATTTTTATTTCATTTTAATTATATCATAAATAATGGAATTCAACCAAATAACCAATTGACAAATCAATTAAATCAGTTAAACTTTTAATGGTTCCTTTCACTTTCAGGGAGGGGCATGGGAAAAGAAAGCCATACTAACAATTCGCCATCAGTTTGTTCAACTTTGGTTGTTGATTGTGTGGTTACCAGTCTCTATCGCACAATACCATTGATTGGATTAATTACGCGGAAAAAGTATCCGTATGCAGATCGTTATTGTTTGCCGGGCGGACATTTTGATGCCGGAGTCTGGAATCAGGAAAAACAATGTTTTGAAATGAACTCACAACATGGTTGTGACTTAACGATTGAACAAACCGCTTCCCGAGAATTGGCTGAAGAGGCAATGCTTTGTGTATCTCCGGATGAATGGCAATTTCTAATGTTTTTGACTGCTCCCAATCGTGATCCGCGACCTGATATGCGACGCTTATCGGCCGTTTTCTGGAAAGATTTCAGCTCATTTTCCTCTTTACTTCTTGGTAAGGCCAACAGTGACGCTGCCTCGTGGACAATAACAAACTTAATGTCATTGACGGAAGAAGTGATGGGCTTTGATCATTGGCTGGTAATTCAAAAGTTGCAAAAGCATTGGGCGGAAACAGCAAGAACTTGGTCTTTTGATGGTTTCAAATATGTTCATAAATGCAATGAATTATTCCATGGTTTTGGTGAAATTTGGCGACATCCCAATGCCAATGAAGCTTACCATAGCCATAGTCATAATACTGTTTTACAACCAATTAAATTCTGCCCCGGTTGTGGTAAAAGTTTGACACTGCCAATCATTAACTTTTAATAAGCGAAAATCTTACCAACGGTAAGATTTTTTTAATCCAAGTAATTTTCCTCATGTCATTGCAAGGATTTCCGTGAAACAGTCCGCCCCACCTGTCATTGCGAGGAGCGAAGCGACGAAGCAATCTAAAGGACTAGTGGGCAAAGCTTTCCCTTAGATTGCCACGAGATTTCAATTCTTGAAATCTATCGCAATGACAGGAAAAACTTACCACTTTCCCACTTGTCTTACTTACCACTTACAACTTTCTTGCTTAATACTTTCTTGCTTACTGCTTGCTAAAAAATCAAAGATACTTTCGGTTTCTCAATTTATCCGGTAAATAAGTTTGCTTGGAGCTATCCTCCTTTGGTGTATATTTATATCCTTTACTATAACCTAATTCCTTCATTAATTTAGTTGGGGCATTTCGCAAATGAAGCGGGACCGGCAAATTGCCATATTGCTCGACATCACGACCGGCTTTTTCAATCGCTTCATAAGCAGTAATATCTTTTTTGGAATTTGATAAATAAATCACACATTGTGTCAAATGCACGCCACACTCAGGCATCCCCAATTTATGACAAGCATCAAAAACCGCATTGGCTAAAAGTAAAGCGGTGTTATTTGCCAATCCAATATCTTCCGAGGCAAAACGCACTAAGCGCCTCGCAATATATAGAGGATCTTCACCGGCTTTGAGCATTCGCGCCAACCAATAAACCGCCCCATTGGCATCGCCACCACGCATTGACTTATGCAAAGCGGAAATTATATTATAATGTTCTTCCCCGTTTTTATCATACATTAAAGCGGTTTTTTGTAATATTGTTTTGACGGTTTCAGCCGTAATTTTATTACTGTGTTGCGCACATAATTCCAAAGTATTTAGAGCGATACGCGCGTCACCATTAGACAAAGACGCCAAAAGCTCTTTGGTTTTTTTATCAATTTTAATTTTTTGAGCCCCCAGCCCGCTGACTTCATCATGCAAAGCACGATCAATAATTTTTATTAAATCCTCCGGCTCCAACTTATTCAAAACAACGATACGAGAACGGGAAAGAACCGCTGAATTAACTTCAAATGATGGATTTTCCGTTGTCGCGCCAATTAAAATCAATAGCCCTTGTTCCACAAAAGGTAGCAGTGCATCTTGTTGCGCCTTGCTCCAACGATGAATTTCATCAACAAATAAAATGGTTTTGATTTTAAGTCGACTGCTTTGTTTGGCTCGTTCCACGACGGCCAGCAAATCTTTTTTTCCACTGGAGACGGCACTTAATTGCACAAATTCCGAATTGGTTTGCTGAGCAATAATTCTCGCCAAAGTGGTTTTCCCGGTTCCGGGTGGCCCCCACAAAATCATCGAAGGAATATTATCTTCTAAAATCGCTTGACGCAAAAAAGACTTAGGGCCAATAATTTGTTCTTGGCCAAAAAACTCCTCTAATTTTGTTGGACGTAAACGATCCGCTAATGGTGGCATATTTGTTATTTAGGGGGCTAATCTTGTTGCTAATATCTTAGCACTAATTTTTTTAAATTCAAAAAAATCCTCTGTTAGAGGATTTCGAATTAAAGATTAATCACGAACAACGACGCAAACGTGGGTTGGCCTTGGGAAATTGAGGCGAATCAGCGCGTCCCCGAGAATGACGTGGAATTTCCTTCTTATCCGATTCATCATCCGTATCCACCACTTGTTGGGAAAAATGCTTGACCACCACTTCACTTTGTTCCTCGGGCAACAACTTGTATTCAGGACGCTTCCAAAACATCAGCCCTCCTCTTTAAAGGGAATAGACTATTATGCTATTGATCAATCATTCCTTTTTTCAAGCAATTATTATAATAACAGTAATCGAAAATATCACGAGAAATCGGAAAAGCGGCAAACAAAATCGCCAACAAGAAGATATGGCTAAACACAAAATCACAAGCACCTAGAAAATTCATTGATTCACTTAAGATCATATCAGCCAAAAATGCCAGCCCGAAAATGAAAACTACTTGAATAACAACAAGGGGCAAAACAATTGAATCATTTTTCAAAATCACCACCTCATCTTTCATGCTGGAAGAACTAAAAAGCCATTTTTGGGTGTCATACCACCTGGCCCAAATCAAGACAATGGCAATAATCGCAAAAATTGGGAACTTTGGCCCCAAATAATAATAATCTGACATTAAATAACCAATCATAACAATCGCTGTCACAACGGTAACACCAAATTGAATCATGGGGTAAAAAGCCCGTTTGCCTTTTCGCCAACGATAATATTGATAAGAAAAAATGCCCATCAGTAATCCTAAAAAAATATTTAACAAAATCAATAAAATTGGCATTTCGCACCTCACTTTTGTAAAGAACCAAAATAAAATTATCATATCAAATATTGATTGTCAATAAAGTGGGTAAGGGAGTAAGCAAGAAAGTTGTAAGTAGTAAGTAAGACAAGTGTGACGAGTAAGAAAGTAAAAAGTTTTTCCTGTTATTACGAGAGGTTTCACTTTGTGAAACCTCGTGGCAATCTAAAAGAAGTCTTTCCCAAAATTATTTTAGATTGCCACGTCGTTCCGTTTCACGGAACTCCTCGCAATGACAGGTGGGGTGGACTGTTTCACAGAACTCCTCACAACGATCCTCTTTGTCTACAAAACGAGGCGAGCAAACAGGACGTAATTTTCTCACTCTGAACTTGTTTCAGAGTCTGAGTTAAAAATATACAAAACCACGAATGTACGAATTATCGAACTTTGAATATAAAAAAACCTCGACCTTGTCGAAGTTTGAAATTATCTATGGGAAGTTCGGCTCATGCTTTTTCTCCTGCAAGTGTTTCTCCAATTTTTGTTGTGCTAAAAGGAAAACGCGCCATTCAAAAATATTACGCGACAGATCAGGGAACATCATAGCAATGGCCATTGAAAGGGTCGCAAAAGCAATAACAAAGTCAATGCTTTTCAGAATACTATCAAACGGATAATCAAATTTTACCCAAACATTATAAACAATCACATTAACCATGGTCCACAGAATAAGAGCAAAACCAATCCGTAAGAAAATCTTTGTTTTACTCAGGAACAAAAACTCCAACTGCTGACGATCTTTTTCATTTTCAATAATAACTTGATTATTAACCACGGTCATTTTTTTATTCAACCAAACCAGACTTTCATAGCGTCTAAGATGAATAAAAATTAAAGCAATCAAAACAGTAAAAATCGACCTTGGGCCAAGATACAAATAATCGGAATGAAAATATTCGAAACATAAAAAAGCCGTTATGCAAACAATCTGAACAAACACTGCATCAAACAAGGTTTTTTCACCCTTTTGGTCATGTTTTTTTTTCAAAGCCGAAGATACAACAATGCCAATCGAAAGAAGAATCACCATACCTAAACGCAAAAGAACCTGATAATTGTCCATCATTGCCCCCTGGTTGTAAAGGAACAAATAAGATTAACATTAATCTTATTTCTTGTCAATAGGGATTACCACTTCTTTAGACCTAAAAACCAGCCAGCTCAATGAAAAAAACAACCACCACAAAATACTTAAATCATTTTTAAAATACGGCACATCAACAATTCCATGCGTAATAATTACCATCAAGCAACAAATGAGCAATATATATAATGATCGATTATCAGAATTTTTCACTTTCCAATAATTGATTAAATATTTGAGAATTAAGAATCCCACAATCAATAACCCCAAAATCCCAATTTCCGTCCAAAAATTCAAAATAAAGTTATGAGGATATAAATATATTTCCACCACTCCCTTAGCATGATGAAATGGCGCAATGGCCGTTTGATAACCGGAAATTCCCCCACCCCAAATTGGAGAAACTTTTAACATTTGAATGGTTTCTTGCCACATTACCAAACGCAAGTTCCCGGAAAAATCCTGGAACAATGCTTTTTCCTGAACCAAACTACCAATGGTCGGAAAAGCAAAAACCCCCACCATAGCAAGAAAAAGAAAAATCAAAGTGATGATTCGCAATTTTTTGATTAACAAACCAAACAACAAACCACCAATTCCCAGAGCAACGATCGCCCCCTCACTTTGCGCAAAAAGGATGGCCAGAAAACCGCAAATGGCCACGATTAAGTAATAAATAATTTGGGACCAATATTTTCCCGCTGATTTTTCCCAGAGCAAATAAGCTTGGCCGAGAAATAACAAAACCAAAGGCGCCAGATACAAGCCAATGGCATTGGGATAACCATAAACACTGGTCACGCGACGCGTTTGTGCTACCGCCCAAAATTCATTGGGAATAAATGCCCCGGTAAACTTTTGATAAATTGCCAAAGCCGATATTCCTAAAATCGATAGCCCTAAAAATTTCAGGATCAATTGCCAATCATTTCTTGTTTTAATTATATTAATAAAAATAATGAAAAACATAATCGGCTCAATAAAGTAGGCTTTCCAGACTCCCAGGGCCGCTCGTTTATCAGGTGAATAAAAAATGGCTAAGCTGACAATAATTAACAACAGCAAAATCAACCATTTATAATTTGAATAAGTTAAACGTTGTTTAGATATTATTTTTTTAATAATAAAAAGAAAAAAGGCCACTAAAATCAATGCTTCAATCAAAGTAAACGGAACATTAAAAATTAAAAATTTAATTCGGTAAAACGGCAACACCAAAAGAAAAATCGCCAAACCCAAAGCCGGTCGGCGCCAAAACAAAACCCCAAACAGCAAGCTAACAAAAACCAAAATCATTAAATCAATCATAAATTATCAATGTTTGGCTTAGATAATTCCTTCCAAAAATCTTTTTTTATGGCTCCAAGTAAATATAGCATTCCAAAATATGTAATCGAAGCCATTAATAAAACAAATAAAATATGCCAATTGGGCAACAATAAAATTATCCCGACCATTACTAAGCCGGCCAAACAATATTTACCCAAAGCAATAAGACTGGGAATAAATTTAGTTTCCCGATAAACCACCACAAAAGTCCAAACCATAATTACTACCTCAGAAAAAACCGTCATCCACGCCGCGCCCCAAAAACCGAACTTGGGAATAAAAATAAAATATCCAATCAAAGTAATAATACTGGTTGTTAAATAACCCCACATCATTTGTCGTTGCTTGTGCACGGCCAAAACTGCATAGCCAAATAAACTGGTGACAAAAATCGCTCCCGAAGCCAGAATTAAAACTTTCAAAATTTCACCGGACATGGCAAAATCTCTGCCCGCCACAAAAACCATTACTTTTTGGGCCACCAAAAAAGTGCCAAAAACAATCGGCACCGCAAAAAGCATCAGAGAATCAAAGGCCAGTTGCATTAACTTTTTCATTTCCGTTAAATTTTTTTGCAAAAAATGATTGGTTAAATGAGGCAACACAATCCCCATATAAACGGCTGGCATCATGGTCAAAATATCCACGACCCGATAAGTCGCACCATAAAGCCCGACATCCGCTTGCGGTCTAACAAGTGACAAAATAATGGTATCCATTTTCAAATAAATCAAATTAAAACCAATGGACAAAGCAATCGGCCAACTACGTTTGGCCACCGCCTTCCAAATATCAAAGTCAAACGCCCAACCAAATTCAATGTATTTGCGTGCATAATAGAAAACCACAATCAAATTCACCAAACTGCCAAAAGAAATGGTCAATAAAATATAAAATAATGACCCGCCAAGCAAGGCAATTACCGCTGTTAAAATTACCAGCACCAACCGGCCCAAAACCTCAGCAATCGTTACTTCAAACATTTTTAATTTTTTCTGGAAAACCCCGGTCAATACTTGAATAATAGTAATAAAGTAAAAAGAAAATGATGTGGCCAAAACACCCATCTTCACTTCCGGAGGATAAGGGAAAAACAAAACCACCAAAGGCGCCAACCCAATAAATAGAAACGAAGAGATTACGCGCAAAGTTAAAATATTTTTCAACAATCTCGGTTCATCTTGTTTTTCATCACTGATCATTTGCACGGTGGTGAGACTCAAACCAAAATCCGCCATAATGCCAAAAAACTGCAAAAAGGCAATTGCGGTAGTGTAATAACCAAATCCGGTTTGACCCAAATATCGGGTCATTATCGATACCGCCACCAACCCCAGAACTAAACTGATCATTTTGCCGGCAATTTGAATCAAAGAGTTTTTGGTAATTTTACTGTTAATTGACATAAAATATATTTTGTTTGAAGTTTAATTACTTAAATTTTACCAATTTTTACCAAAAAAAACAAACTTCTGGGGTTGACAATTAAATATAATTGTACTACAATATACTGTTAATGGTTCCCCAAACAGGGAGGGTGCGATGCTGAAGTATATGATGGCAATGGTATTGGGATATTTGATCCACAAGCATGGTGATCAGGTTACCAAGTATTGGAACAATCCGGAAGAGCTGGAAAAGTACTTTGAAAAGATCTTGAATGATGAAAAGCTGTCGGCTTTGAAGGAACGATTTGTGAAGGCTTTCAAGCAGGGAACGGATGCGCTGGAAGCGGAATTCAAGAAGTTCTTGGATGAGATGGCAGCCAAGGCCACGGAAACTCCGCCGGAGGAGCCCGCTCCGCCTCCGGCTCCGGTGGTCATGCCCACGGAAAACTGCCAGAAGTGTGGGCAAGAGAATGCCATCGGCTCGCCCGCTTGTTCCAAGTGCGGTGGTCCGGTGACGTCGATTGCCGAATTGAAGGACATGTTGGAAGAGATCAAGAAGATTCCGCGCAAGCGTGGGCGGAAGCCTCCCAAGTAACGAAAAACGGTACGCAATGCGTACCGCTTTTTTGATATAGAAGATTACTCAAAACATTTAATAATAACTTTTTTTCTTTACTTTTTATTTTTATTATTCAGTTTTTTGCTTGATCATTTCAGCGGCAGCATAATTAAAAACACCGATAACTGAAGTATCTATTCGTAATTTAGTATTCTGTGAATAATACCAGAAACACTCATATTTTTTATCAATTTCAATTTGAATATTTTTTTTCATAAAAACATAATTACCAAAACCACCACTATAATGATCAAATAACTTTGAATTTTTTTCAATCTTTTCTACTGTGGCATTATAAGACTCTTGATCAATAGACACATTAGTTTCATAAGTAATTAAACTATCTTCATTTTCCAACATATAGATAATAACTCCACCTTCATTGCCCATAGCACCCAAAGGAGAAATTTCACAGTAAATTACTTTTTCAAGGTCAATGGAATTCAAGTTTTCTGTAGTAATAATTATACTATTTAGAAAAACTATTGGTTCATTTAATACCCCCCTATATACTGTTTTTGGACTCATAAATATATATTTTATTTATGGAATGATAGTTATAAATTATTTTTTATAAATACTTAAAAAACCACCAAAGTGTTCCTTGTTAAGATCCTTTCCGAAGGATTCGCCAAGTGCAACCAGCTTTTTGTACTCCAATGTGTCTTGAATATCTTTTTTGCTATAACGAATTTTGTTTAGATCAATGCTTTGTTTTTTGTTGAACTGAAATTCGGAAAATTTGAGTACTGCATTTCTTTTTTTTGTTATGATCAAAATATATGAGTTAAGCCCAGAACCATAAGAATTTACCTTATTAATTTTTATCTGGAAATTACTGCCGGCTTTTTCTTTAAGAATATTTTTTAGGTTTAAAATTTTATTTTTTTCATAGATACGCAAACGAGGTAAGGAAATTTTAGACGACCAAAAACCTTCATCTGTTCTGTCTATATTAATTATTGCACGACCGTTAACTTTTAGAATTCTAGAAATTTCCGCGATGGCTCCAAGTTTATTTTCAAAAAAATGAAAAGCATTGGTAGAATATACTAGATCTATTGAGTTGCTTTTAACTGGAATACGCGTGCAGGCGTTGGCATTAAATAGTTTCGGGACAGATAAACCTTTGGTGTTTATATTGAATTCTTTGGCTATAATAAGAGGATTTTTTCTCGCATCCTCCTGTCGTTTTTCTTCATTGTAAAAAATACTTCCTTTCCTTGGTTTTCTGCAAAAATAAATGCCAAACAAAGCTAAACTAACATCGTTTTTTGAAAAAATACTACTTAATTCCCATAAAGATCGTCCAACGCCTGAACCTAAATCTAAAATAGATATTTTTTTATTGATCTTTATTTTATTGTCGATTTCTTTAACCAAATTATAGGATAGAATTTTTTCTACAGTTTTTAATGGACGGCTTATGCTAGGGTGGCTTTTTGTTGGTGGTTTTTCCATATTCATAATGTTTTTAATTAAATTATTAACTTGATTAAATCATATCACAAGTTATATTCAATATAAAATAAATTTTAAACTTTCTTTTTATGTTTTTGGTAATCACTTAGAAAAACACAATAAAATACTTAATATGGTTTAGTTAACTATTTACGCTATGCCATATTAAGAAAAAGGCGTCTATATTGCTTGTGTATAATTTAGTTATCCCGCACAAGCGTGGGCGGAAGAGTCCCAAGTAACGAAAAACGGTACGCAACGCGTACCGCTTTTTTAATAGAAGAGCTTATTCAAAATGTTCTATAGTAATTTTATTCAAATCACCATTAATAATAATCGGCTTCACTGCTTCAATTTCAGTTTTGCAATAAGGCATTTCAGGAATGGGGTTTAACATAAATATTTTTTGATTCAGAACATGGGCAAAGCCAATTTCCATTAGAGTATTTCCACCAACATAATTTTTTATCCCATTCTTATCAAAATTTAATACCAGCACCGCATCAGCCCCTTGCATCATTCTCCAAAATTCACGGATAGCGTCCATGTTATTCTTTTGGTGAAGTTTAATAGTTTCAATTTCCTCCTCGGTTTTTCCCACCATTGTTTTGTGCAAGTCCGTCAAAAAGGCCTCGTGTCCCAATTCCCGAAGTTTTTCGCGGTACTCCAGCATTTGATCTGTAAATTGCATTGATCCAATTATTCCTATTCGCATAAGAAAGATTTTAAAAAATTTGTAATTTCGCGTAATGTTTTGGTGTATCTAATGTTTCGCGAAGTGTAGGCAAATTTTTGCCTTTTATTTATTTTCTTCGATAAATATTATGATTATTTAGTTTCCCAGATTATTCACAAAAATCTGCTTATTTTTATTTAATTTTCCCCCATTTTTGGCGAAGGGTAGAGGGGTTAGGGATGAATGCCCCGAAGCCAAGACTCCTTATTATAATCTGTTCATCTGATTCAATATTTCATTCGCGAGATCTCGTTTGTCTATTAAATATTCGTCCCATTTGTTTGATTCTTTTCTCTTTCGTCCGGCAACAAACCCAAGCATTTTTTCGCCTTGTAATTTGTTAGACAATTTCAAAAAATCAGGCGCAGGCACAAACCAAACATAATCCCATAAATCGCCTTGCTCTGTATCAAAAAAGCAAAACACCAAAGCCATTGAATATCTATCAACCACACTACTGGCTTTTGCTGTGGCGGTAAAAATATCGTCAGGGTTATCGCCAAAACGACTTTTGATTTGAATATACATTGTTTTCAAACTTTCTTTTCTTTTCACGATTAAATCAATGCCTTCGTCATCGGAAATCGGTTTGTAGCAAGAAAGAGTTGTATCGCCGTAAAGTGTAACGAGCTCGGCGATTCTGGCTTCGGCAATGTCTCCTTTTTGTTTTGAAGAAACATCTTTGGAAATTGTGTATTTCTTTTCTTCTTTTTCCGCTTCTTTTGCTTTTTCTGGTTCTTTGTAGTCGGGATTTAAACCAAAAGTGCTTGGGGCAGTTTTGATAAATCGAGATTTATCTTTTTTGGAATTTATATCAACGACAAGCTGGGCGTTCATGGTCGCTTCGGGTGTTTTTCCGGCGGTTTTTAGCCAGCCATGATCCAGCGCAATTTTTGTGATTTCTTTGCTGTGAAGTGGTTTGCTGGCTTCTTTTAAAATTTGATATGCAAGTTCTTTGAATGAGTTCATATTATTTTTGATAACATTCTATGCAAAGTTTGGTTTGATTTTTGTTTAAACTCGCCAAAAACCGATCCTCGCAAAAATATTCTTCACCTTTAGGAATAATTTTTTTGCACTTCGTGCAAACGTATTCTTTTCTAGCTTTTTTCTTGACTAAATCCATATTTATTTTAGTAATTGATCGGTAAAGACTTCTTCAAACTTAACTTCTTCTTTTCTGTTAAACAATGGCAATCCAATCAACGAATATTTTTTACTTTCAGCTTTTAATAAATCGCCAGTCCCGTATTTATCAGTAATTTGCTGTAAAAATTCTTCTTTCCAGCCCTCCTTGCTTTCTTTAAAACCACCTTCTTTATCAGCAAATTGACCGCCTTTTGGTTCAATAAAAATTTGGTAATAAAGGTTGTTTTTGTTTCCTTTCAAAAACAACAAAAAGTCCGGCTCAAAACCACGACCTTGCTCAAAGTCATAAATTTTATAAACCTCTTCGTTTCTAAGTAAATATACTTCTTGATATTGTTCTTCCAAATTTCCTATTTTCTTTTTCATAAACTCAAGCAACTCTCTTTCTTCGCTTGTTCCATTAAACCCATTTAGCACATACCAATTATGCTGTAATAGTTCAGTCTCAAGATTTTTGCTTTCCGGATCAATAAGCACGCTTTTTTCTTTTTCTTCACCAAATAAATCTTCAAAAGAAAAAGACTCAAATTTTTCCGTTCCTTTGTGTGGATTGGCAATCTCTTTTAATTTCTTTGTAAATACTTCAAAAAATACAAGCAGCAAGTTTAATTTTTCCTCATTACTAATATCATCTAAGCTATTTTTATCTTTTGAAGTAATTATATTGATTTTAAAATTACCAAGAAAATCGCTTGAGAAAATATCATCAACACTATTTAAGCTTAATTCGGTCTGTAAATTATCAAAACGCAGAAGCGAAAGATCTTTTGTAGCTTTTTTGTTTATGGCTTTGGCTACGATATGTTTTTCAAAATCGCTAAATTTTACTGATATTGTTTTCTTATCTTTTTGTTTGCTTTCAGCAAGTAATTCATCTGTGTCTTTGTCTAAAACAACTTGCTGTTCTTTCATTATGAATTCGCTTGTCGTAAATTCAAAAACAAAATCTTTAGCCAATTCAGCTAAGGTTAATTTTCTTCTTTCCGGATTGTCTATTCTTTCATTTTTCCAAACCTTAATTTCCTTAAAAAAACCGCTTTGTTTAAAATCTTCCTTTAAGGCAAACTTCTTTATTGTACGGTTATCTTGAATAAACCCTTTATTTTTAAGTTCTCGTTTTAATTCATCAAGATAGCGAACGTCATCGTCGCTGTGATAATAAAATTCTTCCAATACTCTCATTGGATTTTCTAAATCGTTATCAAATTTCCGTTTGTTTCTCTCGTATTCGTTATGATTAAAAGGAAAGTATCTAACTCCGCGTCCAATAAGCTGGATTTCTTGCAGGGTGGCTTGCCCCGCAACTCTTTGCCCGTTTTGGTGACCTTCATCACGGCCTTCATAAAGCCGAACAATATCAAAAAGATTAAGCACGTCCCAGCCCTCAGTTAAGCGCTTAACGGTAAAAATAGCTCGTATATGGTTATTTTTATCTTCTAAACTATTTAGTAATTGCTCTTGTTCTTCTGTGGTTTTTTCTTTCGTGGTGGCTTTGTTATCTTTTGAGTTGGTTATAATACAGTTTCTTTCAGAAAATTCGTCTTTGATGTAATTAACAATATCTCTTATGTTTATCTTTTCGGCTTTAATAAATCCTAGCATTTGTTTAACACGACTTTTGCCTTGTTCATACACCTTGAATAAACTTGCTTGATCTTCCTTAATACTATTCTCGACATTCTTTAAAAAGGCAAAATCAGTGGCTTGCAAATCAGCGATTAGTGCTAAAAAATACTCATAATCATTTTTTGATTCTTCAATCAGCTTACTACGAAACAACATTACTGGTTTAAAATTGGCGATATTATTTTTAAGCGCAATTTGGTGACGATACCAATTAAAAAGCAATGCGAGCAATATTTTTTCTTTTTTATTAAGTGATGTAGAAACTAAGTTTATTTCTTTTGTATATCCGGCTTTTAGAAAGTCAACGAGCTCAAATTTATAGATAGTTTTTGTCCTGTATTTTTCAACAACGTCGGCATTTTTTGGTATTGTGGCCGTAAATTCAAGCAAAACATTTCTATTTTCACTATCTTGTGTCTTTTTCCCTTTTCTTAAAATTTTATTTAAGACGGTATTTTCCCAGCTTTTTTCAACATCCTTTTCACTAGCGTTTTCTTTCAATTCTAAAGGCAAATCCATTTCCTCCTGACCATTTCGTATGGTTGAAGCGTTAAGGTGGTGCGCTTCATCGCCAATCATTACCAAATCTCGCTTTTGCAATTCACCAAGCGTCACTGAGTTTTCTTTTGCTAAATAAACTGCGTTATGAAGTTTATGAATAGAAGTAAATTTTATCTGTATGTCATCAGTATCATCAAAAGTTTCTACTTTGCGGATATTGATCGTCTTATCTTCAACGACTATATTTTGACGGAATTCGTATTTTGTATGTATTTTGTTGATAAAGTTGTTTTCCGTCTTATCAACGATATTGTTTTGATTTACAAAAAATATAAAATGTCGATAACCTTTTTTGTAGTAATACAAAATTAAAGCCGCCATCATCATGGTTTTGCCCGTTCCGGTTGCCATGTTAAACATCAAATGCGTTGGATCGTTTATATTTTCAACAAATTTTTCTTTTCTTTTCTCAAAAATATCAAAATATTGCATGGCATCTTTTTGCCAATACCAAAAATCGTGCTTCAAATTGCTTTTAATATAATCCGGCACTTCATAAGATTCACCAGCAATATCAAGATATGTTTTAATCTTTTGAAATAATTCTTCCATATCTATTTTTTGGTATTATAAAATTCTTCACTTAAAGCAATATCTTCTTTGGATAGGTTATATTTTTTGTCCGCACGTTCACTGAAATTGACATATATTTGATTCATATCAAGCATTTCCACAAACAATTTTTTCTGCTCATTTAAACTAAGCTTTTTAAATCCTTCTTCCTTGATTGTCTTTTCATTAAATTCTTTTGTTTTGACATTGTAGTTGAAGAAATATCGTTCATAGAGTTCGTCAAAAAGTTTTTCAAGTTCACTTAAACTTTTTGCTTTTAATATTTTTTCCTTTGCTTCCTCGTTCCATTTTGCGAGTTCTACGGAAATAAAATTACCGCCACCGTTCCAATTAATCCTTTCTGATATTCCAGTACTATCACCTTTTAATACATTATTTAATCTAGTTATACTATCATCTTCCCCATAATCTAATTGTTCTATTCCTATATACTGAAAACCTAGCTTGTGAGCAACTGCACAGGTAGTTCCGGATCCCAAATGATAATCTAAAATAATATCATTATCCGAAAGCCCTAACTTTACAATTCTATCAATAAGCTCTTCGGGTTTTTTTCCACTTTTAAAACTGACATCTCCTTCAATATCTAGCCTTCCCCATGAGATATCTGTCCATAAGGATCCTATCTCTTCTAATTTATATACCTGACCATCTGCTTTTTTCGCACTATCCGCAAACCAAACAACTAGAGTTTTATTCCAAATATATTTATTAACTAATTTCCCTTTATCTCGGCCACTTTTAGGTATATATTCATAAGAAACTAATTTGTTTTTTCCTTTTATAATTCCATTAATTTTATCCAGAAGAGATGTTTGTGCATTAGTTACCATAAAAATCTTGTCAAAATACTTTTCATAAACATCATTGACCGATAAATTTTCATTTTTAATTAAATTATTTACAGTTTCAAAATTGAACTCTGTATGCTCAAATACTTTAATACCATCAATTTCAGTAATTAATTTTCTCTTTCCTGCATCCATTAATACTCTTGTATAATAAAAACCAACGCTCTCCTCTTTATGCTTTCTAATATAATCTTCAATAATTGTAGCGTTATAAATTGGCTGATAATCGAAGAAATCTTTATTTTTACAATAAAACAAAATAAACTCGCTGTTCTTTTTCATTTTCTTATCTTCACCACCACCGCTGGCACCCGAACTAGCTTTAGCTTTAACTGTTATCGTATTTACATAATTTGATGAATGAAAAATATCATCAAGTAAGACCTTTAAGTACGCCAATCCCTCATCAGATATTTGAATAAATATCATTCCATCATTTGTTAATAAATCTCTAGCTATTTTTAATCTATCTTTCATAAAAACTAACCAAGTAGAAAGTTTGAAATTTGTATTATATGCGAAACTATCACTTGTTTTATTCCCAGTAAAATAATACGGTGGATCAATATAAATTAACTTCACTTTTCCTGTAAATTGCTCCTTAAGGGAATGAAGGGCAAGAAGATTATTGCCTTTGATTATTAAATTTTCACGGATTGTGCCGTCTTTGTCGCGTTTTAATTCTTTTACTTTTTCCTCACCTTTAGTGGTATATCTCTTCCAATTTACCAAGGCTTTTGGATCTTCGAGTCGGTCAATTTCATCTTTGGCCAAAACTTCATTGAAAAATATTTCATTTCTCTTTTGATCTTCTTTTGTCATTCCACCTTCAAGCACACAATCTTTGAATGGCCAGTCTAAAACGACCTCATTTCTTTCGGAAAGTAGTTGATTGCCAACTCGAAGTCCGATTTTGTTTTGGTATTGTGTGTATGAATTGTCAAGTTTGTTTTCATCAATAAAAAACTTTAATTCATTTTGCTTGAGGACAACAACATCTTTAATTTTGATAAAAAATTTCTCTTTTGCTTCTTTATCGCTCAACAGAATTTCAATAAGTTTTTCATCAAGCTTGTCGACCAAATCTTTCAAAAGTGTTTCGTTAAACTCTTTCGTTTCTTCATTCCACAAACGAGCATCCTTTTTAAGTAAGCCGTATAGTTTAGTTTTAAAATTTTCCATAGTATTTGATTTCATAAGTCAATTTATTGTTATTGTAGTTTATTTCCCCTTATAAATAAATTGTTTTCTGAAGCGCAGCGGAAGAAAACACCTTATACCCCCCTCTTAAAATAATAAAAATAAAATTTGATCATTATAGAAAAGTGTTAGGCATTAGCCGTAAAAAGAAAAGGGATATTTCAGCTAACTCGTTTCAATATACCTAAACCTCATAATAACAACCACTTATATTATAAAAACTACTATTTCTCACTTCACCGGATCATTCCCACCCTTACTCCACGGATTACACCTCATAATCCGCCAAATCGCCTTAACCCCACCCACAATCACCCCATATTTCTCAATCGCCTGATACCCATATTGGGAACAAGTGGGATGAAAACGACAAAAACCATACGGATACCAGGATTTTAAGGGACCGTGGTCCGGCGATAAGGTTTTCTGATAAATTTTGATTAATTTCAAGACCAGAAAACGCGGATAAAATTTAAAAGTGTTGAATATTTTCATTTATTTCACTATTCTTTTTAATAAAGTTTCTAAATTTCCCTTAATTTGGTCAAATTCCAAAGTTTTGGCTTTTGGTTGCACGACCACCAAAACATCAAAACCCGCCAATGTGGTAATTTTTTCTTTGAAAATCTCTCTGATTTGCCGTTTCAATCGATTTCGCACCACCGCTCGATTATCCACCTTGGTATTGATAATAATCCCTAAGCGAAAATTCGTCTTATCTCCTCTTAATACTTTAATAACAAAAAACGGATCCGAAGCTGATAACCCCTTTTTTAATTTGAAACTTTTACCGAAAAATTCGTCAATTTCCTTTTTCTTGTTAATGCGATTCTTTGCTTTTAACATATATATAATGATACCAAGTTTTATAATTCAAAAAAAGTCCCTGGCCGGGACTTTCTTTTATCTATCAGATGTAGTTAAACTTTTGCGACCGCGAACTCGTCGTCGTTTCAACACTTTGCGGCCGTTTTTCGTACTCATCCGTTCTAAAAAACCGTGTTTCTTGGCTTTCTTTCTTTTATTTGGCTGATAAGTTCGTTTTGGCATAAAAAAAATTTAATATGAGATTAAGAACATAATACCTTATTATCATTATAATGTCAATAGAAAGGAATTAAGACACCCAAGCCCCTTGTCAAAAAAATTTTAGGTGTGCTAAAATGGAAAACGAGAGTTATCAACAAGTTATTAACACAATACCAACTTTTCATTGCTTTACGACAGTTTATCCACAATTGTGTTCGTGTTAAAATAGCATTAAGTTAAATTAAATTAAAAATAAAATACTTTATCTATGGAAGATCGCAATCAAGCTCTATGGAACGCCGTGTTGGCGGAAATGGAACTTAGCCTTAGTAAAGCCAGTTTTACCACTTGGCTGAAAAACACTTTTATAGTAAAGAACGAAGATGGCCGAATTGTTATCGGTGTGCCCAACACCTTTTCTCAGGCCTGGCTCAAACAAAAATACCACCAAAACATTTACAAGATTATCCAAGACAAAAGCGACGAACGCATCAAGGAAATCATTTATCGGGTGCAAACCTTGAAAAACTACAAAGAAGAAGTGGAACAATTCAAGAAAAATGCGGTTAAAGAAGCTTGTTTGGACAGCATCCAAGCCAAACCAACCATTATTGAACCAACTTTTTCCGAAAATAACGGTTTAAACAACAAATATACTTTTGACAGTTTTATTGTGGGCAAAAACAATGAACTGGCCCACGCCGCCGCTAAGGCCGTGGCCCAAAATCCGGGTTTTACTTATAATCCGCTTTTTATTTATGGCGGAGTGGGACTGGGGAAAACCCACTTATCCCAAGCCATTGGTAATGAGGTGACCAGAAATAATCCCAGTAAGAAAATTTTGTATGTTACTTGTGAACAATTTACCAATGATTTTATTTCTTCCATTCAAAGTGGCGCTCCCGAGAAATTTACCAAGGTTTATCGCACCGCTGATGTACTTATTATTGATGATATCCAATTTTTGACCGGTAAAGAAGGCACGCAAGAAGCATTTTTTCATACCTTTAATGATTTACATCAGAAAAACAAACAAATTGTTATTACCTCGGATCGTCCACCCAAAGCCATTGCCACACTGGAAGATCGTTTATTGTCCCGTTTTGAATGGGGTATGATTGCTGATATTTCACAGCCGGACCTGGAAACCAGAATTGCGATTTTGGAAACCAAATGCAGGGAAAAAGAGTTTAATTTGGAAAGAGAGATCATCCAATACATTACTATGAATATCCAAAACAATGTCCGCGAATTGGAAGGCGCTTTGAATAAAATTATTGCTTATTATCAATTGAACAATATTTCTCCCACCATGGAAAATGTCAAAAATATTCTATTTTCCATTTCTTCTTCCAGTCGAAAAAACGATTCTGTCACCATTAAAAAAGTTTTGGAAACCATCAGCACTTTTTATGAAATTTCCACCGATGAAATTACCGGCAAAAGCCGTGAAAAGCGTTATGCCTTGCCTCGTCAAATTATTATGTTTTTAATGCGCGAAGAATTAGGATACTCCTATCCAACAATTGGCGCAGAAATCGGTGGCCGAGATCATACCACCGCGATGCATGCTTATTCGAAAATCAGTCGTCAAATAGAAAATGACGAAAAACTCCGCCAAGAATTAAATCTCTTGAAACAACGACTTTATTCTTGTTAATAAAATGTGAACAACTGATAATTTTTCGTTTATAAGTTTGGGATTAATCAGAACCCAATGTGCACAAAAAAACAGAAAATAACAACAATATTTATTTTTGCTCATTCACCAACAAGGAGTAAACAATGATAATAACAAGTGGTGTTAATAGAATTTCCGCTAATTTAAGAAAGGAAAAGCACTTATCCCAATTATCAACACTATTATTATTGTTATTTCTTATATATATATTGTGTTTTAATTAATATAATAGGCCTTCTATGAAAATAACTTGTACCCAAGAAAATCTCAATCAAGGATTAAACATTACCGGTCATTTGGTAAATAAAAGTGTTAATCTCCCAATCTTAAACAATCTTTTAATTGAAGCCAAAGAAGGTCAAATTAAATTACTTTCCACTAATTTGGAAATCGGGATCAGTACTTTGATCCGAGGAAAAATTGAACAACAAGGAGTGTTTACCGTTGATTCAAAACTTTTGGCTGATTATGTGTCTTTGCTACCAAAAGATAATGTGGAAATGGAATTGGTCAAAGATGATTTTCTAAATGTTAAATGCAAAAATAATAATACCAGAATAAAGGGTATCCCGGCGGATGATTTTCCCGTTATTCCGGAAATTGAAAAAAAAGATCCTTTTGTTGTTTCCATTAAAGAGCTCAAAATGGCGATCTCTCAAGTTTTGTTTGCGGTTTCCAATAATGATACTCGACCGGAGATTAGTGGCGTTTTGATGGCATTTGGGGACAATAAATTGATTTTGGTTGGGACCGACAGTTATCGTTTAGCGGAAAAGAAAATTTCCGCTTCTGGCTCCAGTAAACAAATGCAAGTGATTGTCCCGTTAAAAACTTTGCAAGAGTTGTTGCGTATTTTAAGTGCCATGAAGGAAGATTCGGAATTGGAAAATCTGGATATTTATATTTCCGATAATCAAATTTTGTTTGTCATTGATGGTATTGAAATGATTTCTCGTTTGGTTGAGGGAAATTATCCGGATTACAAACAAATTATTCCAACCGACGCTAAAACTAAAACCGAGGTTAATACCAATGAGTTTGTCAAAATCATTAAAACCACTGCTTTGTTTTCCAAGGTGGGGATCTTTGATATTAAATTGGAATTTTTACCGGAAAACAAAAGTATTGTTGTTTCTTCCAATAATATTCAGGTTGGTGAAAGTGTTTCCGAGTTGGAAGTTGGATTTTCCGGCGAAAAAAACAACACGACTTTAAACTATCGATTTTTGATTGATGGTTTATCAAACATTGGGAGCAGTGAAATTACCTTAGACGTAATTGATAATAATGTCCCTTGTGTGATGAAGCCTAAGGGCGATGATAGCTATTTGTATATTATTATGCCGATCAAACAATAGATTATAAATAAAAAGACCGTCGCTTTCCGACGGTTTTTTTGTAGAAAAAATTTACAAAGTTTTTACGTATTTTCTATAAGCAATAATCAGTAAAATTGGAAAAATTGTATAACAGGCAATTACATATGAAATCAAGATAAAAGGATTTATATCTGCCAGTCCTTTATAATAAATAGCTGAAATGGTCATTATAGGAAGCTTCCAAAAATCATTCGTTCCATAGGGATAAACACTAATTATTGTCATAAGTAAGGATATTTTAATAAAATAAAGAATCCACCCAATATAATCTTTCTGATTTTCTGTTTCTTTGAATAAAAACAACTTGTATGTTTGCTTTTTGTTGATTAAGTTATTCCAGATAAATAATCCGGGCAAAACAAGGCAAAATCCACTAATAATCACTATTGAAGTGTAAATTACGTTTAAAGATTTGTTCTTTACCCAATGATTCTTTGGTTCCCAATATTCATGAGTTTTGAGGCTGTTTGGTTTGTGTAATCGCAATAAATACAAAATAATAATGTTAATTATAATAACAACAAATGGTCCGGAAACGCTAAGAGCAAGATATTTTCCATTGATTGTATAGATTAAACCAAAATAACCTTCGGCCATTATTTTAACATAAGAACCATTAAAAGGGTTTAACCCAAGAATTAGGGGGGTACCTGCAATTGATGTTTGTATTTTTGTAAAACCTTCACAAATAACAATTTCCTTAACAGGCACATTGTAAAGTTTCATAATTGCAAAATGTCCCATTTCATGAATGAATGAAGTTGTATACAAAAACACAGAAGTGAAAATAATTAACTGCAAGGTTAAAACAAATAATTCCGTTATCTTGTTGCTTTTTCCCATTTTTTCTCCTTGTTAAGGAACGAAGAACTATTGATTTTATTATAATTTGAGATTTTTGTCAATATTGAGAATGATTATTTAAAACAAAAGAGCAGTGAAATAATTCACTGCTCTTTATGGTGCCGCGCCCGCCCCGCACCCGAAGTGGTGCGGGGAGCCGGAATCTCACGCGCTCGCAACGACCTTGCTCGCTTCAAAAGGGGGATTCCTCCCCCTTTTGGGAACCCCTATCATTACAGATGGGAAACTCCCGTTTCCCATACCCTTCCCGTTCGATTCCGGATTAATAAAAAAACAATCCTTCTTGCGAAGAATTGTTTTTGGTGCCGCGCGTGCCCCGTACCCGAAGTGGTGCGGGGAGCCGGAATCTCACGCGCTCGCAACGACCTTGCTCGCTTCAAAAGGGGGATTCCTCCCCCTTTTGGGAACCCCTATCATTACAGATGGGAAACTCCCGTTTCCCATACCCTTCCCGTTCGATTCCGGATTAATAAAAAAACAATCCTTCTTGCGAAGAATTGTTTTTGGTGCCGCGAGCCGGAATCGAACCGGCATGGAGTATAAGTCCGCTGGATTTTAAGTCCAGTGCGTCTACCAGTTCCGCCATCGCGGCACGTTAGAAGGACTTTAAAAACTCTTTTCCACAACAAGATTTCAAGTATTTCTCATGAGTTCTAGCTTCTTTCCTTGTTTCAAAGTTTTTAGTATAAATAACAACGAATGGTATGTATGGCCTTGTTGTTTTTTCTTTACCTGAATTATGTTGATAAAAACGTTTTTCAAGATTATTGGTTAAACCCACATAAATATAATTTTTTATTGTGCTTTTAATTGCATAAACATTATACATATATAGATTTATCCAGTGCGCCTGCCTGCCGGCCCGCTCCGCCCGCGTAGCGAGGCGAGCAGGCAGATCTACCAGTTCCGCCATCGCGGCACGTTAGAAGGACTTTTGGACAAGAAAAATATTGTTTAAGAGCATTTGAAAAAAATTAAACTCTGAATAACAGAGTATAATCAGATCAATTATTTAAAGTAATAGGATACGTTTTTTAAAATTATCTTTCACCCGTTCACTAATTAACTTTTGGAGCGGTAGAACGGGCTCCCCTCGATCCTTCGATGAGCTCAGGACTCGGGGTAAACTTCTCACCCGTTCACTAATTAACTTTTGGAGCGGTAGAACGGGCTCCCCTCGATCCTTCGATGAGCTCAGGACTCGGGGTAAACTTCTCACCCGTTCACTAATTTACTTTTGGAGCGGTAGAACGGGCTCGAACCGTCGACCTTCTCCTTGGCAAGGAGACGTTCTACCAACTGAACTACTACCGCCCAATTGACGAAAATAATTATAGCAAAAACAAACAATAAGTCAAGCATAGATAAAACTAGTGGTAAGGGCTATTTTTGCATTTTACTCAATGATTTTATTTGATTGCGAATTTGTTTAATGGTATTTTTATCGTTAACAGAAAGGGCTTTGCCTTTGTTATTGGCCTTAATTAACATGATTTTTTGTAAATAGGCTTCAATTAAATTTTGGGTTAATGATTCAATGCTTTGGTTGTCCGTTTTTTTATTACTCTTTCTTTTTCGCGCAATTAAAATTATCAAAATTACCAATAAAATTAAATTGATAATACTTAAGATTGCCGCGCCATAGAATAAAATATTTTCTTTGGTGAAAATTGGCGGTTTTTCAATTACGTCAAAGGTGATCTTATTACCATAGATTGTTTCCGTTGATTCAGGCAGCAATAATTGGGCAAAAGCCTCATAATTGCCAATTGATAATTTCTTGGTTTCAAACATGAAAATACCATGTTCATCGGTTTTGATTATTTGTGGGGTTGGCTCCTCGCCAATTTTATTTAACCAAAAAGTAATGTTGGTGTTTGGTAATGATTGGCCAATAATGGTGTTTTTTTCTCCGTCAAAAATCGTTTCAAAGTAATCGGTGATTTCTGGCGCAGAAACTTTAATGAAAACCGATGTGGTTTTTTCGTTAGTATTTCCGGCTTGATCAAAGGCGATTATTTTCACTTGAACTTCCCCTTTTGGGATATTGGTGATTTCCAAAAAATCATTTATAGCTTGGTCCGGTAGCAGGGTTATCGGCGCTTGGTTATTGAGAGAAACTTCATATTTGGCAATGCCGGAGATTTCGTCTGAAGCAGTAATTTTAATTTTTAATAAGTTGGTACTGGCCGATTGTTCATCAAAAGAGATTTCCGTTATTTGTGGCGCGGTTGTATCAATGTTAAAGGGAAATTCCGCAATATTACCCCAGCCTTTTTCGTTTCTCATTTGCGCACTAAAAAAATATTGGCCATCCGGTAATGGATCCAGGGCTCTTTCCCAAATTGGTGGTGTATAAATAACGGTTGGTTGTTGCCCGGTTGTTTGATTTAAGCCAAATCGAATAGCATTTGCTTGGTTGTTTGGTTGAATTTTGATTATTGGGCTATTGTTGCTATACCAAGCATCTTTATTTGAATGGGTGTCAGAAAAAATATTCGGTGCGCTGATAATTGGAACAGTTTCTTCGGTTATGGGTTTTTCTTCTGGTGGCGCGGTTTCTTCAACGATTGACAAAGTGGCGGTGCCGGCTCCGGTAAAAACCGAAGTGCCTTCACCATCATTGGCTAAAATTTGAGAACCGGAAAAGGTCAGGGTGGTTTGCCCGGCTTTTTTTGTTCGCAAACTGACGGTCAAAATTTTTCCTCCCCCACCGGTATACCCGGGATTCATAATTATACCGTCAAAGTTAATTGTTCCGCCGGCATTGGAAAAAGAAGGCTCAGTTGCCCAAAAAGAAATAATTGAGCCACCCTTGTTAATCCCGGTTACCTCCAAAAAAGTGGAATCAAATTTAATGGTACTGGAAACCGCATTAATCGCTTGATCAGTGGAAGATACGTAAATTCCATAAGTAACGGTTTCAGCCGGTTTGGCGGTTTTGTTGCCGGAAAAATAAAAACTGGCCGCCATTAATTGATTAAACGGAGATAAAATTAAGAGAAAACAAACAAGGGCAATAATTATTTTTGTTTTTGTCGCGAACATTTTGTTTTTAATTTCCAAATGATCAAAGTTGATATTAAGATTAGTACTATTATTATAACAGAAAAATAATATTTTGTATTATCAAGTGGTTTTGTTTGCGGATAAATAATCGCCAACCTTTTATTACCGGCCTTGTCTACCGCTTCGATCAAAACATAGCTGGATAATTTTTGATCGTGTAAAATATATGGACTTTCCGCTTTTTTCCATTGAGAATTTCTTAATGGTGAAATTTTTCCATTAGAATCTCTGGTAATTCTCTTTGTTTCCGCTACTTGATAATAATCAATACCACTACCCTTGTCTTTGGTATCAAAAACCAAAATGTATTGACCATTATAAATATCCGGATCAGAAAATACTTTGGGATAAAAATTTTCCGGTGGATATAAATCATTTATTTCCGGTTCTTCACTATCACTTTCCGGCAAGGTGATTGTTCGAGAATTTTGAGTGAAATTATTAATTGTTCCCAGTCCGTCATTAAGAAAATAAGCTCCTTGAGCGGTTTCAATAATAATTTCTGATAAATTTTCCAAGGCTTGAAAGTTGACTGATAAAATTTCACCGGTTTCTTGTGCTATTCCGCCCGGTGTAATACCGGAAAAAGAAATTTTGTTATTGGAAATCATCGGTTTATCTACCCAAAAATCAATTACGGAGTTGGTGGTGGAAATGTTGGCATTTTTTAAGTTAAGATTTTTAATTGTTATTTCACCTTCTATGGTATTGAATGTTTCATGGTTGTCTATGAAAAATATTTGTAATAGATAAGTTTGATTTTTTTTGCTAACTTGATAATCAAAATCAAAGGCCCAAGAAATATTTGGGATAATCAGCAGGGTGAAAACAAATATCATTAAAAAATAAATTTTTTTCATATTGATTAGCCATTCCAATAATAAGCCATAATACTAAAGTCTTTAAGATTTATAATCGCATCGCCATTTAAAGCGCATTTTTCTTTGATTAGCATTTTTTCATTAAGCGGTTTTTTGTACCAAAAAGCGGCAATGGAAAAATCAATCAAGTTAACGATATTATCTCCATTCAAATCACCTTTTTTACATAAAGAGGGCTCAGTGGTTTGGCCCACGGAAAAATTTACCAAATTACTGTACTCACTGATGTCGGTTGAAGTTTGAGTTTTTGATCTGGCGCTATGCGATCCTTCTTCCAGTGGCGAAGTATCAAAACGTAATAAATATGAACCGGTGGTATCTGATCGGGTGGGAATAAATAAATTGGTTTCTGAATTGATGTTGATGATAATTTGGCTATTGGGTACGGTTAATCCGAAAATAGTAATATTTTCCCCTTTCTTGATTATGGTATTGTCAACAGCAATGGTTGGTGGTAGAAAAACGCCGGTAACATTGGCAGTGACACCGGTCGTTAGACTGACATTAAAAGAAAATAATGGAGTTTGATTTCCTTTTGGGTCAATGCCTTGAACGGCAAAATTATAACTGCCGGTGGCAAGACCTGAGATATTTAAACTGAATTTGGCATCTGGGCCGGAAATGGTTTCAGCGATTTTTTGGCCATCTTTTAATAAAGTGATTTTACTTAATGGAAAAGCTTGTCCGGTAACGTTTAAGGTATTGGTTGGCGGGGTAATCATTCCTCCACCGCCGCCACCTCCCCCACCACTGCTTTCGTTATAACATTCATTGGTATTAAAAGTGCAAGCCGGGGTACAAGTTAAATCACCGCGATTAAAATCAAAAGAGCCGCAAGTAAAACCGTTCAAATTGGTCAAATCACATTCTTCCCCATCCTCGACTAACCAATTACCACAAATGGTAATTTTTACTTTTGCGGTTATTGATGCGGTCGAAGAGGCAAAAATATTTTTAACAAAAAATATCTCTACTAAAAATAGAGATAATATAATTACTGCCAATATAGTAATTTTTCTAAAATCCGACATGTGATTAAATTACGGCTTTTTTTTGATTCCAACATTAAATTCCACAAAACGACTGATAATAAACAAGACAATAACAAGGCCGGCAAAAATCATGACATAATTTGACCAAGGTTGGTGATCATTGATAAAACTGGAAACACGATAGTATATGGCGGAAAAAATATTAGCGGGAGCGACGGTAAAAGATAATTTGGCAGCGGCGGCCACGCCAATACTGGTTCCCGGTGTCGCGGTGACAACCGGATGAGCTTCTACGTAAGCAAAATAATTTCCTGGTTCGGTTTTTAGGGGTAATGTCATTTTAATATCCACTACCATGGAAGCATTTGGTTCAAGTGAAAATTCTTTGGGAGAAAATTCAAACCATTGCTCTTGCGGTCGCATTTCCGGAATTTTCGCTTGGTAAGTAATGGCCACTTCATAGTTTGATGGTTCGGTGCCGGTATTAAAAACTGTGAATTTTGGTAAAACATAAGAAGCGCCCGGCTTTAGCGCTTCATTAAAAGTGATTTTTCCCGTACCAACACCAACACCGACCGTTGAATTCCCCATTAATGGCAATAATGAAAATAGAAATAAAAATACTAGTAATTTAATTTTCATATTTAGCTGGCGGCAACCGCCTGAATAGTAATGGTAATACTTTTTTCCACTGAGTCGGTACTGCTGGTTGGCATTGCAATTTTAATATCAATATCACCCGTAGCAGAAGCTTCCAAATCCGCTGTTACTTGAGTGTAATCGCCTTCAATAATATTCCAAATACTACCTACGTCATCAGAATAGCTTAAAACAAATGAATCTGCGCCAGGCGTAGTGGTGCTAATTGTCCATGGGGTTGTTCCTCCAGTGGCTGTACTTGTTTTAATGTTAATTGCTTCTGTAATATTTCCAGTATTGGTTATTGTTTGAGTATCAACCAAGGTAATGGTATCTTGAGTTCCTCCAAGAGCAACGGTTCCAAAAGCAATTGATCCATCGGAAACACTAACGGAAATGCTTTGAGGCGTAACGGTAGCGGTTACCGCAGCAGTATCAGCACCATTAACACCGGTGGCAATAGCCATAAAGTAAAAAGATAAAATCAATAAAAAGGATAATTTTTTCATATTTGTTTATTATTTGACTTTATTATACTACACAATAATGATTTATTGAAGACATTTGTCTTGTGGATATCAAAATTATGGAGCAACGGCAATCAGGGTGATTCCCGAAGAATATTGGTTATAAGAGTCAGTGCTTGTTGGTAGCGTGACTCTCATATATAAATTTCTGGTTTCCAGCGAAGCCACATTGGAATCAAACGATTGATAGACGTTTGGTTCACTTATTGTGCTCCAGTTGGTATTATCTTTGGAAAATTCAAGCTTTGCTTGGTTGTTGCCGGGATCAGTCCCAATAATCCAAGTGTTAACATCTTGGGTAAAATTCGATGCTTTGATATTAATATTAGCCGGTCCATTATCAATTTGAACAGTTTCATAATTATCGCCGTTAGCCAGAGTATTTAATTCCGCTGTGCCAAAAGCCATGGCTCCATCGGTGGTTAAGGTAATGGAAATCGCGGCCGCGGAAATTGTCGCTTCCGGATAATAATCATAAGTAAAATAAGTTGTACTGCCGGCATTGGTTAGTCGGAAACAATAAGTGGAATTATTCCCGGCATTTTCTGTGGCGATAATTGAATATTCTATTTCCGTAAATTGAGTATTGGTTAAACTGATATTTCCGGTTTGCGCAGAAGTGTCTTTTTGTTCACCGGCTACAAAAGAACTATTGGCATCTGTTAATCCCCCGCTAACATTGGTGGTGGCTGAGCCATCGGTTAAATTTGTGGTGTTGTACATTTCCCATGCTTCGGTTGTGGCTGACGCTGGGACTTGAGTCCAACTGGAAATAGCTGAACAAGTGGTGCTCTTTTCGCCAAATTCTAATCGATAATTATAATTCCCGGTTGTGGTACCGGTATTGGCAATGGCAATTCTTAAACGCACTTCACTGTTTGGTGTTAAACTGGTTAAAGAAGTATTCTCATCTTCCAGCCAAGTGGCGGTAGTTTCCGATCCATTGTCATCACGCCATCTAAAGCTCGTTTGTTGAACATCAGGAGGAGGAATCATCCAGGCTGCATATCGATAAGTAATGTTAAGAGAATTTACTGAAGCATGTGTTCCTATTTGAAAACCATCAGTTTCAAATTGTTGGATGGCATTGGCGAGGTTAGCTGTCGCCATGTTATATTGGGTTAAATCACCACTTAAAGTATCCGAGCGATGAACACCGCCGGTTGTTCCGGCATGTTTAATTGTCACCCAAGAAGGTTGAAAGCCCACACCGGAAATACTTCGATTATCTTGACCATCACCAGTATAAGTCCCAACTTGCATTTTACCGGTTGTTGATTTGAACGCAATATAAAAATAAGTTGTTCCTAATCCATTTACCACATCGCTTGATCCTAATTGAAAGCCGTTAGTCTCTATCGCTTGAATTAAATTGGCCGCTTCAGCGGTTCCGGCAAAATATGAAGTTAAATCACCTACCATTGAAGAATTTCGAGAAACGGCAAAACGAGCGGTATTGTTTGATTTTATGAGAACATAATCAGGTTGAAATCCTACGCCGGAAAATGAATAATTATCAATCCCTGTTCCGGTATAGAAGCCAGTTTTAAAATTGGTTGATCCGGAATTGGCAAAAGCAATATAGCGGTAAGTTACACCATTGGTATTGACATTGGCATTTGTTCCAATTGAAAAGCCATCGCTTGTTAATGTGGAAATACCGCCCGTGAAATTTACTACCGCATAAGCAGCGGCCGACGTGGTGGCATCCATTAAATCTTTTGTTTTAAAAACCAAACTACCGGCATTAGTATCGCTTTTAATGAAAACTACATCGGGCTGAAATCCCAACCCGGAAATTGTTTGAGCTACTCCGGTGCCGGAATAACTACCGGTCTTCATTAAATATTCTCCGGTTGGTGTGTCGTCAGTTTCGCCTTTAATAGCAAAATAATAAAAATCAGAAGTATTATTATTTACCATGGCGTTGGTTCCGATTTGAAAGCCGTCAGTTTCCAAAGATTGGATTAAATCAGTGGTGATGGCGGTAGCAGTTAATAAGCCTGAAACCTCACCATAATATCGATTGGTTTTGAATACTTTATTTTGAGCACTGGTGCCGGTCAAAACAAAATCCGGTTTAAAACCAACACCGGAAATAGATCGATTATCTGTGGTATTTCCCGTATAAGTGTTAGTATAAAATTGATTAGTCGTATTTTTGAATGCGACAAATTGGTACAAAACATAATTGGCATTAACATTAGCTGATGAACCGACCTGGAATCCATCAGATAAGATTGATTGAATGTTATTAGCGGCCGAGGCGCCATTGCTGAATAGTTGAGAAATATCACCACTCATGCTGGAACTTCGCCAAACAGCGGTGTCATTTCCTTTAATAATAATAACATCCGGTTGAAATCCCAAACCGATTAAATTACGATTATCATTGCCATTACCCATGTATAACCCAGAAATATAATTAGTTGAAGTATTTCCTTGAAAGGCGATCCATTGGTAACCGGCGTTTAATTGGTTGACATTGTTAGAGTCATGAACAACAAACCCGGTATCAGTTAAATTGGTAACATAATTATTGGCCGCTGCCCCGGAAACCAAAAGAGAAGATAATGATGCTTCAGCCATATCTTTTTGCGCCCAGACAAAAGAACCATTGCCGGTATCGGTTTTAATGAATAATAAATCCGGACGGAAACCAACGGCATTGACTTCTCGACCAATAGCACCGTTTCCCATATAAGAGCCAGTTTTCATGGTAAAGTTCCCTGACTTTTCTGTTTCTGCTTGCCCATCAAAAGCCACATAATAATAAGTTGATCCTGATTGATTAGCAGTTGCATCACTTCCAACAGTAAAGCCAGAATCAGAGAAAGATTGAATAGCGTTTTCAATTGGGATTAGTCCATTATAAAAAACAATCGAAACATCAAATATCATTTTGCGAAAACGTTGAATCGCCGACCGGGTATCAGATTGTTTGATAAACAGCCAATTAGAATTAAAGTCTAAATCAGCAAGGGCACGATCATCGTTTCCATCTCCAGTGTATGATCCAACATGGAATTTACCACTGGTATTTTTAAATGCAATATAAATAAAGCGATTGATATTAGCATTAACAGATGCATGATTTCCCAAGACAAAACCATCAGAGGTTAATTGCTCAATCATATTTGTTCCATTGGCCTCTGCATTAAAAGCTGAGGTAGTATCTCCAGTCATTGCAGAAGTTCGAAATCTTGCTGTTTGAATATTACAACAGATTTGAATATTTTTCACCATCACAAAGTCTGGTTGAAAGCCTAGCCCTGAAACTTCACGGCCATCAATGTTATTACCAGTATAAACACCCATGGAAAAATTATTACTATTATTCAAATTACCAATAGCAATGAAATGATAGGGGGTATTTGCATTGTTGGTATTTAACCCAGAAATTAAAGTAAACCCATCTTCGTCTAGGGTCATTCCTGTGGCTATAATACCATTAGCATTAGAAAACATTGAGTAAAATTCAGGAAATAAAGAGGTAGTAAAAATTGTTGTGCCTTGGTGATTACCACTTTTTATAATAACAATGTCAGGTTTAAAGCCAATCCCAGTAATTGCTCTGGTGGCTGTACCGCTACCCACATAATTCCCCTCATAAATACTAAAAGATTCAGTTTTTTGTTGTTCTTGGTAGGCAATTGCTAAATAATAATAGGTGCCACCACTAGCGTTAACGGTTGAGGATGTTCCTATTTGAAAGCCAGTTGATAAAAATGATTGGATTTGATCAGTCGTCTGAGCAACAGCTGTAAAACCCATCGATTGATCTCCATAATGTTTATTAGTCCGCATTATAGCTATTTCAGTGGTTGATTGTTTGATAAATACAAAAGATGGTTGAAAGTTTGGGGCAGTTATATCTCGATCATCTGTTCCATCACCAGTATATGTTCCTTCAGCAAAAACTCCTGCCGAATTAGTGAACGCAATATAATAATAGGTTGTTCCAGAATTGTTTACTGTTGCGTCAGTACCAACCTGAAAACCGTCAGTAATTAATGATTGAATAATATTAGCGGTTGATTCTGAGTTGCCAGAAAAAAACTGGGTGATTTCATTGGCCATTGAACTTGATTTCCAAACTGCTAATTGAGCAATATCACCCTTGATAATTACTGTGTCAGGATTAATTCCAAGTCCTGTAATATTGCGACTATCATTTCCGTCGCCAGTATATGATCCAATTACTATATCTGAGGCATTATTAGTGTATATGGCAATCCATTGATATATTGCTAGTGAGGCGTTGGTATTAGTGTTTGTTCCAATGGAAAAACCATCACTATCCAAAGAAGTAATGCCACCACTAAAATTAACATCAGCATTGGCAAGAAAAGCAGTTGCATCTCCTGCCATGTCAGTAGTCTTAAAAACTGCTTGGCCATCAGCTAAGTCAGATTTAATAATTATAATATTTGGTTCAAACCCAACTCCGGTAATGGCGCGAGCAATCCCATTTCCCACATAAGAGCCGGTAGCAATTTGAGCATTGGTTGCCTTTACTCGAGGTATTTGCCAATTACTATGATTGAGAAAAGAAGGTAAGATCCCGGAAAAAATAAAAAAAAGAGTAACAATCATTAAAGTAAAGTAAAACAAAAAAGTTTTTTTATTTTTCATATTTATTTTTTTATAGTATAGCAAAAAAATATATATTAATCTAACAAAAAAGATGAGAACATTGCCTCATCTGATTTGGTGCCGGAGGAGGGACTTGAACCCTCACGACCTAGTGGTCATCGGATTTTGAGTCCGACGCGTCTACCATTTCACCACTCCGGCGATTAAAGAAATTGATTTGTGCCCGAAGAGGGGGTCGAACCCTCACGGCCAAGGCCAAGGGATTTTAAGTCCCCTGCGTCTACCGATTCCGCCATCCGGGCAGGTAAAAGAACTCTATATAATATCATAAATCAAAAACCTTGTCAATAGTAGGGTTTGGGGAGTTTAATTTTTTGTGATAAACTTAGTTTATGATTAACAATCAATCAAACGACAATCAAGAACGATTAACCAACCCTCAAGAGCAAACTGAGGAAAGTGTTTTTGATTTAACCTTAAGACCCAAGAATTTAGGAGAGTTTGTTGGCCAAGAAAAAATTAAAGATAATTTGAATATTTTTATTCAAGCCGCCAAAAACCGCCAAGATTCATTGGAACATGTTTTGTTATACGGACCCCCGGGATTGGGAAAAACCACCTTGGCGCATATTATTGCCAATGAAATGAATGCGCAAATAAAAGTTACGACCGGTCCGGCGATTGAAAAATCCGGTGATTTGGCCGCCATTTTAACCAATTTACAACCCGGAGATATTTTATTTATTGATGAAATTCATCGTTTGAATCGAGTGGTGGAAGAGGTCTTGTATCCGGCCATGGAAGATTATGTGCTTGATATTGTGATTGGCAAGGGGCCATCAGCTAGAACTTTACGATTGGATTTACCCAAATTTACCATAATCGGAGCGACGACAAAATTAAGTAAATTATCATCCCCGCTTCGTGATCGCTTCGGTAATGTTTTTCGTTTGGATTTTTATTCTGATGAGGATATTAATAAAATTATTAATCGGTCGGCAAAAATTTTAAATGCCAATTTAATTGAAGATTGCGCGCCGGATATTGCGGTACGTTCGCGCAAGACTCCTCGTATTGCCAATCGTTTATTAAAACGAGTTCGTGATTATGCGGAAGTAAAAAATAATGGATTAATTGATGCCAAAGTGGTTAATGAAGCTTTGAATATGCTTGAAATTGATATTTTGGGATTAGATGAAGCGGATCGTCGGATGTTGCGAACCATTATTGAAAAATTTAATGGTGGTCCGGTTGGTTTGAATACTTTGGCCGCATCATTGGCCGAAGAAATGGATACTATTGAGGATGTTTTGGAACCATATTTATTGCAATTGGGCTTTATTAATCGCACGCCTCGTGGTAGAATAATAACAGAGGGTGCAATCAAACATTTGAAAATTGATCCGAAAAATAAACTAATATAAATATTATGTCTTTGCAGTTGTCGGCTTTCTTGTTTGCTTATTTGATATTTATTGCCATATTTTTATTTTATACTTTTTTTAATTTATATCATGTTTTGAAATTTGGGTTTGTTAGTTTTTGGGCTTATGCCATTACATTTACTTATATTGGGCTTTCGATTTTAGCTTTGTTTGTTTCCTATTTTTATATTTCCCAAATTGATTGGAGTATTGTTGTTTATTTTTTCCCTTTAACTTCTGAATTTTAATTTAAAATATGTATACCAGATATCATTTTCCCAATCAAAAACCGGGTGAACAAGTTTTACTTTTTTATCGTCGGCATTGGGTTGGTGTGGCCAAAATAATTTTGTTAGCGCTTTTCTTTATTTTCATTCCCGTATTTTTCTATATTTATTTTGCTCGAAATTTTGATTATTTTCATAATGAGGTTTTTTACGGTATTTATGTGCTTGTTAATAGTGCATTTATTTTGTTTGTGATTTTGTTTACTTTTTCCAATTTTATTGATTATTATCTCGATGTTTGGATTGTTACCAATATGCGGGTAATAAATATTGAACAGCTCGGTTTGTTTGCTCGAGAATTAAGTGAAAAAGATTTGGGGAGAATGCAGGATGTACGTTCAGATACTCGTGGATTTTGGGCCACCTTGTTAAATTATGGTAATGTGGTGATTCAAACGGCCGGAGAAGAACAAAACTTTGTTTTTCGACAAATTCCCGATCCGGAGGAAGCGGTTCGGAAAATCAGCAATTTGGTTTCCGAATATCGTCGCGCTAATGTTGAATTATCCGGGGGACGACGGCCGGAACGACCGGACACCGAAGAAATTGAATAATATCTTTTAAATAAAAAACCGCCGAGTAATCGGCGATTTTTGTATTAATAAATTTTTTCCAAAGTAATGTTAGTATAATAATATTTTAGTAACTGATCATAGGTCCAGCCATCTTGTTTGGCTCTTTGCAGCGCATCAGAAGCATCAATTCCCACCCCATGGCCGAAAAGAGTTTTGCCCTCGGAATAAGGAGCGGGCACTGACACTAAATAAGGAACGGTGGAATTCCAAACTTCTTCGTAACTGCGCGTGCGTCCATCAGAGCGTGAGAAATAGGGAGCAACAATTATTTTGTCATCATAAGTGGCGATAATTCCGGCGGTTTCATCCACTCCTCTTTTTACATTGGGGAATAAAAGCATGGAAACTTGGCCTTTGTAAACTTGATCGTAACGTGAATCAACATGATAAAATTCCCAGTCATGTTTTGAATAACGATCATAATGATACATCGCATAAGTTCGGGCGGCAACAGACATGGTTTTCTGGTATTCAATCGGGTCATAGTTAGTGGTTTCCTGGATTCCGGCTAAATAAGTTTCCAGTGGTAGTGTTTCAATCACCCAAACTTTGTCTTCGCAAGAGCCCCACGTTTTGATGGAACAATCGTTATGTCTGATTTCCAGATTCCCAAGATAATCATTATAATTAATATTTTTGTTATAGGAAGGAATATCATTGTAGCTGGTGATCGTAAACAAACCATCATTATTATTGGCCAATTTTAAATATGAATCGGTTCTAATGGTTTTGTCAATGTGATCAAAAGAATATTGTTTGGTGGTTGAATTATAGAAAAATCTAACCTCAATATTAGCCGGAATGGAGGCTAATAAAATATCATTTTGATCGTAGACTTGCCAGGCTTTGGTATTGAACATGGCTACAGATTCCTCGGGATGAAATGGACCACCGAGATAAAATAACCCGACACGCATAATTGGCCCGAGCTCTGGCAAAGAAAATTTTTCAATACACGACACATTGTCAACCGCATCAATACCGGCAATTCGTAAATTCAAAGTACAAATTTGAGGAGAGTCGTTAGGTTCATTTTCCGAGCTTGGTTTTTCGACAATAATTTTTTCCGGTTCGGCTACCACGTTCATTCTGATTTTTGTTTCGCCTCCCCTGATCAAAACATTGTCATTAACCAAAACAAATTCGCCCGTATAATCTCCGAAATTTGGTGGTGCTTGTAGAGCAAAAACAAAGGTACCGATTTGTCCTGGCTCTACGGTTTGTTCTTGAAGTTGAGCGGGTAAAAAAGGATCCGGCCAAAAAGAATGTCTGAATTTAAGGGCGGTGGTTAATGATTTTAGATAAACATTTTTTTTGTTCCAAGTGGTTGTTCCTTCATTTTTATATTGAAGAGTAAAAGTAAAACCGGTATTGGGTCTGATATTTACATCGGTGTGAGATTGTTTTTGTACTGAACTGGCATTAATCAATTCTGCGGCACTGGCCGGAGTAATGGATAAATAATCTTTCAATTTTTTATCCATAATTATCATGTCGTGAATGATTCTTAGTCCGGTGGCCAGTGATAAAACCACGGTAAAAACAACAATAATATTAATAATTAAACTAGATTTAGCGCTTTTTTCTTGGATAGTGATTTCCGTTTGTTTTTTTAGCTGTTTTAATTTCTCCAATTTTTTATTTGGCATAAAGTTGTTTATTTTTATAATGTTATTTTATCATAAAAATATGCGGTTGTGAACCTATATATCTTAATAAAAAAATCACCCTTTGACAGATGATTTTTTGAAAAAAAATTATTCGTTGGCGCGATTGCAGTATTCCCCGGTTTCCGTATTAACGACAATTTCTTCATTTTCTTTGATAAAGATCGGGGCATTGATTACTAAATCATTATCCAAGGTTACTCTTTTGCTAATGTTTCCGGAAGCACTATTGCCCTTTACGGCCGGAGGGGCATCAACTACTTTGTAAGTAATTTTTTTTGGCAGTTGCATGGAAATTATTGCTCCTTGATAAACAGCCATCACCACATCAAGTCCTTCTTTGAGATATTTAACATCGTCACCCAAAACATCCGCGTTTACTTCAAAAGTTTCGTAAGTTTCCTGATTCATGAAGGAATACATCTCATTGTTTTTATAAAGATATTGCATGTTTACATAATCAACTTGAACGGTTTCTACTGATTCACTGCTTTTATAAGTTATTTCAATGGTTTTACCCGTGGCAATATTCTTTATTTTGGTTTTGGTAAAAGCCGAGCCCTTTCCCGGATTAACAAATTGAAAATCCGAAACCACATATAAATCTCCTTGGTGGTTGATTACGACGCCTTTGCGAATGTCAGAGGTTGTTCCCATAAAATAAAAGTTATTTGAATTGTTTTGATGCTGGTAATACTATCACATCATTGATATTTTGACAAGCTAAGAAAAGCTGAATGATTCGGTCAACCCCTAGCGCAATTCCGGCACTTGGAGGCATGGCGGGCAGAGCTTGAAGCAGGTTTTCATCAATCGGTAACGGCTTTCTCCCCTCATTAATTTGCGTTTTTTGTTCTTGGCGGAAGCGTTTTTTTTGTTCTTTGGCATCGGTTAATTCCGTAAAGGCATTGGCTAATTCCAGATCTCCGGCATAGAGTTCGAAGCGCTCGGCATATTTGGGGTTATGTTTGGATAATTTTGATAATGAGGCCATGATTGCCGGATATTCATAAATAATCAAAAGCTCGGATTTGTTTAATCGGGGTTCGATTTTATTTAAAAAAATTCTATAAAATAATGATTCATAAGATTCTTTCTGGCTTGGTTTAAATCCCATTTTTTGACATAAATCATGCATGGATTTGACGGTCAAGTGTTGATCTAGATTTACATTAGCATATTTTTTCCAAAGATCTTTCATAGTCATTTTATGGATTTTATCGAAGTTTACTTTTGAATTAAATTTAATTTTTCTTTTTTTTAATTCACGAGATAAAAAGTGAAACAATTTTTCCAAGTCATCCATCAAAGTAAAATAATTTTTGTTGGTACGATACCACTCCGCCATAGTGAATTCCGGGTTATGCGTGCCACCAAAACTTTCATAATCGCGAAAACATTTTCCCAAATAAAATATTTTATCAAAGCCAATCGCCAGTAATTTTTTCATGGTATATTCAGGCGAAGTGTGTAGATAACCGGGGAAAGTCTCTTTGTTTTCATTATGAGTATTGATTTGAAAAGGGATAATATTTGGTTCTTGGCCGACGTGAGAAACAATGATTGGCGCATCAATTTCCGTAAAATTTTGTTTTTCAAAAAATTGTCTGATTAATTTTAAAATTAAAAAGCGAATTTGATAATTTTTTTTATTTTTTTCTAAAAATAGTAATTGATTCATAAAAAAATATCCTGATCGGATTATTATGAAAAAGAATTTATTGTGGGAGATGAAAGTTTTAAACCGTTCAAATGCCTTTAATGCTATTTTAAAAAAGGTAAAGTCGGTTTTCTCCAATCATTGAAAGTTGGTGGACCTGAGGAGACTCGAACTCCTGACCTCTTCCATGCCATGGAAGCGCTCTACCAGCTAAGCTACAGGCCCTCGGGGAAATTTGTTTTAGTTGTCCTTCGCCAAATTATTTCTTCGGCTGTGCCAGCCGTAGACTTGGTGAAGGTTGGTGGGCGCAAAGGGACTCGAACCCCCAACCAATTGCTTAAGAGGCAACTGCTCTACCATTGAGCTATGCGCCCGATATATTTATGGTGCAGCCGAAGGGACTTGAACCCCCAACCTTCTGGTCCGAAGCCAGACGCTCTATCCAGTTGAGCTACAGCTGCATAGCTATATACTACATTACCATTTATGATTTTTCAAGGCCAAGGCGGCGGCTTTTTCCTGCGCTTCTTGTTTGCTGGATCCGGTGGCTGAAGCAATCAAATCTTTTTGTAAGTATATTCCCACTGTAAAAATTTTCGCATGATCCGGGCCTTCTTCATCTAAGACCTTGTAAGTTGGTGTGATCCCGACTTTTTCTTGAGCCAGTTCCTGAAATTTGGTTTTGGGATCAATAAAAAGACCCTTTTCTAAAATTTCTGATAAATGCGGGATTAAATACTTAATTATAAAATTTTTGGCCGGTTCCCACCCGCGATCTAAATAAATGGCACCGATTAAAGCTTCAAAAGCATTGGCTAAAATATAATCACGGCCCTTGCCTGTGTCTTTTTCTTCTCCTCGACTTAAATAAAGAAAATCATTCATCTCGATGTCACGAGCAATTCTTGCCAGCATGTTTCCATTAACCAAACTGGCGCGCCAATTGGTTAATTCGCCTTCCGGATTTGAGTAATTAAGATAAAGATATTCGGTTACCACCAATTCCAAGACAGCATCACCTAAAAATTCCAATCGTTCATTATGATCGAGTTCAAAACTTTTATGTTCATTGAGATAGGAGCGATGAACAAACGCTTGTTGCAAAAGGCTTTTATTCTTGAATTTTAATTTAAGTGATTTCTCAAATAAAGTTAAATCTTTTATCATAAATTTTTCAATAAAAAATCTCACTGATTGGTGGTTGTCGCATGAGTGAGATTATCATGAATTAACCACGCAAAATAATTTACGTGGCAAGCAAAACACAATACCTTGATATTGTTCTTTACTTGCGTAATAAAAATAATTATTTTTCAATCGACGAATCGTTTTCTTTGGGTTGGTTTTCTTTATCCTCGCTTTTATCAATATGCCCAATATCTTTGTAAATAGTACCTAGTACACCATTAACAAATTTTCCCGAGGATTCTCCTCCGTATGCTTTGGCCACTTCAATGGCTTCATTGATAGCTACTTTTGATGGGACATCTTGATCGAAAACCAATTCATAAATACCGATGCGTAAAATATTCCGATCAATATTGGTGATTTGATCAATCGGCCATTCCGGAGCATATTTAACAATATACGTATCAATTTTTTTGATATTTTTCAGAACACCGGTGACGATTTTTTTGGTAAAGGATTGGTCGGCTTCTTTGGAAGAAAATTCATGAAAATCGTAATCAATGATGTGGGGTAAAACATCTTTTTTTTGTCCGCGAAAATCCCATTCATAAAGAGCTTGCATGGCTAAGGTACGAGATAGATGTCGATTTGACATAAAGGTACAAAATTTATTTCAATTATTTATATTATACACCAATTAATTAAAATTTGCAATACTAACCTGATTATAAAACACTAAAATTAGCAAAAATTATCTATGTAAAGAATTTTCTTTTTATGATTTTAAAAAATTGAATAAGAACAATTGACCCAAAGAGCGAAATTTGCTATATTGTATAATGAATTTATGATGAAAAATCTGCTGTGAAATATGTCTAAAATTGCATTAATTTTACTTAAATTAGTGGTTTGGTCATTGGCTGGCCTAGGTTTTTTGTTTCATAAAATATGGGAAATATCAAGGATCGTTTTTCGACCAATTAAGAAAATAATTAGTCAGATCAGCTGGAAAATTTTTTCACCATTTTATCGTTTGGCGCTATCAATTAAAAGAAAATTATTTGGTGTTTATTCTCCGGCGAGAAATAAGTTTTTTAATATATTAACAAAAAAATACAGTATTCATTTTTTGGTGATTTTAGTGGTTTTTTTTGTGTTTGTCGGTAATATTAATGCTCAGGAGATACGACGGGAAAATATAGGAGAAAATTCCATTATTTTTTCTTTGTTTACTGATCAAGGAGCTTATGAAGTGGAAATAGTGGAAGAACGCGCTACCATTAATCCCCAAGAAAGAATTTTAAGTTATATTGATAAAAGTACGCAAGTAACCACCAATCGGACAATTTATGACATGGCTCAAATTTCTGAGGAACAATTGGCGCAAGAATTAAGTACCGTGACAGAAGGTGGGGCGGTGGTGGTTAAACAAAACATTGTGGACGCTAATTTACCCGAGGGCACGGCTACGCCACGCTCAGGAATTATTGTTCATAAAGTTAGTGATGGTGAAACCATTTCGGCTATTGCCACTCGTTATGGGGTAAGCGTGAATACCATTTTGTGGCAAAATAATTTAACGGCGCGTAGTGTGATTCGACCGGGAGCGGAATTGGAAATTTTACCGGTTTCCGGGGTGGTTCATTTGGTTAAAAGTGGAGAATCTTTGATTTCCATTTCAAAAAAATACGGGATTGATCAAGGGCTGATTAATGAAACCAATAGCTTGTCAGACGGTGATTCTTTGAAAATTGGACAAGCATTAATTATTCCGGGGGGTTCGAAAATCACCACTGCTGTTTCCAGACCGCAATATGCTTCTAATACACAAGTTGATTTGAAAAAGATTTTAACCGGAAGTGAATCTCGCGGTAGCAGTACCGGAACCGGAAAAATGTTATGGCCCACTTCATGGCGAGTAATTACTCAATATTATAGTTGGCGTCACCATGGTTTAGATATTGATGGTGATTACAATTCACCGATTTATGCGGCTGATGATGGTGTGGTTACGCGAGCCGGCTGGGGCACGGGTTATGGTAATATGTATATTGTTGATCATGGTAATGGCATTGTTACTTATTACGCGCATTTAAGTAAGTTGTATGCCAAACTTGGTGACGTGGTTAAACGTGGTGATGTTTTAGGAATGATGGGGACTACCGGTTGGTCAACAGGTACTCATTTACATTTTGAAGTACGTGTTAATGGCGCGCAAATGAATCCATTACAATATATTCAATAATTTAAAATAAAAAATAGCGTTGGTTCAACGCTGTTTTTTTATAACGGTAAATAGTCACGATTTGTGCCGTTGAATTCTTGGAAATGATGTTCACAACAATCAAATTCATGAACTACGCCCCAAACATTGATCAAGGCACGATGAGTGGTTTTCCCAGGACAGTCTTTCACTCGACAACCTTGATTTGGGTCAATCGGAGTTTTAATACGGGCGAAGTGATGCCACATAAAGGGGCCAAAAAGGTTATTGGCCTTGATATCAAAGCGCCAATCGTCATCTACTCTTAACTGATCCGCCGAGAAAAATTCAATGATCTTATCATGGTATTGTGCTCCATACAAATGCACAATTTCACATCTGGGGAAATTGACACCAAAGAATTCTTTACCACCACGAATTTCGTATTTTTTTACTTGGCCTTGTTTTCTATTAAACAAATTATTGGGATCAATAACCGTCACAATACTTTTAAGCGGGATGCTTCCCTGATCCATATGACCCTCAATAAAAAGGCTTTGTTATATTAAATAAAATATCTTTTTTTGTCAATCAATATTTTTGGTGCGATATTGAAGAGCTTCAGCTAAATGAGATAATAAAATGTTATTTTGATTATCAAAGTCAGCAATGGTTCGAGCAATTTTTAATACGCGGTGTTGTGATCTGGCCGATAGGTGAAGTTTGGCGGTGGCATTTTTTAACAATTCCAAACTGTCATCAGATAAACGACAAAACTGGGATATTTCTTCGGGTCGCATTTCCGCATTGAATTTTATTTTTTTGTCCGTGAAACGCTGATTTTGAATTTCTTGAACTTTAATTATTCGTTCACGAATATCTTTGGATGTTTCTGCTTTTGTTTCGTTATAAAGTTTTTCAAATTTAACTCTTGGGACCTCCACATGCAAATCAATCCGATCAAGAATTGGGCCGGAAATTTTTTTTCGATATTTCAAAATTTGTCCTATAGAACAAGTACAGGTTTGTTCCGGATCAGAGGCATAACCGCAAGGACAGGGGTTTTGACTGGCCACCAGAGTAAAGCGGGCCGGGAAACTCAATGTTCCTTGAGCCCGAGAAATGGATACCACCCCATCTTCCAGCGGTTGCCGGAGATTTTCCAATACCATTCTTGGAAACTCGGGTAATTCATCTAAAAACAATACTCCACGATGAGCCAAACTGATTTCTCCGGGACGAGGAAACTTCCCTCCTCCCACCAGCGCCACGCCGGAACTGGTATGATGCGGGGAACGAAACGGTCTGGTATTAATAATTGGTTTATCATTTGGCAATAATCCGGCAATGGAATATATTTTGGTGATTTCCAAAATTTCTTGATTGGAAAGAGGAGGTAAAATCCCAGGTAGCGCGCGAGCCATCAATGTTTTCCCTGACCCGGGTGGACCGTTCATTAATATATTATGTGCGCCGGCCGCTGACAATTCCAAGGCGCGTTTTACATGTTCTTGGCCTTTGATAAAGGACATGTCCACTTCATAAGAGGCAAATGCCGGAGAAATAATTCCGCCGGTTATCAACGGAGAAATTATATTTTCTTGATTTAAATGAGCATAAAGCTCGTGCAAGCTATTAATTGGAAAAATATTGATTCCTTCTACTAAAGAAGCTTCGCTTTTATTTTTTTCTGGAATAAAAATATTTTTATATCCCAAATCTCGAGCGGCAATGGTGGCGGGAAGAATGCCACTGGTTTTTCGTACTTGACCGTCAAAAGCCAATTCGCCGATAAAAATTGAATCACCTAGATCTTGTTTTAATTGCTTGGTTGTTAATAAAATGGAAACAGCAATAGCCATATCATACAGTGATCCTTCTTTGCGAACATTGGCCGGTGCTAAGTTAACGGTTAATTTTTGACGCGGAAAAATAAAACCACTGTTTTTAATGGCAAATTTAACACGTTCTTTGGCTTCTTGAATTGCCGTATCTGGTAATCCGACAATAATAAAAGCCGGCAGTTCACTGGAAGTATCGGTTTCAATTTCCACCATTTGCGATTCCAGGCCGGTTAAAACAATTGATTTTACTTTGGCAAGCATATATTACATTTTACCATGACTTAAGACAAATAAAAAAATATTGACAAATTGCTTAGTTTTTTTTAAGATGATCACAGTTCTTTTAGAGGGTAATCAATGATCTGCCCACAATGTCAAAAAGGAAATATCAGAATTTTGGGTGATAATGTTTGTTCTTGCGGTTGTTCACGTTTTATTTGTGATTGTTGTTTATCTGTTTTTGTTGGTTCAAGAACCGGTTTTGTCAGTGATGGTAAAGTGGTTAAAGATCCGATTGTGGATTTAATGATTAATAATGTTGATCAGTTAAAAAGATTGCAAAAATTGGTTTTGGATTTGCCTATAGTTTAAATTTGTAATTACAAAAAGCGTTTATTAGAACGCTTTTTTCTTTTATATTTATATAATATTGAAAACAATAAATATCCCGAGCACAATCATTCCTACTCCCATAATAATTCTTAAAAAGGTTTTATTTTTTGAAAACCAGAGTTTGATTTTTTCCGAGGATGAAGCAAATAAAATCAACAACCAAATAACAATCAGTGGCAAAATAAAGAAAAAGTTATAAAGCAATAAATAAAGTACTGGTTTTAAGGTTAATCCCATTTGTCCGAGAAGCGCCAGGATCGCCAAGTAAATTCCGCCGGTACAAGGAAGTTCAAAAGCCGAAACAACGGCGCCCAAAATCATAGCGGCCGGAACCGAAGCTTTTTTGACCCATTTTTCAATGGTGGGCTTGGCTGATTCTGGAATTTTTAATACAGGCTCTGAATCTTTTTTGATTAAGGAAAAAATGGTTATTAATCCGAGTAATATTAATAACGCACCGGAAAAATAATAAATAAAAACTGTAACGGAAAAGGAGGCAATGGCGGTTAATAATCCGATTCCGGCGGCAAAATAAACAATATAAACCGTCAAAATATAAGTTAAACCAACGGCGATTACCAGTTTTTTATTTTTTAAGGCAACTAAATAAGTTAATAAAAAAATCAAGACACCAATGGCGCAAGGATTAATTGAATCTATGATACCGGCGGCAATTATGGCCGGTAAAGTGATTTGAGAAAACATATTAGTGTTTTTTTCCTAAGTAAATTCCCGTTCCTCCGGCGAGAACAATTACTACCAACAATATTCCCCACACCACAGCATTATTGGTGGTCGTGGTTGTGTTTGTTTGGTTTGGTTTGGCGGGCAATTCATGGCTGACATAATAATTTTCCACAATTTGGCTGGGAGGTTGGCAATAATTTGTTTGGCAAGTTTCAATGGCAGAGACAAGTGATGAATAATTTTCACCATTGATTATTTGGTTGCCTATTATGGTTATCGGTACGCCGTTAGCTTGGAAGTTAAACACTTTGGCATATTTCAAAAACTCGTATTGATTATCAGTGCTATGATAAATTTCAAATTCTTTTACTTTCAATAAATATTGATTTTTCAAAGTTTCTAAGTACGATAACATTTTGGCACAATGTGGGCATCCGGCACCGGTAAAAATTACCACTTCTAAGGGTTTTTGCGGTGCTGCATATAGCGGTTGGCTTAATAAAATTAAACTAAATAATATAATAAAAAAGTATTTCATATTTTTTTTGTTTTTATTTCTTTAATAATGAAAAGAATTCCGCCGGTAATGATAAAAATGTCGGCTAAATTAAAAATTGAATATTGGAAATTAATCAGTCTAAACGTAATAAAGTCTATTACCCCACCATAATATATTCGATCAAATAAATTGCTAATGGCTCCGACGATTATTAGGGAAATAAAACAATTTTGACTGAAAACAAGGGTGGATTCAAATTTTATCAAATAAACAAGTAAAAGTAGAATTATTATGAAAGATAATAAAATAATAATAATTTGGTTCAATGGCAGAGAAAAAGCCAATGCTTTATTAATAGAAAGAAATAATTTTAAATCAAAATAGTGATTATTGATGACAAAAACTCCAGGAGACTCTTGGAGTTTTAAAAGCGCCCAAATTTTAGTAAGTCGATCAGCAATTATTATTAAACCGACAAATAAAGGCCAAAATAACTTTTTCATTGGATTACAATGATTTTAATTTTGTTTTGCAGGTGATGCAAGAAGTTGAGGTCGGACGCGCTTTTAATCTTTCAACATTGATTGGTTCGCCACAATATTTGCAAATACCATAATGCCCATCATTGACAGCTTTAATGGCTTTTTTGACATCGCGAAGTGATTTTTCCAAAGTTTCTTCCAATGATAAATCAAGGCTGTATTGGGCCACTTCGGAAACATTGTCGGTTTCATCTTCGCCCATATCTTGGAATTGAGTTTGATAATCATCAGGGTTGTTGGGGTTTTGTTTACTGAACTTTTGCAATTCTTTTTCAATATTATCTTTTTCCTCTTGTAATTTAGTTTTGATTATTTCTAAGTCTTTGGACGCTATGATTACTTTTTTGACCATATTATTAGAGTTTAAGTTTGGGAATAATTATAAAAACAGTATACCTGAAACATTGTGGAATGTAAAGATTCAAATAAAAAGAAAAGAGCGGCGACGCCCAATTGTATTATACAATGTTATTGTATGGCTTGCCGCTCTTGCGACAGTCCTAGAATGGTGTGAATCCATCGTATTCCACCAAGGGAAACGACAGGTTCCACGCGAGTGTAGGATTGTTTGTTGTTGTGAGTCTTACTGTAGCCTCAAGGTAAAGGAACCTTGTTTTTTGTTTTTGTTTTTGTGGCTTTGTTTAGAAGCTGGTGTAAGTTTGTGTGAGGAAATGTGGATTGTACGAAAGAACAAAATGCACAGTAAAATTGTTCACATGGATGTAAGATATTCAGCACGTTGGCTTATCTTACTTCTATATTATAGCATAAATTCAGTATTTTAACAATGCCAAAACCATGTTTTTGAGTAAATTGCTCTAATTTAAGATAAATTTTAAGAATTTTAAAAAAATATTAACAATAAAAAACTGTGGATAAGTATGTGTATATAAACACTTTATCCACAGAGTTTGTCTACACTAGTCTATACAAATAGATATTGTTTTAAAAATATTTGGGTTGATCAATACTTTATTGATATTTTTAATTTGAGGCATGAAGCTGATTATTTGTTTTGATTTTGTTTGGCAGTTTGATGGACTGGATACCTTGAATAATCCTGCATTTCCTTGATTTGATTGATTAATGATTATTTTAATAAAAGATTCCTCATTATTTTGCAGTTCAATTTTAAGAAAATCATTTTCCAAGTAGCTATAATTGTTTGCATTTTGATTAAATACCCAGGATTTAGGATCAATAATCAGTTGAGTGGCCGGTGTGCCATCATAAAGATACTTGATTTTTTCCGTCGGATAAATTGAGGCTAAAGTAAATTTTATAATATCTTGCAATTCACTCATGGTAATGTTTCTTACAACAATTTCCGTTAAATTTCCATTATGCGCCAGTTCTGTTGGCTTGGAAATTTGATTTAATAACAAATATATAAGGTTTTCTTTTGTTTGTCCGGCATTAACAGGCATTTGTTCAGGGATCAGATTATTAAAATATAAGTAAGAGTTTTGGTTTAGTTGAGGTGAATAATTCATTTTATTTTTAGGCGCCTTAATATTGGTCTTGGCTAAAATTTTGTTTTCGCTGTAATCAATCAAGGCAAAAATTTGATCATTGGGTAAATATTCGGAGAAAATAGGAGGAATGAATAATTTTTCTTGTCCGGAATAAAACAAATAAGCATCATGAAATTTTGCTCGGATTGATTTGGGGATATTATTTTTTAAGCGTTGGCCGGTTTGAAGTTTGGCGGAAGTTTGTAAGGTTGGGAATAATAACAAATTATCAATTTTTGAATAAGGCACTAGATTTGATTTCAGTAGATTTTCTGAGTCTTCTTGAGTAATTATCGCAATTTGCCAATTGGAATTTTGATATTTAACAACAGCCATCTCCGTTCCATTTAATAATTGCCAATCAGTTAATGATAAGGTGATTCCGGGAAATAGTGGGTTAATAAAATTCTGAAAAAGTTCTTGATGTTGCGGTAACATTTGGGAAAGTTTTTGTTCTTTTATGTGAAGATAAAAAGAAAAATTTCCGGATAAATTATTTTTTATTTCGTCAATGTCGGTTTTTATTAAAATAAAAATTGATAATCCGATTATTAGAATTGTTCCGATTAAAGTTAAAATGTTTTTTCGATTAAGCATATTTTGAATTTTAACAGATAATATCAAAAAAATGAAGATGGCTCTGATTTTAGCAAACAAAAAAAGCCCGAAAGCTTTTTTTGTTTATCAAATTATAATGCTTGTTTGATTGATAATCCGATTTTGCCTGATTCACGATCAATTTTCACTACTTTGACTTTTACCATTTGTCCTTCTTTTAGGTATTTACGAATATCATTTACTCGTTCTTTGGCGATTTCCGAAACATGGACCATACCATCGGTTCCAGGGAAAATTTCCACAAAAGCACCAAAATCCGCAATTCTTACCACTTTACCAGTATAAATTTCACCGATTTGCGCTTCTTTGGTTAAAGCCTCAATCATGGCCACTGCTTCTTTTGAGCCGGTTTCCGAAGGAGAGGTGATGAAAATTGTGCCATCATCTTCAATATCAATAACCACGCCGGTTTTATCAATAATATCATTAATGATTTTTCCTCCTGGACCAATAACTTCGCGAATTTTATCCGGATTAATTTTCATCGTGATAATTCTCGGGGCAAAGGGAGATAGCTCAGCGCGCGGCTCAGCAATTGCTTTTGCCATCACCGCCAAAATTTTCAATCGTCCTTCTTTGCCTTGCTCCATGGCTTCTTTAACCATATCAATGGTTAAACCATGAGTTTTGGTATCCATTTGAATGGCGGTAATTCCAACTTCCGTACCGGTAACTTTGAAATCCATTCCCCCATTACCATCTTCTAAGTCTTGAATATCAGTAATTATTTGGAACTTGCTTGATTCATTGGAAGCCAGACCAATTGCCACACCGGCCACCGGTCTTTTGATTGGGACGCCAGCATCCATTAATGATAATGAACAACCGCAAGTTGAGGCCATTGAACTGGAACCGTTTGACCCCATTACTTCGGAAACAACACGAATGGTATATGGAAATTCTTCTTTGTTTGGTAATACCGGCAGCAAAGCTTTTTCCGCCAAAGCACCATGTCCGATTTCACGACGACCGGTACTTCGTAGTGGCGCGGCTTCTCCAACAGAATAAGGAGGGAAATTATAATGATGCATAAAGCGTTTTTTGCCGGAAATTTCCATACCGTCAAGAAGCTGTTCATCACCGGGTGATCCCAGCGTTACAACAGATAATACTTGGGTTTCACCTCGTTGAAATAAAGCTGAACCGTGCAAACGATTGAACAATCCAACTTCGGCTGATAGTGTTCGAATATCAGTCAGACCTCGACCGTCAACGCGCTTTTTTTCTTCAATAATTGCTTGGCTGACGCGTTCTTCAATAAACGAATCAAAGAATTCCAGAGCTTTTTTGATTTTTTCTTTGCCAATATTTTTTTCTTGAAGCATGGCAATGATTTCTTCTTTCAAAGCATAGACTTTTTGTTTGCGTTGAGTCTTGGTACCAACCGGAACATTGAAAAGATATTTATCAATGTTTTTTTTAGCATATTCTCTGGCTTGTGCACAAACGTTTTCAAATTCTTTGGCGCTTGATTTTTGATTTTCATCCAACTCGTCTTCTTCGGTTTTATTCAACAAAGTATCTAGGCTGATTTTGTCTCGGCCAATATCTTTTTTGATTTCCGCTAAAAACTTTTGTAAATTTTTAACGTGTTTTAATCCGAATTTAAAAGCTTCAAGCATAATATCTTCCGGTACTTCATTGGCAGAAGCTTCAATATTAATTACTTTATCTTCATTATAACAAGAAGTTAATTCAAAACTGCATTTTTCTCGCGCTAAATAAGTTGGGTTAATTACCCATTCTCCATCAATTTGTCCGATTCTGATCGGTGCAATTGGTCCGGCCCAGGGGATGTCAGAAATATTTAAAACACAGGAGGCGGCAATCATCGCCGGAATGTCCGGATCGTTTTCGCCGTCAATTTGCAGTGCGGTTACTACAATTTGAACATTGTTTCTAATTTTTTCGTCGAATAAAGGGCGTAATCCTCGGTCAATCAAACGCGCAGTTAAAACCGCTTCATCGGTTGGCTTGGTTTCACGTTTGATGAATCTAGATCCTTTGATTCTCCCGGCCGCATACATTTTTTCTTCATAATCAACCATTAAAGGAAAAAAATCAGTTCCTTCTTTGGCATCCGGGCTCATCACCGCCGTGGCCAGCACAGCAGTTTCACCATACTGTACAATACAGCTGGCATTGGTTTGAAAGGCCATTAGACCGATTTTAACAATCAGGTCTTTTCCGCCCCACTCCAGTTTATACTCTTTGAGAGTTTTGTTATTCATATTTTTGCTTGACCATCAAACTCCAGACTATTGATTATTTAATAGCCTATTTGTTTGACGGCCAAACGGTTAATTTATAATTTGGCAAAAACCTCCACAACGGAGGTTTTTGCATTGGTAAAATTATTCTTCGTCTTTATTGGGTTCTTCTGTTGATTCTACAGCGTCATCATTATTTTCTTTTTCCAAATCTTCTTCTTCTTCTTCAGCTGCTAACAATCGTTTTATTTCTTCTTCTCTTTCTTGAAACTTACGTGATACGCGCAATTTTAATTCCTTGATTAAATTATCGTAACTTTCCGTGTTTTCTGCATTTAGATAACGTAATAATCTTTTTCTTTCTCCTAATTTCTTCAATAAACCTCGTCGTGAGGAATGATCTTGTTTGTGTTCTTGCAAGTGTTTGGTTAATTCTTTGATCTCTTCCGTTAAAATCGCGATTTGGACTTCGGCAGAACCGGTATCCTTTTCATGCGTTTTAAACTTATTGATGATCTTCTGCTTTTTTTTCGGATCAAGCATATTTTGGCGAGCTCCACCGAATGGCCGAAGATTCTATGAATTTTCAAAGCCTATTCCACAGAGCCGATTAATTGTTCCTCTAATATAGCACAGATATTAAATTTTGGCAAGATCAAATAAAGATAAAAATAAAAGAAAAATTGCATAATTATACACAAACAATTGTTGCTCAAAATGATTTAGTGTCGTACAATATAAGCGCATTCAATATTATGGTTAATAAATTAGACAATTTAATAACTGACTTTTTAGAAGATTTGGAGGTTTCCAAAGGACGAACTGAGCGGACAATCCGCAATTATGATTTTTATTTAAGACGATTTTCCGGGTGGTTAAAAGATTCTCAAATCACTACTCCGGAAAAAATAACTCAAGAAGAAATTCGTAAATACCGCCTTTGGCTAAATCGTTTAAGAGATCCCCTGCGCAAAGAGAATTTGAAGAAAAATACGCAGAATTACCATTTAATTGCTTTGCGAAGCTTTTTAAAATACTTAGCCAAGCGTGATATTAAATCATTGGCTCCGGAAAAAATTGAATTGGCAAAAACCGAGATGCGCCAAGTTAATTTTCTTGAAGGATCGGATTTAGATCGTTTATTGGATGCTCCCCTGCAATCATCTGATACCAGAATTATTCAATATCGCGATAAAGCAATTTTGGAATGGTTATTTTCTACCGGGCTACGTGTTTCCGAATTAGCTTCTTTAAGACGTGATATTAATTTGGAAAAAGACGAATTTTCCATCCGCGGTAAGGGCGGTAAAATCAGGGTAGTTTTTCTTTCTGAACAAGCCAGAGCTTGGACTAAAGAGTATTTAAAACTTAGACGTGATCATAATGGGTTTTTATTTATAGGTCATGACAAAGCGGCTAATAAACGGGATCAAACCAAATTAAATGATCGAGATTATGTTGGTTTGACACCTCGCAGTATTGAACGAACAATTCAAAAGTATGCAGCACAAATTGGCTTAAATAAGAGCATTACGCCTCATACAATGAGACATAGTTTTGCCACTGATCTTTTGATGAATGGAGCTGATTTGCGTTCAGTGCAAGCAATGCTGGGGCATTCTTCGATTACCACTACTCAGATTTATACGCATGTTACCAATCAGCATTTGCATGAAGTTTACCAGGCTTTTCATGGGCGACAAAGACGAAAAAGAAAATCATGAGTAATTGACTTTTTTGTTATAAAACATTATACTTTTCAGTAATTTGATGTATCGTTGTTTGTTATTCTCTTTATCTTGTAGCTTAGACGCTGAAACAAGTTCAGAGTGAAAATGTGGTTTTTGTTTTTATTCCCTCATTTCCTAATCCCCAATCCCCCGTCCCTAATCCCTAATCCTTAATCCCTTTTAATACTCGTCTCGCTATTACTTACTACTTTTATGTGCCCGTAGCTCTCCGCCAGAGGCGGACTAATTTACTCCGACTGTGGAATTATGTGAGAGTTGGACGATGACAGTTCGCTACGGGGTTGTGTTTATTTGTAATTATGTGCCCGTAGCTCTCCGCCAGAGGCGGACTAACTTACTCCGACTATGGAATGATGTGAGAGTTGGACGATGACAGTTCGCTACGGGATTATGTTGATTTTTAATTATGTGCCCGTAGCTCTCCGCCAGAGGCGGACTAATTTACTCCGACTGTGGAATTATGTGAGAGTTGGACGATGACAGTTCGCTACGGGATTATGTTGATTTTTAATTATGTGCCCGTAGCTCAGTTGGATAGAGCAACAGCCTTCTAAGCTGTGGGTCAGAGGTTCGATTCCTCTCGGGCACGCCATTGTTCACTACTGGCGCCGATTTGGCGCTATTATAGTGTTTTGACAATATATGCTATATTTTACGACGCATAAAAAACATTAAAATTAGGTATTTATTTGTTTTTCTTGTAAAAAGTCAATTAAAATGTTTCACGTGAAACATTTTAATAATAGTTTGGTCCTGTAGTTCAATTGGATAGAACAAGAGCGTCCTAAGCTTTTAATCTGGGTTCAAGTCCCGGCAGGGCCACCATTTTGTAGCACGAAAAAGATTGACGATCTGTAGTCTTTGTTCTTCATTAATTGTTGACTGTTAATAATAAGACATTTAGTTGATTGGGTTAGTTTTTGTTATTCGGTCTCAATTAATTTTGTTAGTTTATTTTGCAAAATACTATTAAATGTTTAGATCATGAAAAGCTCAATGATTAACGCGAAAGCGTTTTTTTTGTTTTATTTGTTCACAATAGTATACACAAATGCTCGAATGGCTTTGATTTTAATAATTGCTAGGTCTGAATCGTATTCTTTTTATCGTTGATCTGTTTGTAATTGTTTTAATTGTGATTATTATTTAAAATTGGCGTGTATTATTTTGAATTGCAATTTATAATTATCTGAATCATCGCCAGAATAATAATTTATAGATTGTAATTGTTTAACAAATAATAGCATTATAATTTTATACAAAAAAATGTTTCACGTGAAACATTTTATAAATCTTTTACGACTCTTATTATTTATTTTTACTCTATTTTAGGTAATTCAATTATTTTGTTTGTTGAGGTTAATCCCTTTTTTATTAAAATATTTGATTTTGCCGTATGAAAGTATTCTGATAATAGGGCGATTAATTCTTTATTAGCCTTGCCTTTTTCCGGAATTGAATTTAAATAAACGCGAAAATGTCGTTTCGACATTTTTTCAATTTTTTGTTGTTTGGAATTTGTTTTTACGTGAACTTCAATAAACATATTATTCAAACATTGAAACATCGCCCTTACCACGCCGAACAATTAGAGGTTGATCTCCAGTTAAATCAATGACTGATGATGGATCATTGGGAAGTATTCCGGCATTAATAATTATATCAACTTGATTTCCAAATTGTTGTTCCATTTCCAAAGGATCGGAAAAGGGAGGTTGGCCGGATAAATTAACGCTGGTAGTAATAATCGGTGAATTTAGCTTTTTTACTAATTCTAGACAAATCTTATTATTTGGAATTCGAATGGCAACAGTTTTTTTGTTGGGGATTAATTGCTTAGGAACCAGTTTTGTTGCTTTTAGGATAAAGGTGTAAGGACCGGGGAGCAGTTTTTTCATAATTCGATAAGCATAATCATTGACATGCGCATATTTGGCAATCATTGATAAGTCGGGAATTATAAAACTAAATCCGGTTGATTGTTTTTGTTTAATTTTATATACGCGTTCAATGGCTTTGGGATTATTAATGTCAGCGCCAAAACCATATATTGTGTCCGTTGGATAAATAATAACACCGTCGTGTTTAAGGATTTCTAGGATTTTTTTTAATTTTGCGTATTCAATATTATTTTCATGCATTTCAAGCATCATATATTGGGCAATTGATTAACTAAAATCAGTTTAAGGGTTTTATTTTTTGTGTCAAGCACCGCAAATGTTGGTGGGGTAAACATGCCGGCCAGTGTCCCTGGATTGATTAATTCGGTTTTGTCAATTTTTTCTTGCCAAGGTAGGTGAGTGTGTCCATAAAAAATATAATCATACTTTTTTGTTTTTTGTAAATTCAGAGCTTTGCTTTTTGTGTGACAAGCCGCGATATGTAATTTATCGATAGTTGATTCAATAAAATGATCATCTGTCTCAACTTGTTTTTTGAAAGTAGAGGTTTTTTTGTTTATGTCAGCATTTCCATTAACAAAGATAACGGTTTTAATATTATCCTGAAAAAGTTTTTTACTTTTATCATTAGTAACGTCACCGCAATGAATTACAAAATCAATTTTTTGTTGCTGACAAAAAGCGACAAATTTTTTTATATTAGGCTCATTGTCGTGTGAATCAGACACAATGGCAATTTTGGGCATATGAATAATAATATCATATAAAGCTGTTTTTTAAAATAAAAAAGCGCCCGGTATGGGCGCTTGGTTTGTTTAAAAAATTGTTCGTTCTTTGGCTTTGCGAAGATATTTCATAGCTTCTTGCGCACTATCAACCAAATGGAATAATTTCAAATCTCTCGGATCAATGGTTTTTAAGTCTTTGGCAAAATATTCTTCCATCCATTTAATTAAAGGAGTCCAATAACCAACGCCAACCAAAACAATTGGAGTAGCCACCATTTTTTTTGTTTGCACCAAAGTTAGAATTTCCATAAATTCATCTAGGGTTCCAAATCCACCTGGGAAAAATACATAAGCACGACCACAAGCACTAAGCATAACTTTACGAGTAAAAAAATGATAAAATCCAATAGCTCGTCCAACATAAGGATTTATTCGTTGTTCTTTTGGTAATTCTATATTAATACCATTAGAAAGACCGGGGTTTACTTTGTAAGCTCCACGATTCGCAGCTTCCATAATACCGGGACCTCCGCCGGTGGTAACTTCAAAGCCTTCTTTAGCTAACATTTCACCTAATTTTTCCGCTTCTTTTGACCAAATGTTTTCTGGTGATAATCTGGCTGAACCAAAAATGGAAATACTTTTTTTGACCGTGGAAATAAATTGAAAACCGTCAACAAATTCCGCCATAATGCGAAAAATTCGCCAACTAATATCAGACATTTTTTTCAAGCTAATGGGTCGAGTAATCGGGTTTACTTCGCGAACGATTTTTTTCTTGGGCATAATAATTATTTGCTTAATTTTTTTAATAATGAAATTGTTTTTTTATAATCAATTTTTATTTCCGGTGTTTCCAGGATGGCATCAAGATGTTTTAATTTTGGATGATTGATTATCAAGGCAAAAGTTTTTTTTCCCAGTTCACCATGGCCAATATCAGCATGACGATCTTTTCTGTTATTGAGAGGAGCCAGTGAATCATTTAGATGAAATACTTTTAATTTTTTCAGACCAACTGATTTTTCAAATTTATTTAAAGTATTATTTAATGCTTTTGGTGTTCTTAAATCATAGCCTGAGGCAAATAAGTGACAAGTATCCAAACAAACCCCGACTTTTTTGTTTTTTATCTTTTTTAGAATGTGGCCGATTTCATCAAAAGTATCGCCGATAATTTCTCCGGCCCCGGCGGAGTTTTCAATTAAAAATTGAGTTTTCCCTTTGTACCCGGCTAGAATTTTGTTAATACCTTCCACTACCAATTTCAATGATTTTTCTCTGCCAAAATCTTTGGCACTACCTATGTGAAACATCAATCCGGTGGCTCCCAGTTTTGAGCCTCGTTCCAATTCCTCGCGTAAAATACTGATTGATCCTTGTCTGATTCGATTGTTGGCGCTGGCCAGATTAATAAAATATGGGGCGTGAATATAAAAATTTTTTATTTTTGTTTTGGATAAATTAACTTGAAATTGTTTGATAATTTCCGGTGTTATTTCCGGAGCTTTGCCACCGCGAGGAGAGCGCGAAAAGATTTGAAAAGTTTCTGCTCCAATTATTTGAGCATTGAGTGGAGCGTTGGGAATCCCTCCGGCAATGGAAACATGAGCACCAAATTTCATATTAGTGATTGATATTTATTTTTCCATTTTTTTAATTCTTGGAAAATTGGATCTTTGAATTTTTTTGGTTTAAATTTTAAAATCAGAAAAGCATTATTATAACAATAAATCAGCTGTTCTGGATTGTTTTGTTTCTCATACCACCGAAAACTGTCAATGATATCAGCTGATTTGACAATTAGCGCTTTTTCTCCGATTATTACACATCTTTTAATCAAATCCTCAAGAACAAGAACTTTATTTTTGATCTTTTTATTTTTTGAATTAGCTGTTACGATTTTAGTTATTTTTTTGCCAAATAGATTTGATATTTCTTTTTGGGTGGTGTTAGTCCATTCAAGCAAATCATGTAAATAACCAGCTAAAACTATATCTAGTGAATATTGTTTTTCATACAAATATGTACCGACTCGAATATTGTGAAATAATATTGGCTTCCGGCTCTTTTTATTTGATAGGGGAGTTTTTTTAACTAAAAAACGAAGTGCTTTTTCAATTTCTAAATTGAATTTTAGGTTGAAGTAATCTCTCATATGTTCTTTATTATAACAAAAATAGCGCCGGAGCGCTACTTTTTATTTACGAGGCTGTTTATTTTTCTGTATCAGTTTCGTGGTCATGATCATGATCTTCGTGTTCATGTTTTTTGTGCCCTTCAATCATCGCTTGACGCAGGAATTCCATGGTTTTACGATTGACAATAACATTGGCAAAATAACGGGTGGCCGCTTCACTCTTGATATTGGCTTCTATTTGCTTTAACTGCTCGGCCATAGCCGGATTAAATTGATAAGATTGTAAGGTTCGTTGTCGTTCAAACTCAATTTCTTTGTCATTGGTATCGATTTTTTCTTTTTCGGCCACCGCGCGAATAATCAAGCTGGTTTTGACTCTTTTTAAAGCATCAGGAGTAAAGTCAAGCAACAAATCGGTTTCTTTTTTCTTCAAATGATTTAAATATTCAGTAAATTCCAAACCTTGTCTGGCCACATTATCTTTTAACTCTTCCATCATTTTGTGTGTTTCCGAATTAACTAAAACATCAGGGATTTCACCAAATTTGGTTTTTTCTATTAAAGTATTTAATAGTTCCAAATCTTTGGCATCCATGTCTTTGTGTAGTTTTTCATGTTCCAAATTACTTTTGATTTGTTTTTCCAATTCTTCTTTTGATTTAGCTCCCAGTGCTTTGATAAAATCTTCATTTAATTCCGGTAAAATGACTTCTGAGATATTGAGAATTTCCACTTTGAATTTTGCTTTTTTCCCGGCAATATTTTTATTATGATAATCCTTAGGGAAGTTTAATTCAAATTCTTTTTTATCTTCAGCTTGGAGCCCAACCAATGCTTCCTCAAATCCGGGGATCATTTGTTTATCGCCCAAAAGCAGTTGATATTTTTCCGCTTTGCCTCCGGCAATGGCGACGGCGTCAACAAAAGTTTCAAAGTTTAATTCCACCTTATCTCCCATTTTGGCCGGGCGATCAACCTTCTTATCTGTGGCGCGCATGCGACGAATATCATTGATTACTTTTTCTATTTCTTCAGGTTTAATTTCAATTGATTTAACCGCTTTTAATTTGATTTGATTATAATTTGGTAATTCGATTTCCGGTAATAGGGCAACTTTAGCCTTGAAAATAAACGGATTGCCCGGCGCCATTTTGACAATATCAATTTCCGGTTGATCCACGGTTTGTAAGTTTTCTTGTTCAATGGCCTTGTAGTAGAAATCAGCGATTAACGTGTTGGTGGCTTGTTGTAAAATCGCCATTTCACCAAAGCGTTGTTTAACGATGTCAAAAGAGGCCTTGCCCGGACGGAACCCTTCGATGGGTTTGTTTTGAGAAATTTCTTGGGCTGCTTGTTGCAAAAACGGTTGTAGCTCATCAGCTTCCACTTCAATATTTAACTCAATAATGTTTTTTGGTAAAACTTGTTTGGTTAGCTTCATAATTTAAATATTTATTATTAGACAATGTTAAAATTCTATCAGAAAACATTAAAATAATCAAGTCTTAACAAAAAACGGCCGAAGCCGTTTCTTGTTTATTTGAGAAGTGTTTACATGAATTTAATTACCAAGCCGATAATTAACAACGCTACAATATTAATGATTTTTATCATCGGATTGATTGCCGGCCCGGCGGTATCTTTGTAAGGATCGCCAACTGTGTCTCCGGTAACTGCGGCTTTGTGCGCATCTGAGCCTTTGCCACCATGATGACCCTTTTCAATGTATTTTTTGGCATTGTCCCAAGCGCCACCACCGGTGGTCATGGAAATAGCTACAAACAATCCGGTAATAATACTGCCAATTAATAATCCGCCAAGTGCTTCGGGCCCTAATCCAAAACCAATAATAATCGGTACAATTACCGGAATTAATGCCGGTAAAATCATTTGGCGAATGGCTTCTTTGGTCACAATGTCAACCGCGGTTTTGTAATCAGGTTTAGCGGTGCCTTCCATAATTCCTCGAATTTCGCGGAATTGACGACGAACTTCTTCGACTACTTTACCCGCTGCTTTACCAACAGCTTGCATTGATAAGGCGCCAAAGTAATAAGGCAATAATCCACCAATAAATAAGCCAATTAAAACTTTAGGGTCATTTAATTCAAAAGAAACAATATTCCCTGTATTATTAATTGCATGAGTAAAATCAGCAAATAGAACTAAAGCAGCCAGAGCAGCAGAACCAATAGCATACCCTTTGGTTACCGCTTTGGTTGTGTTTCCGACCGCGTCAAGTGGATCAGTAACATTTCTAACTTCTTCCGGTAGTTCAGCCATTTCCGCAATACCACCGGCATTATCAGTAATTGGACCATAAGCATCAATAGCCACAATTATTCCGGTCATGGATAACATGGCCATAGCGGCCACGGCAATACCATACAAGCCGGCTAATTCAAAGGAAATAAATATTCCAAGGACAATAACAATAATAGGCAAGGCGGTTGATTTCATGGAAACAGCCAAACCTTGAATGATGTTGGTGCCATGTCCGGTTGTTGAAGCATCGGCAATTGATTTAACCGGTTTGTGAGCGGTTGAGGTATAATATTCAGTAATAACAATTAAGGCGCCGGTTACAAACAAACCCACCAATGAAGTTAAATAAATATTAATGGTGGTGTATGAACCGTTACCGGCCAACATCCAATCGGTAATAAACCAAAAAGCAATGGCGGAAACAACGCCGGCGACAATCAAACCTTTGTACAAAGCGCCCATAATATGATTTTTGGCCCCAAGTTTCATGAATTGAGTCCCGATAATTGAAGCAAGGATGGCTACTCCACCGAGTGCAATGGGATATAAAACCGCATTATTAAAATTGGTGAAAACCAGTGAACCAAGAAGCATGGCGGCAATGGCAGTAACAGCGTAAGTTTCAAAAAGATCAGCAGCCATACCGGCACAATCTCCAACATTATCACCCACATTATCCGCGATAACCGCCGGGTTGCGTGGATCATCTTCCGGGATATTGGCTTCAACTTTACCAACCAAATCAGCGCCAACATCAGCGGCCTTAGTGAAAATCCCACCACCTAAACGAGCGAAAATAGAAATTAAACTTCCGCCAAATCCTAATCCGATTAATGCATGAACGTCTTTGGTAATAGCATAAAATCCGGCAACACCCAATAAACCTAGACCAACTACCAACATGCCGGTAACCGCACCACCCTTAACCGCGACATCCAAAGCTTTTCGCATTCCTTGTTTGGCGGCTTCAGTGGTTCGCACATTAGCGCGAACAGAAACGTTCATACCTACATATCCGGCCAAGGCAGAGAAAACTGCACCAACAACAAATCCCAGAGCGGTTTTCCAACCTAATATAAAATACAATAAAATAGTAATAACCGCGCCGATAATGGCGATGGTTTTGTATTGTCGATTTAAATAAGCTTGGGCTCCATCTTGAATGGCTTTGGCAATCGCCATCATTTTTTCTGATCCGGCACTAAGTTTCAAAATTCCTTGGATTAAAAACAGGCCATAAATGATTGCCAATCCGGCACTGATTAACCCGAAAATTAAAATTCCCGACATAAATCTTTCAATTATTTATTGGCTAATTTTTTCTTTTGGTCTTTTTCCTTTTGTTCCTTTTTCGCTTTTTGTTCTTGCTTTTTGGTGGTACGAGTTTTCATCACTTGGCGTGATTTATAAAAACCGCATTCCGGACAAGCGTGGTGTGGACGAATTTTCGCTCCGCAATTGGAACAAGAACTGGTGCTCACTTGTTTGAGAGCTTCATGGGAACGACCTCGTCTGGTTTTCCCTGAAGTTTTCTTTTTTACTGGAACTGACATAATTATTCAATACTCAGCTTAACAACGGAATTTATCAAATAAAATAACCGTTGACAAACGAATATTTTTGTTAGTTTCATAATTTATCTTAATCAAATAATAACCTAAATTAATGATAAAATCAAGAGGCACGGTATTGTCTTGCTTTCTTGACTATTTTTTTGTTTAGTGTTAATTTGTCAGCGCCTTTATTTGGAGACATTTATGTCCGGATGGAGTATTGATTCTAGAAATTATTGTTTTAATGAATTTTCTCGCTTCCGTGGTTATGTTTCGGGAAATAAAGTTTTTGATAGCGATGGACTTTTAATTGGTTCTTTCTCTGGTAATCAAATATATGATCAGAATGGGCAACTTGTTGCTCATTGGGACCCCCCTCTTATTAAGTGGAGTAATGGGCAGGCAGAGGAAATGGATTCTAACTATATCACGGATGATATGAGGTTGATTGCCGCATATTTGTTACTTGAATTATGGACGTATCACAAATAATGTAAGATTGATTATCAGACAAATATCTTGGTTGAAAAAAATAATAATGAATTTTTGCCATTGGGATTCCCAATGGTTTTTTCTATCAAAAAACACTGAATAACTTCAGTATTTATTTGATGCTTTAATTATATAAATTAATAATTAAAGTGTTTGACGTAAGTATTTTTTTGTTGTCGCTTGGGCCTACTTGAATATTTTTTAGGGCCCCAAGATTTAGAATTATTGTTTTTGCGACGTGGGCGATTATTGTTTTTCCATGTCGATGCAGTCCGGTGATTGGTGTCTAACTTTTCATTCCATAAGGTATTGGTTTCGTTTTTAGTTTTATGAAAACGTTTGACACTATTTTGGGGGGCAAATCGTGGCAACCGCTCTTCTTCACGCTTTGGTAATTGAGGTAACGAAAGAATCGTGAGTGATTTCTTTATTAATCGTTCAATTTGTTTGATCTCTCTTTTTTGATCCGGGGTAACAAACGAAATTGCTTTTCCTTGATGGCCGGCGCGACCGGTTCGTCCAATACGATGAATATAATCTTCCGTGTTATCGGGTAAATCAAAATTAATTACCAAGGAAATATCCTTGACATCAATTCCTCGAGCGGCAATGTCAGTGGCAACGAGTATTCGATATTGACCATTTTTGAATCCGGCCATGGCTGATTTCCGTTGGGCCAGAGATCGATCTGAATGAAGTTCAATGGCCGTATGACCGAGATGGTTAATTTTTCGAGAAATTTTCTTAGCCCCATATTTGGTGCGCGAGAAAATCAAAATTGTACCGGTATTTTCATCTAATAATTTTTCCATTAAATCAAGTTTGGAGTTTTGATTAACAATAAAAACTTCTTGTTCAATTCCGGAAGCCGGAGTGCCGGCCGGAGCCACCTCAATTCTGACTGGTAATTTCATGAATTTGCTGGCGATTTCCGCAATAGCCGGAGGCATGGTAGCGGAAAACAACATAGTTTGCTCATTGTTTTTGGCTCGACTAAGAATTTGTTTTATTTGAGGCATGAATCCAATATCAAACATTCGATCCGCTTCATCTAAAACAGTCATTTTAATTTTATCCAAATTAAAAATTTTTTGATCAAGCACATCAATCATTCTTCCCGGTGTGGCTATGATTAAATGAGGATTTTTTTTAAGGGCTTGAATCTGGTGTTTGATTGAAGCTCCTCCAATAATCACGGCCGTTCGTAATCCTAAGGAACGACCAATTTTAGTTAACATTTCATCAACTTGTATCGCCAGTTCACGGGTTGGCAAGAGAATTAATCCTTGAGCTTTTAATTGTCCTACGCGTTGAATTAATGGGATTCCAAAAGCCAAGGTTTTCCCTGTACCGGTTTGGGCAATACCAACAACATCCTGACCGGTGATGGCCGTCGGAATACATTGATGTTGGATTGGTGTAGGGGTAATAAATTTATTTTGATCAATTGATCTTAATAAATTTGGTGAAATTCCCAAGTCATGAAAAGTGGGAACTTTTTTCTTTGCATTGTTCATAAAAAAATGTGACCCGATAAATCAATGGGCCACATTTCTGATGACGCAAGGGAAGTCCGAGTCGATCTTCTTTCTTAAATTAAGAAGAATAATAAACCTAATTATATCTTAAATCCAAAAAATTGTCAATAGACTGGGCTATATTTGGGGTAATTGTTCACAAATTCGCAAAAGTTTTTGAATCTCGGCATCACTAACTCTGTTAGATTTGAATCTTTGTTCATCAAGGGCGAGAAATTCTTGATAAAGCTGTTCCCATAGCTTTTGATCTATTTGATCTTTAACCTTATGAAGCCACGACAAAGTACCATCATAAGCAATAGTTAATTCCGCTTTTGCAATTTGGTTTGGGGTATGAATTTCTGGGTTAGTTAAAATGTCGATTAATTTTTTTGTGTTAATAATTTCCTTTTTTGTTTCTGGGAGTGATGGGAACTCTCTGAAAATTTTCATAAATTAACTATTTAAATTATAAATTAAATTTTTTAAGCATATTTTGATAAATAGTTTCCCATTTATCAATTGGTTGGCTGATTAAAAGAGGTATTAGTGTGTCATGGAAATCTGGATTTGTTTTCTGATATTGCTTTATTTGGTTTAAAATTTGGAGTCCTTTTTCGTGACCTGCTTCCCAATTTTGTCTGAGTACTGATTGAATATTTTCAAATTGTTGATAAATATTTGCTAGAGGGTCATGAATCTCAGATTCCTGGGCTAATTTTATTCCCGCGATTCTTTTTATTGATCCCCAAAATAAACGATCTCTTACATTATTCACATTTATATTTAATGCTTTTGCAAGATCTGATGACAAATAATTGAAGACCAGTTTGTCAAGTAGCTCCAGGGCCTTATAATAAACTTCTTCTGCTTTACTCATGTATTGTGGTAGCATTTCTGCAATTTCATCACCTGGTTCATCCGCCATATAAAAAGCTAAAAGTTCTTCCTTGATAACAGCATCCAAAGTATTTTTTTTAGTTTTTTCTATTAAAATTTGTAATTGAGAATTAATTTTATTAAAGATATCTATTATGTAATTTTGATTTTCCGCAGTATTTTCAAGTTTGGATGTTTCTTCTGGGGCTTTTGTTTTTAAATCATCAATAATTTCTTGGAACATGGAAACAAGGTGAGTAATATCTTTACTTTGATCCAAGGTTTCCTTGATTGCTGGTCGATAATATAAAGAGTTTTCCGCATGTTGTTGTTCGTGCTTGATTACATGGCTAATATCAGTCCCTCGAGATTGAATAACGGCCCGATTGATTATAATAATGCCTTCAAGTGTCCCGAGTCCGTTGATTTCGATTGGTTTATTAATGAAAATTCCAGCGGGGGTATTTGTTATAGCTTCTTCTCGCACTTGTGGAATCGGAATTTCCGGGTCTTGCTGAGCAGCCATAAATAAATCCATGTTGGTGTTAAGGGTTTGCCCAACATCGATTGGATCATCGCAGATTAGTATTAGATTATTTTCATCAGGATAAATTTCTACCGAGCCAAAATTGCCAGAACAGTGGAAAATGGCTTGAAATATTTTTGTTGGGGCTTCGTTTTCAAACTGTTCTACATACTGTTGTTTGATCTTTTGCGTGATTTCTCTTCGTTGGTAAAGCTTGTTAATTCCTGAAATAAATAATTCCGTTTGTTTTTTTGAAAAATTAAATTTTTCTAAAACTCCTATCGCTTGTTCTTTGGAGGAATCGGGCTGGGCGGTAATTTTTTTCACTTCGGCAACTGCACGAGAAAATGATAGATATTGCTCAAATAATTTTTCATCAAGATCAATTAATTCATGTTTTGAAGATGGAGGCGTTTTTGGTGCTAATGACGGGGACTCAAATTTAAACATATTATTATAACTATTTATAGTAATATTTTAACTGATTTGATGATATTAAACAAGTAATTTTATTCAATATAACAAAAAATCAGCTTACGCTGTTTTTACTGGTTTATCATTAACTTAAATATCCAATTTTTGTAGTTCATGGTACCGCCACGGGGAATCGAACCCCGGTTACCAGGATGAAAACCTGGCGTCCTAACCACTAGACGATGGCGGCAAAATATTAATTTGTAAATTATAAAGTATGATTTTCTTGGGGGGAATCTCCGCCAGAGGCGGATGCGCCTTTGGCGCAGAACCCCGGTTACCAGGATGTTTATCCGCCTCTGGCGGGAAAACCTGGCGTCCCCAGCCTTTGCTAAAGCTCTGGCTGGCAAGTAACCACTAGACCTGCCTCGACTTGCGTCGGGCAAGGCGGGCGATGGCGGCAAAATGATAATGTCGGTAAAATTATAGCAAACTTTATTATAATAGTCAAGATTTAGTAGGTAAATAATTTTGATGAATTGAAAAATTTGATTTTTCCGTTATAATGTATTTATGTCTAGCTATAAAACAATAAAAATTTTAGCCATTGAAACCAGCTGTGATGAAACCGCGGTAGCTTTGATTTGTGTTGATCAAAATAATTTTACTCCATTGCAGAGCGTTATTTCTTCACAAGTAAAAACTCATGCTAAGTTTGGTGGAGTGGTGCCGGAAGTAGCCGCCAGAATGCATATTAAACAAATTTTACCTTTGATTGATTTGGTTTTGAAAAAAGAAAAAATTAAACCTCAGGATTTAAACGCTATTGCGGTTACCGGTGGGCCGGGGTTAATCAGTTCTTTGTTGGTGGGAACAGAGACGGCTAAAGCACTGGCTTTTGCGTGGAAGAAACCATTGATTAAAGTAAATCATATTGAGGGGCATGTATATTCATCTTTAATAAATGAAAAACCGAAAAATATTGCAAAATTATTTCCCGCGCTTTCATTAGTTGTGTCCGGCGGACACACTGAGTTAATATTAATGAAAGAACATGGAAAATATAAGTTTATCGGTGGCACGAGAGATGATGCGGTGGGTGAAGCTTTTGATAAAGTCGCCAAAATTCTTAATCTTGGTTATCCCGGGGGGCCGGCTGTTTCTCGTTTGGCTCTTGAATATAAATCAATCAATAAAAAGCTTTTTGATTTACCGCGACCAATGATCAATGTCCCGGGATTTGAAATGAGCTTTTCCGGTATTAAGACTGCGGTTTTGTATGCCTGGGAAAAATCAGGGAAAACCAAAGCTCAAAAAATTGCCATGGCTTATGAATTTCAAGAAGCGGTAACTGATGTTTTGGTGTCAAAAACTTTATTGGCAGCTAAAAAATATCAAGTTAAGAGTTTATTTATTGGGGGTGGGGTGGCGGCGAATCAAAGATTGCGATCAAAATTAACCACTATTTTTGAAAACAATTTACCTGAGATTAATTTGAAATTTCCGGCTATGGAAAATACGGGTGATAATGCTTTGATGATTGCCTTGCCTGCTTATTTCCATTATTTGAAAAAAGATTTTCAAAAAATAAAAGGGTTTCGTCCTGATCCCAATTGGGAATTGGTGCGTTAATTTTTTATGAAAACATATTTAGTTAAAACAGAAGAAGAAACTTTGCGTTTAGCAGCTGAATACGCTCAAAAATTAACAGGTGGCGAAGTGGTATTATTAAATGGTAATCTTGGTGCCGGTAAATCGGTTTTTGTCAGGGGTGTGGCACGAGCCTTGGGTGTTAGAAATCGTATTACCAGCCCGACATTTGTTTTATTAAAAGTTTATCCGATTAAAAATAAGAAAATAAAAAAATTGATTCATGTTGATGCTTATCGTGTTTCCCCTGAAGATTTATTGGCTGTCGGGCTCTCTGAATATTTGAATAATCCTGATACTGTCGTGATGATTGAATGGGGTGAAAAACTAACCAAAGTTTTGAAAAAACAAAAGATTAAAATACAAACAATTGATATAATGATTAATCAGTCGGATCGGAAAATAAGTTTTTAATTATATGGTTTTTAATCCCTTTGAAAAAAAGAGTGCTAGTGATTTAATTAATCCTCTCAAATTGGATCGATTTCATTGTTCTGAAAATTACCGGTTTACACAAAAGGTAATCACTCCTTGGGAGGAATTGCGACCTAAAATTGAGAATTTTGGTGACGCGGGCATGGAGTTAGTTGGTGAAGTTGAACGTCAACGAGACTTGGAAGATATAAGAAGAATTAAAGAAAGTCCTAGTTATATCCATCAACGAACGGAAGCGGCAATTGTGGCCGAATATTTGGTGCCACAAATTATTGAAGATGAAATGGTTTTGGGTGATGAAGAAATTAATATCGGGATGGCTAGTGAATATGATGATATTTTCAGTGGTATAGATATTTATTTTGGGGTTCAGTATGATGATGAGCCGGATAGACAATTCGTGGCAATTGATATAAAAACCAATGAAGGTGGTAGTCGTGAAAATGTTTATGTTCAGCAAGCCATTAAAAAAAATGTTGATCGACATCGCTTTGGTAATTTGCCGGAATTAAAATATTTTATTGATCCGAGTGATGGTAGCCAGCGGGTAAATGTTCCAATGCTTAGGTTTGTTTTGGTTTTGGATAAAGATTATGTGGTTAAGTTGCGAGATATCTGTGTAAAAAAAAGAAGTGAGCGCAGTGTTAATGATTTACAAGAATTAAGAAAGTTTCGTCGGGTATTTTTAGAACGAATTCTTTTGGAATGTGCTGATATTTTAATTCAATTAAAGGCTTATGAAATTTCTGCTTCAGGAACCAAAAAAGATAAAATTCAAACAATAATTTTAGCATATTCAAAGTTTCAAAAATATTTGCGAGAGTTAAAAAAAAGAGTCATTGGTTAATGACTCATAGCTTTACATGTATTTTTGCAGTTGATAGGCCGGCACAAAGTCCGGCTTGGCCATCCGCCAGTACCAGTGGTGCAGACGGATCACCAAATCCTTGATCGGTTGCGGCCAATGCAAAATGAAAAAACGCCAGTAAGGAGCAACTAAAAATCGAATTTGCCAAGAAATTTCTTGAAAGTTTTCTTTGAAAGAAATCAGCCTCTTCATAGGGGAGTCCCTCCTATGGGAAAGTTCTATAGCTTGTATATATTACAAGAAAAATATATTTTTGTCAATAGCTAACAAAAAAACGCCAGATTAAAGGCGTTTTTATATATAATTTATTGAGCAACACGGAAAACTTCTTCAATCGAGGTGATTCCTTGAGAGGCTTTAATTAAACCATCTTGGAGCATGGTTAACATTTGATTTTCCGTCGCCCATTTTTCAATATCATCAGTTGATGGTGTTCCGGAAATAATATTTTTTCGCATTTGTTCATTAAGAACCATAATTTCATAGATACCAATGCGTCCTTTGTATTTCAAATTATTGCATTTTTCACATCCTTGACCAATATAAAATTTTAAATTATCCATTTTCGGACGATCAGGATGATCAGATGGTATTTTATTTAATTCAGATTTAATTATTTCTAATTCTTCAGGGGTTGGTTGATACTCAGTTTTGCAATTCTCACAAATACGGCGAACTAATCTTTGTCCCATAATTGTGTTAATCGCTGGCGCTAAGAAATGTCCTTTTACTCCCATATTCATTAAACGCGGAATTGCTCCGGCCGCATTATTGGTGTGAATGGTAGAAATTACTAAGTGACCGGTAAGTGCAGCATTTACCGCTACATCAGCGGTTTCCAAGTCACGAATTTCCCCCACCATAACAATATCCGGATCTTGACGTAAAATGGAGCGTAGGCCATCAGCAAAAGAGTATTTTTTGCTGTGATCAATTTGACTTTGATTGATGCCTTTTAAACGATACTCAATTGGATCTTCCAAGGTAATTATTTTTGTTCCTTCTTTGTTTAATTTATTTAGAATTGCGTACAAAGTAGTGGTTTTACCGGAGCCGGTTGGACCGGTGGTGATTATCATACCATGAGGTTTGGAGCTTTCTTTTTCCAATCGTGTTTTGGCAATGCCAAATAAACCAAGATCTTCAAATTGTAAACTGGCCGCTGATGATTTCAAAATACGCATTACCACTGATTCTCCATAAGAGGTTGGTAAGGTGGAAACACGGACATCAATTTCTTCGTCGCTTTTTAAAATAGTAAAACGACCATCTTGCGGTTTGTCATTGATGTTGATTTTCAAACCGGAAACTTGTTTGATGCGGGCGATCAATTGAGTCCAAATTTCTTTTTGCAAACTGGCTGCATCATGTAAAATACCGTCAACCCGCAAACGAATTTTCACCTCATCTTCTTCGGTCTCAATATGAATATCAGAAGATCCAGATTGCAAAGCCGCAGCAATTATCAAAGAAGTCATTTCGGTTAAATTGGTGATTTTTTTTAATGATTCATTTAGTTTGGTAAAGTCATTGCCCAAATTTTCATATTTTAATAAATCCTTTTCAGTAATCTCAATACCTTTGGGCGGTTTTTTGTAAACCGGAATTTTGTCGTAAAGTTTTGCCGTTATTTCAAAGCTATGATCGGAAATTTGATATATTTCCACTTTACCGCGCATTCTTTCACCAATTTGATAAGCTAATTCCTTGATCTTTTCGTCATTGGGATTAACAGCACCAATTCTAATCTCTTGACCAACATATAAAAAGCAGATTACCTTTAGTTCTTCCGCAGTTTGACGTGGAATAATGGCAATGGTTTCCGGGCTGATGGGAAATCCGATTAAATCAATATAAGGGAGACCTTGTTGGAAGGCTTTTTTTTGGATTTTTTGTTCTTGTTCTTGCAAACTGATATCTGTTAATTTTTGGCTTAATTTAGCGGTTGGAGATTGATCATCAGAGGCTTTGCTCGCGGTGGCTTTTGTTTTTGTGGCGGAGGTTGACTTCAGTTGCTTCGGATCTTTCAACAAATCTTCAATTGAATTGGCAGTAACCATATTGTTTGATTATTATTTCAACTATCATTATAGCAGATTTGATAATTTTATAAAAATTCAAATATAAATTAAATAAATAGTGTACATAACTTGGTTTGCCAAAATCCCGATTTATGGGTAAAATACTAGCAAGCACAATTGTAGGTAATAATTAACTATTTCTGAAATAAAATAAATAATCAAAAATATGACAAGACGAAAGAAAACAACAGCTGAAGATTTGGGGCTTGAGGTTGAAACTGTACAAGAAAAAGCAAAAAAAACCACAAACAAAGAAGAACAAGTTTCTTTGTTTACTTTAGCGGTGGTGGCAATTGTAATTTTAGCCATTGTGGGCGTGGTTTTTGGCTATTTCCGTGATCAATTATCGGAAATTAAAAAAGAAGGCAAAGAAAATGTTGCCTTAAACAGTCAATTGGAAATTTTAAAAAAAGAAATCTCTGATTTGACCAGCAAAGCGCAAAAACTGGAATTGGAAAATATCATGAACAAGGAAATAGTTTTGAATTTATTTGATAAAAATCGTGAATTGCCCGATGAAGTTAATTTTGAAGGTTGGTCGGTTTATAAAAATGAAGAAGCCGGTGTGCAATTAAATATTCCATCTGATTGGGAAGTGCAAAGCGCTAATAAGATTATAAATTCCGTTGAAAAAATGCCGGCATTAAGTGATGAACAAAAAAAGGAACAACCAGTTTCACCCAGTGAAAAGACATTAATATCAGAGGACGCAGATCCTCAATATCAATTGATGCTTCAGCCGAAAAATGTGGCGGAAATGATTAAGGCCATAACTTTAAAAGATGATTATGTTGACTTATGGAAATTAAGTTTAGAAGAAAAACAGGATGTTTTTGCTAAAATAAATTTCATTGATCAACAAGAGTTTGATTTGGGAGTATTACTATATTTCATTGATATTGATGATAAGGACAATCAAATTCCTACGGTTTTAATTTTAACCGATGATCGAATTATGCGCGCTACCTTTAATATTTTGGATCGTAATGTAAGTAATTATGTAAAGTACCGTTTGGATTTTGAAGCTTTGGTTACGGGAATAGAATTTTTGCCTGTGGCGGAAAAGACGGAATAATTTTTTGTTCAAAATTAGGAGACCTTGACGAAAGTCCGGGTCTTTTTTATTATATGGAGGTATTAAAGATTATTTAATTTAATTTGATTTTATTAATTTATGTCGTTTTCCATCGGAATTGTCGGGTTGCCAAATGTGGGGAAATCCACTCTTTTTAACGCTTTGACCAAAAAACAAATTGATATTGCCAATTATCCTTTTTGTACGATTGAGCCAAATAAAGGGATTGTCAAAGTCCCGGATGATCGTTTGGAAAAACTTTCGATTTTAAATAAATCAGAAAAAACCATTTATACAACGATTGAATTTATTGATATTGCCGGGTTGGTGCGTGGCGCTCATCAAGGCGAAGGCTTGGGAAATAAATTTTTGGCTAATATTCGAGAAGTGGATGCCATTGTCGAGGTGGTGCGAAATTTTCATAGCGGAGATATTATCCATGTGGCCGGTAAGGTTGACCCTGAAAGTGATATTGAAACCATTAATATGGAGTTGATATTTGCTGATTTGCAAACTTTGGATAATGCTTTGCCAAAAATGAAAGATAAATTAAAAAGCGCCAAAGCCAATGATGAAAAAAATTTACGCAAACAATTGGAAGTGTTTGAAAGAATCAAGCTTGATTTGGAAGCCGGCAAATTGATAAATAAAATGGAATTAAGCGATGAAGAAAAAGAATTGATTAAAACTTATAATTTTTTAACTGCTAAGCCGATTTTTTATGTGGTTAATGTTGATGAAAATAACTTAACCAAGGAGATTGATATTCCGCTTTTAAAAAATGAGGTGGTTATTCCCATTTGTGCCAAATTGGAATCAGATTTAACTTCATTATCTGATGAAGAAGTTAAGGAATATTTAACGCAAGCCGGATTGCCAATGACCGGACTTGATCGCGTGATTGTTGAGGCTTATAAAATTCTAAATTTAATTACTTATTTTACTTCCGGACTAAAAGAATCGCGTGCTTGGACGATTGAGCGGGGAACTTTGGCACCTCAAGCGGCCGGTGTGATTCATACTGATTTTGAACGTGGGTTTATTGCCGCTGAAGTAATCAATTGGCGGGATTTATTGGATTGTGAGGGTGAAGTCAAGGCTAAGGAAAAAGGATTGTTAAGAATTGAAGGGAAAAATTATGAGATGAAAGATGGTGATGTTTGTGTGTTTCGTTTCAATGTCTAAATTTGACAATAAAGATAAATAATTTTAAGATGTAAATCCCTTAATCAAGAGGGGGTCTATGAATTCTAATGACATGGTCATTCGTTTAAGAAAGATGAAAAGTGAACTTTTAAATGAAAGAACAGAATCATTGGCATCTTTGGAAAAATTACAAGCTCAAGAAAAAGTTTTAAGGGATAATTTAGTTGCGATTGATATTCAAATGAAAAATTTGATCGATCAGCTGAATCTTCATTATGATTTGCTTGGATTCCCTTTGTTGTCTGTATCTTTTGATCGAAAACCAGAGGAACATTGGGCATTGTTTACCATGACTTTGAGATTTGAACAATCGAGTCCCGGTAAAGATAAAATTGAAGCCAAAGTTGTTTTTGAATCTAAGAATTGTTTTTGTGAGCTTGATGAAAAGTATCATTGTAATTTCAAAGGCATGAAAATGTTTGGTGACCAAGAATTTCAGATGGCTGTTAGCGCAGAGTTTTGGGAATATGTTGCGACGCAAGTCGAGTTTACGGAATTTGTTTTCTTGGGTGAGTTATATTTCTTGCCTCCGGAAAAGAAGGAATAAAAATTGAACACTCAAATTGAGTGTTTTTTGTTTATTTGTTAGAATATTATTATAATTAAATAATAATTAAATTTATGGTTTGGGGAGTATTTGAGAGTTTATTAGGTAAGAAAAAAAAGCCAAAAAATGAAGAAAATATTAAGGAAAACAAGAGGGAAACAGAGAAGAGTGATGTGAAAATTGAATTATCTGATGAATCATTAACCAAAGAAGTAATGGATTTTAATGGGAGTTTTGTTCAAGATTCAACCATTAAAAAAATGGAAATTCGAGAAATCCCTGGTACTCAAGAGGTGGAGGTAACAATTTACATGCCCTATGGTGAAAATAATAAAACAGGGGTCCCGACTTCATTTGCAGGTCGTTTACCAGCACGACGTTTAGAACATTTTTTGCATAACATTAATACGATTCATGGTTATTTGGGTGATGAGGTTGGTTTACGTGGTTTGGTATATTTGCGGGGAGTGGAGTCGCTATGGAAAACATTTTTGCAAGAACGAGAGGGGAAATTTGATCAATTGGTTACTTCTGTAGCCTCAAGTTTGCACGATAATTGGCGCGAACCAAGAAAAAATCAAGTTACCGGTAAATATGAACCTCGTTGGAAACCGGCCGGTGATGCTTTGTTTGAAGCACGTTATAAAACTCAATTGCAACCGGGAGAAACCAAAGATAATGTGCGTATGACCGCTGACGGTAATGTTGAAATTGATATTGCGAATACTGATTATGAAAATTTAACCCCAAAATGGCAACAAGAGAATTTGGCTTCAGCCGAGGTGGCGGTTTTTCAATTAATGAATTATGTAAATGGTGAAAAAGTTCGTGGTCAGGAATTAAAAGAAATTGATCATTATCGATTAGAGGTTATTTCCTCTTTGGTACATCATTTTTGGTTGGATCGTAACCAATATGCCAAGGAAGATGCCGTCATGTCATTGCCATATCATTTTATGCGCCAAATTGCTAAGGGATCATTGGATAAATTAGATAGTAAACAGTTTTTAAAACGCATTGAGCGTGATATAGCTCAAGCCGAAAAAGAAAAAGGAAGCATCTTATCTCCAAAAGAAATTCAGTCTTTGATTGAAAAAATTGCGCCCCTACATGCACATGAAGAAATGGAAAAAGATCGTGATATTTCCAGACAGGTTTCGCGCATGGCCGGAATTGAGCCTAAAGAATAAAATTCATTATAAAAGAAAAAAACAAGACCTTGTCCTGTTTTTGAATTAAAGAAATTAAGATTGTTGTAGTTTCCTGATAATGGGTTGAACCGCCGGATGCTTTGATTTCTTGGTCGGACTTTGGATCAATAATGTTTCTTGCCAGTAATTGTCCATTGACGTAGTTCGGCTATAGGTGGCCACTTCTTGTGTATCGGTATAATAAATAAAGGTTCTTAAATCACTCTTGTGAAACCAGCTAATATTTTCTGGACAATGAAGAATAACGATTTTGGCAATTTCAACTTCGCCATCGCGACTTTGTGGTTTTTGGCAAATTGAAATTACGGCAAAATATTGAGTATCTTTTTCTTTGAGAAAAGGAAAACAAATTCCAAGTTCATGCCATTGATTAAAAAATCCAATGTCCATCGGAGTAAAGTTTAGATACCATTGAGCCGTTAATTTTTTCACTTCATCTTGATTCAGACCAAGAGCGGAAAAAATCCAACCGACTTTTTCAAATAAACATTTGAGAATAGCATTTTGATGAATTTTCTTCCTAATTAATTTGACGGTATCTGCCATTATTCCTCCGACATTTTTAATGCGTAGTTATCTTAACAAAATCGTAACTCTTGTCAAATAAAAAAACAAGACATTGTCTTGTTTGTAGTATTAGGCTTTTTGTAATTGGGCAATCAGATGTTGAACTCCCGGATGTTTTCCCTTGTTATTCGGATTTTGGATTAACAATAATTCTTCGCTGGAATTATCCTTAAGTACAGTCCGACTGTATGTAGCTACTGTTTGAGTATTCACATAGTTAATGAAAGCGTTTAAATCTCCATTTTTAAACCAATCATCATTAGGTGTCTGGATAACAATGATTTTGGTTATTTCGACTTTTTCACTAGGGTCACGGGTTTCCTCGGAGTAGGAAACTACGACATAATAGTGAATATCAGCTTGGAGAAAAATTGGAAAGCAAACGGCAAATTCAGAGATGCGATTCCAAGAATCAGTAGTATTTCGGGCAAATTCTATATACCATTGATTAACCAAACTTTTAACTTCTTCTTGATTGAGACCAAGAATTTTAAAGATCCAAGCGGCTTTTTCAGAGATAAATCTTAAAACCGTTTTTTGTACTGTTTGTTCATAGAGGAGTTTGATTTTTCTTTCCATTATCACCTCAGATTTTGAATGCGTAAGCATCTTAGCAGGGGAATATTTTTTGTCAAATAAAAAGAAGCGGTTTGAAGGCCGCTTCTTTGCGTAAAAATAAGCATTACATCATGCTACCCATACCACCCATCCCCGGCATACCACCACCATGGTTATGATCATTATCTTCTTTTGGTTCATCGGTAATAACACATTCAGTGGTTAGTAACATGGCAGAAATTGAAGCGGCATTTTGTAGGGCGGAACGAGTAACTTTGGTGGGATCAATAATACCAGCAACCAATAAATCTTCATAGGTATCTTTGGCGGCATTATACCCGACATTCCCTTTGGCTTTCTTCACTTCTTCGGCAATTACCGCACCGTCTTTACCGGCATTAATGGCAATTTGTTTTATGGGTTCTACTAAGGCTTTGCGTAAAATTTCTACCCCCATTTTTTCTTCTTGATCAACAATTTCCAGATTTTCCAAAGCTTGGGAGGCGCGAACTAAGGCAACACCACCACCGGGAACAATTCCTTCGGCAATCGCCGCTTTGGTGGCATGAACAGCATCTTCGACTCGTAGTTTTTTTTCTTTCATTTCCGTTTCTGTGGCTGCACCAATTTTAATCACCGCTACACCACCGGATAATTTAGCTAAGCGTTCTTGTAATTTTTCTTTGTCAAAGTCAGAAGTTGATAAATCCATTTCTTTTTTGATTTGAGCCACTCGCGATTCTATTTCTGATTTTTCACCTTGTCCCTCAACAATGGTGGTGTTTTCTTTGGTAGCTACCACTTTCCCGGCTTGACCAAGCATATTCAAAGTAACATTTTCCAATTTCAATCCAACTTCTTCGGAAATAACTTTTCCGCCGGTTAAAACCGCAATGTCTTTTAACATTTCTTTGCGACGATCACCAAAGGCCGGCGCTTTAATGGCTAAAGTATTGAAGATTCCGCGTAGTTTGTTTACCACTAAAGTGGCTAAAGCTTCACCATCAATATCTTCGGCAATAATCACCAATTCCTTTTTGCCGGTTTCCGCTAATTTTTCCAGGGTGGGAACAATTTCAGAGACAGAAGAAATTTTTTTATCAGTAATTAAAATATGAGCATTTTTGTATTCCGCTTCCATGCGCTCCGCATTGGTGACCATGTAATGAGAAACATAGCCTTTATCAAATTGCATGCCTTTGACCACTTCTTTTTCAATGCCAAATGATTGTGATTCTTCTACGGTAATCACTCCTTCTTTGCCCACTTCTTCAATGGCCTCGGCAATAATGCGACCGATTTCTGGATCATTGGCTGAAATGGAGGCAACTTGAGCAATTTCTTCCTTGTTATCAATTGGCTTAGATACCTTGTTATGTAGTTCGTCAATTACCACGTTAACCGCTTTTTCAATTCCGCGTTTCACTACCATGGGGTTAGCGCCGGCAGCTACCACTTTCAAACCCTCGTTAATCATGGCTTGAGCTAATAAGGTGGCAGTGGTTGTCCCATCACCGGCTACATCATTGGTTTTGGTGGCTACTTCTTTAACCAGTTCAGCCCCAACATTTTCAAATTTATCTTTTAATTCAATATCTTTGGCAATTGTTACACCATCATTGGTAATAGTCGGAGAACCAAAACCACGATCCAAAACCACATTTCGTCCCTTGGGACCCAAAGTTACTTTTACCGCGTTGGCTAATTGGTCAACCCCGCGTTTGAGCGCTTGTCGCGCTTTTTCATCGAAAATTATTTGTTTTGCCATAAGTTTTTATTGATAAAAATAGTTAATTAATTTTAATAATAAATTTAATAGTTTTTAATTATCTACACCCCCTATTTTCTAATCCCAAATCCCTAATTTTTACTCAATCACCGCTAAAATATCTGATTCGCTTAAAACCAAATAAGTTTGGTTATCAATTTTCACTTCATTTGGAGAGTACTTGGTGAAAACCACTTTATCGCCGACTTTCAAATCAAGCGCAATCCTTTCTCCTTTGTCATTTAATTTTCCCGGACCAATGGCAATCACTTCACCCTTTTCCGGTTTTTCTTGGTTAACGGTGTCGGGGATAATAATACCGGATTCAGTGGTTCGTTCGTCATTTAGAGGTTTAACGATTACATGATCGTTTAAAGGTTTTAACATATTTAGAACAACGAATTAACGGATGATTACAAATCAATGCTTGATTGGTAATGCCGCCATTCGTTAGCAGTTAAGTGTTTAGAGTGCTAAATTCTATACTATATTGTATTAGATTTTTATCATATGTCAAGAGCGCTTGTCAAATGTATTTTTATAATAAATTAATGAAAAAACAGGACTTTGCCCTGTTTTGAAATATTATTTTCTTTTATCTGCCAATGTACAAATAACTTGCATTCCCGTTATGATTATTTGCTTTAGACTTTGGACATAGGCACTATGATTGTATTTGCCCGTCTGAGGATTAATTGCTTTTTTGATAGCGAGTAAATATAGACTTCGTACATCAAGAGAGCATAGCATTACCACTATTTCACGCATACTTAGAGTCATTGTTTTCGGATCAAAAGATGTACTCGATTGCTGAAAACGATGAGGCATCATGTTGGTTAAGGTTTCAACGTATTTATTGTAAGCGGTGTGATTGAAATTACCGTTTTTTGTTGCCAAATTAATACCGGCCATCATCAAAAATTGTAGCGGAGTTTCTAGGTAAAGGTTTCGAGCTGAATCTATCGTAATCCCTTGCGCTAAAATTTTTAATCCTTGTTCTGTTGCCCGATCTCGTTGGTTGAATGCTTGTTGATTGGCAAATGTTTGAATAAATCGACAGCCATAACGAGGATGTTGAGAGTCAAGGTATTCGTAAACAACATAATAAGGATTTGCCATGGCATCTCCTTTTGAAAGGACGTTTAAATTTATCATAATAATAAATTATTGTCAATCAAAAAAAACAGGACTTTATCCTGTTTATTAATTAAAATTCTTCTTCTGAACAGCCAAAAAATGATTTTATGCAAGTATTGATATTTCGATTATAGGCCACGTCATTAAATTCTCCGGTATCCGGATCAATGGATTTTTCAATCGCCAGTAATACCAAACCTCTGCCATTGTCGTTCTTTTGACGAAGCGCAAGAATTTCATTTTCAGTAACTCTCATCTTGGGGTTGTGAAAAAGTTTTTGACTTTCAATAAAGCGTCGCATGAAAATCTGACGCATAAATTCAACTTTCATTTTGTAAAGTTCAAAACTGAAATTTTCTCCGTAAGTGGCATCGCCTACACAAGAACGCATCAAGCATTCCAGAGGAACTTCATTGCAGAGTTTCTGAGCCTCTGCTTCAGAAATTCCTTGAGCAATTACTTTAATGATTCCATTCTCTTCTGATGTTTCTCGAGAATCAAAAGCTGTTTTATCGGCATAGTTGATAATAAAGCGACAGCCACGATAATCGCTTTTTGGATCAATGTATTCAAAAACAACAGAGTATTCATTTCCCATTATTGCCCTCCTTGGGGTGAGAAAAAAAGAATACATTACATAATATCAATAGCAGTACGTTTTGTCAATTGTTTAGAAAAATAAAAAACAGGACGTTGTCCTGTTTGAAGTTAATCACTGAAAATCATTTCAAGAGTTTGAATGGTTAAATTTGACACACCTGATTTTTGTAATTGGTCGCGTTTGCGGGCTAGATCAACAATTGGTTGGCAATTGAATTCTCCAGCGGATTTGTTTCTTCGGTGTTGATGATAAATGATTAGCTGGCGTAAATATGCTTGTAGCATTTTCTTTTGTTTTTTCGTACAAAGGAAATAAATTATGAGCATTTTGTCATGCGCCAATAGTTGTAATATTTTTTCTGATAGATTCATTTTTTTCTCCTGTTTGAAGGAGTGAAAAAACAATGCCCAGAACAATTGCGCTCAGCATTAAACCAAAATAAAAACTATATAAATAATGATCAAATAAATTAATTATTCCCATTGCAATAATGATGGCGATGATAAAAGGAAACGTTTGGGTGGATTCTTTTTTTTGCCAAAATTCTTTTAAGGTATTAAATATGCCTATAAAGAAAATTATTATTGTTATTAAGCCAATAATCCCGGTTTCTATCAATGGTAATAGCCAAGCATTGTGAAGGGGTTGATATTCATATCCAGGACGAGAGGAATTTAATTTGAATAATCCCAGAGTGTAGTTTCCTAGACCAGTACCTGTAATGGGATATTGTAAAAAAACTCTGGTTGCCATTACATATGAGCCAATTCGTTCGTTGTTTGAGGACTGAGTTAGTCGATTGTTTGAATTAAACCTTTGCGACAAAGCTCCAGGCAATAAAATACTGAATAAAATAATTACTGTAATAAAAATTAGGGTAAAGCGATGCAGGTTTTGATAATTAAAGTTAGTTTTTTTGAAAAGATAAAGAAAAATAATTGCTATAGTGAGTGCAATAATTCCGCTACGCGAGGCAGTGGTGAGCAAGGCTAAACAATTTAGGAAAAAAGAAAAATATAAAATTTTATGATATTTTTTTTGATAAAAAACAAAGGTGATTGTGAGCAAAGTACAAAAAACTAGTAAACCAGCTAAAATATTTGGATGGGGCAGGCTCCCAAAAGCGCGTAAAATTCTTTCGCCATTATTTTCAATTACTGGCACGCCTAAGATATCGGGTGATTGGGAGGCCATCCCTAAAAATTTGGAAGCGAAAACTTTTTGCGTTATGAATTGGTAAATAGCTAAAATTGATTGGATCAGTCCGGCGGAAAGAAAGGCGCCAATTAAATAATTAATTTTTGGTTTAATTGTTATAATAACTAAAAATAAAGCGCCGGCGGAAATTAAATGAGTGAATTTATAAAAAGCTAATTCCGGATTGATGGCGTTGACAATAGTGATTGCAAGAAGACCGATAATAAGTAGTAATTTCCAAATTGGTGATTGCCAGCCAAGTTTCTCTTTTTTAAGCCCTTTTAGGTTTTGACTAAAATAAATGATTGCGAAAATTAGAATAATTGCTAAAATAAATTGGGTGGCATAAAGGCTTTGAGTGCCATATTCCCAATTGCTACCGTTTAAGGTAGCAGGATTATAAATCCAGCGCGTTTGCCAAGGTAATAAAAAAATCAGGCTATAAAGTGAATAATGGATAATTTTTTTTAACAGTTGCACAATTTTTCTAATTATGATAATTTAAACCATTACTATTATATAATAGCAGTTTTTTGACAATTAAGAAAAACCCTTTAACATGAGGGCAAAATATGTGGACAATTGAATTGTTCCTGGGGGTAATGGTCGGAATTTTGATTTTGGGCATTGTGATTTTCCTCTATTGGTTATTAAAAGTTCGCATGATCGTTGATTTACATAAGATTGGGTTCCCGGCAAAAGTGATTATGGATCGCTGGTATTGGAAGGTGACAATTATTTATAATGGGCAGAAAATACAACATGAATTTGGTGGCGATCATCAAACTATCAGGGTTGGCGACGCAATCTTGGATATTAATTTCTCAGATAAATTGCCCTTGAGATTTTATCGTAATTTCTCGGCATCGGAGGCACAATGAATCTGGTCGCTGAATATTTTAATTGGGTAATTATCGGATTGCTCGGTGCGGAAAAAATGAACAAATTCAATTTTATTTTTGTTTGGTTCACTTCATTAGCTCTTTTTATTTTATTGTTGTTTTTGGCGCATGGGATGTTGGTGTTGATTCGCTATTTGTTGTTTGTAAAGTGGTTTTATTATATTAATTTGAAATCACTTGGTTATTGTGGTCATGTGTTTGTAAATCGTATTACTCGTCGCGCTGTTTGGTGGAATGGTAGATTAAGTAAGAAAATCAAAAATCCAGAAAAACTAGATTACCAAACAATTGAATTCATGGATGTTAAAATTGTGGTCAATTTTACTCTTCGTCAGCCGGTAAAAATTTATAAAAAGGGGGTGAACGATGATTAAATATTTGGTTGGGGTTGAATATATGTTTTTCCCCTGTGAGCTTGATTTTGAGAGTAAATTTCCTTTGACTTTTTATCGCTTTTGCCCGGAGGGAGAACAATGAACATGGCTCAGCAATTTTTCAATTGGTTAGTGACCGGCGTTTTGGGCTTTGATAAAATGACGCAATCCAGTTATGTGGTAGCTTGGTTTTTGCTGGTAGTACTTGTTGTTGTTGGTTGTTTTATAGTGGCTGTTGTTTTGCGTTTTGTTTTTATTGATTTATTTTATGTGAATTTGAATCGTGTTGGTTATCCCGGTCGAGTGTTGATTGATCGACGGCGTCGACGTGGTATTGCTTGGTTCGGGAAAGTTGTTGTTTATGTAAAAAATGAAGAAAAAGATTTGGTCCGAATTATTCCGCTTTTTGCCGGGACAAAAATCAAAATCAGCTTTAATAATCGTTATCCTGTAAAGCTTTTAACTCCGGAGGATCGTGATGATTAAGTACTTGGTTGGTGTCGGATTGTTACTTTTTCTGCTGGGTGGTTGGGTTTATTTGAGGAAATCAAAGAAGTATTATTTGAAAGTTGATTTAAAGCCTTTTGGTTTAAGCGGTTATGCCAATATTGATCGCACGAAAAAGCAAGTTCTTTTTGTTGTTGGTGAGCAAACACGGCGATATTTTAATGTTGAGGGTAGTCGAATAATTAAAATTGATCACGTGGAGTTATTGGTGAATTTAGATGTTGATCCGCCGATTAAAGTTTTGCCCGTTTCTCGGCCAACGGTTAATATGCGCGCAACAAAAAAGTAATTTAACACAGGGAACCCCCTGTGTTTTTTAATACTTAGGCTATTGACAAAATTAAAATATCTGTTAAAATAATATATTGCCCTTTCACAATGAGGCAGAAATGGATTTGCTCTGGATTTTGATTGGCATTTTTTTGCTTGGTTTAATTGTTAGTAATCGAAAATCGATTAAACTAGCGATTTTAAGAATGAGCGGTGAAGTGGTATTTGTGAATATCAGGCAATCTGATCCGCCCTATCTTTTGACCAATCGTGAAACTCATGAAGTAACTATTAAGCGAGAACAATTTGTTTATGACCCCAACAAGTTCAAGGCTTTGAATTTGGCTGATTTCGAACTTTTTGACTTGGAATGTGAGGTTACAGTTCATAATTTTGACATGTCAGAAAAACATATTTTAAAGGTTCAAACATTGTGGGGGGTTGATTTTACGCCGAAAAATTTGGAGAAATTGCGAAAAGCATTTGTAATGCCCGATAAAGCGACTTATTCCAATTATTTAAATAATTTGGCAAATGCAATTGTTTTTAAGGTGGTTATGGACTTGGGTTTTGCTCCGCTACGAGATAATCGAACCGGAGAATACATTGAATCAGCGAAAAAAATGTTGAATGAATATGCGGAAAGCGCGGGATTCAATATCCATGACTTGAGAATTTCTCAAGTATTATAAATAATACCGTCATAATTTGACGGTTTTTTTATCTGAATATCTTGACAAAGTTATTTGTTGAAGATAAAATATTAAATTCCCTTTGACCTATCGAGGTGATCTATGAATAGGGTAAAAAAGATTATTCCTTTTTTGAAAGGAGAAACTCCTCTCCAAGCAATTGAACGGTTGAAACAATTCAAATGTCGTTTTTGTAACATCGCGGAGATCCAGCAATTTTGGCAGGATAATTTGCTTGAATGTAGTCATTATAGAGCAATTGTTTGCCTCCAAGAAGAAAGTTCTTTTTTTAATCAGGTTGCTTGTACGTGGTGTGGTGGGGAATTAAATCTTAAGAATATTTATATTGAATTTTCCAGTGTTGTTGATGAAAGATATGGAATTTTGGTTGAGGTTGATCCTTGGTTGTTGTAAAAAAAACTTAAAGCCGCTTAAATCAGCGGTTTTTTTATACGCCTTGACAAAATAAATTTATATATATAAAGTATTAGATTCTCTTTCACCCAAGAGGTGATATGTGGCAAAGGTGAAAAAAATTGTTCGTTTTTTGGAAGAAGAAAATCCTCGACAAGCAGTTGAACGTTTGAAGCAATCAGGGTGTCGTTTGTGTACTATTTCTGAAATTTTTGCATATTGGAAAGAATGTCGATTGGAGTGCAGTCGTTATGCAGCCATTGTTTGTCTTCATGAAGAGAGCTTTTTTGGTGATAATGTTTTTTGTTCTTGGTGTGGTTGGGGTAATTGGCAAAGTAATAACATTTACACTCAGTTTTCTCCTAACGTAGATAATAAACATGGAATCTTGGTTGAAGTTGAGGAACAAAATACACATTGATAACATGTGAATATAATTAGTTTGAAGCATGGCCACTAAATCAGTGGTCTTTTTATTTTTCGTGATTGACAAATTAAATGATTTGTAGTAATGTGGCAAGTTAATTAGTACATTGAAAAATCTCCCTAGAGGAGGGACTTATGAAAAAAGAAGTTGTTATTGCCACAGTGGTTGAAAAAAATGAGAAATTTTGGTGGAAAATCAATGGAGTTTTCTTTGATATTTTACCGGTGGAATTTTTGATCTAAAGTGGAATCTATTTTTTGAATATGATTTTACCTGATGGAAAACGCTTTGTTTTTGAAGCTGAACCGACCGATGGTCGGTTAGCTAGTGTATATGTTACTCGCGACTTGGAGTTTCGTCGTAATTATATTTATGTACCAAATGGTCGTGGTGAAATTCTGCGGGCTAGTATTTTCCCGGTTGGAACTAAGTTGGTAATTGATCAACAAAAGTTATATAAAAGGACGTTACCATCCAGAACATACCAAAAGCGGATTTGGGAAAATGCTGTTCGTTTGATGCTACTTGCAACAACTCAAGCTACAGAATTGGAAGATATTTATAATGAGCACTTTGGTCCTTATTATCAATGGGATAAAAAGTTTTTGGAAAGTGTGTCGGATGAATGGCAGAGAAATAGATTGCGATCGTTGTTCATGGCTGAATGTCTTGTCCATATGGGAAGAGATCGTTGGAAGCAAATTCATAAACAAATGAGATTGGTGCAATTTTTCCATGTTGGGCAGTATTATTGGAAAGCATTTTCTGGTTATTTCAAATATGATCAGGACTAAACGTTATGTCACTAAATTTAGTGACTTTTTTATTTATTGTTTTTTAATAAATCAATTAAATCAGTCACAGAAACGCTGGGAATTAAAGTTTGACAACGCTGTTGCCATTGATGCTCAATATCCTTTCTGATGTCAGCTAAGTGTAGTTTTAAAATGTTATTTTGAAGTAGCACATTAGAATTGTCTTGCTCAGCTAAAGTTTTTAAGTTTGGGGGTAAAATCAACAATTGAATCTTTTTTAATAATTTTTCTAAGAAGTCAGGCCAGATTTTTTCCATTATAGATTTAATTTTTTGGCCCCTTGATTTTATTGAGCGTCGGAGTGATATTTTTTGCGGTTCACGATTAGCAAAGTATTGATTCAGCCATTTGTTTTCCTGCCAGAAATTTTGATATGTATTGCTTGGGTCAAAGATTGGGGTAAATTGTTTTGTCCAATAAGCCAAATGAATATCGTTTGGATAAGCAATTGATTCTAAATCTAAATTATTTTCGGCTAAATAAAAACTCAAACAGATTTTATTTTTCCCGTTTTTCGGTTGTGGTCGGCGATTAAGCAGTTTCATCAATCCGGCGCAAAAAAACCGCGCACTCCAAATCCGATCAGTCTTGGTAATAATGGCTAAGTCAATGTCTCCGTCATTTGAAGTGTTTGAATAAGCCAGCTTGTTGACCACAAAAATCGCTTTAATGAATGGTAGATGACTTAACAATTTGGTATTTTTTAGGGCAATTTTGAATTTAATTTCCGCCAAAACATATTTTTCTTTTCGTTGTTTAACAATTTGGTCGCGTCCTAACAAAAAATAAAAACCTTCAGCCATTGCAACTGAAGATTTTAAATTATTCAAACTATTTTTAACGCCTGGTAAAGTGGTTTTTTCTTTGATGATTAAATTTTCTTGAATTTCTTCGGCCGTTAATGGGAAATCAAACAAATCAAAGTAGATTAAAGTGCGCAAAACCGCGCGATCGATTGCCGTGAGAATTGGCATATGATTATTCAAGATTTTTTTGAGTGGTAGTATCAATTCCCGGTTGATTAATAATTTTCCCCGTGATTAAACTTTCGCTTGGCACTACATTATCAGACACGATAATTTTTTTATCGGAAATTTCGATAATCTGCGATTGATCGATTAAATATTGTTGACTGAAAAAATTAGCGCGCACGATGATTTTTGATACGGAAAAATCAGTGGTATTAATTTCCAAGTTTATTGGTTCGCCCAAATAAATTTCGCTCTGAGTTAATACCGGCAGTCCCTTTAATTGTTTAAAATCAATTTTCATTTTTTTTGTTAGTGATTTCTTCGGCTTTGACATCTATTACTTTGTTATCAATGTTTGGAGTAATCGGCTTTAAGAAAAACTTTTGTTGCACAACTGTCAGGACGGTGGTCAAAAACCAATACAAGGTTAACCCGGCCGGTAATGTTGAACCTATAAAAATGGTTAATAATGGCATAAAATAAAGCATGGATTTGTTCATGTCAGCCATTAATTTTTCATCTTTTCCTCCTTTGCCCGCGGTGGCCGGCGGATTTTTCATTGATAACATTTTACCGGAAATATATTGCCCAATACCGGCTAATATCGCCAGAACAATACTGGGCGCAGCCATATCCATAAAGCCTAAAAACATTGGATCTACCGTTCCGGGATTATTAATGAAAGAATATAGTTGATCAAAACTGTTATTGGCCAGTCCGGAACGAAATACTTGATAAACAGCGATTAAAAATGGGAATTGAATTAATAATGGTAAACAAGAAGAAAATGGATTAACTTTATTTTCTTTATAAAGTTTCATGGTTTCTTGCGCCAACTTTTCCTTGTCATCTTTGTATTTTTCTCGCAAAGCATTCATTTTCGGTTGAATTTCCTGCATTTCTTTTTGAGCCTTGAGCGATTTCTTGGATAACGGCCAAAGGATTAGTTTAATCACCAAGGTTAATAGAATAATCGCCACCCCAATATCTTGACCGGGAATAATATTGTAAAAGAAAATCAAAAGATTGAATAAAGGTTGATAAAGAAAAGTGTGATAAAGCCAAATCATAATATTTTTATTTTTATTAATTTAAATCAAATAAAACATTGATAATTACTTCTTGGTTTTTTTCGTAACTCGTTTTTTGGGTTTAGCTTCTTTGGCTTTGGAGGATTCATCTTCGGTAATTGGTTCAGTTGGAGTTTCTTTGACTTCAGTATTTTCTGTGGTTTGCTCAATATTGTTTACTTCAACCGGAGTAGCCATAATTTCTTTGCCGGATTCTTGCTCACGAATATTGATTTTCCAGCCGGTTAATCGAACGGCCAGACGGACATTTTGTCCATCACGACCAATGGTTAAAGATAATTGATCAGCCGGTACGGTCACGACTGCGCTTTGGTCCGCTTCATTGATTTCCACGTTGGTAATTTTCGCCGGCATCAAAGCGTTGCCAATATATTTTTTCGGATTTTGGTCGTATTTGATAATATCAATTTTCTCACCGTTTAATTCCGCGATAATAGTTTGAATTCTGGCTCCGCGTTGTCCGATACAAGAACCGATCGGATCGATATTTTCATCATCGGTGTGGACCGCAACTTTGGCGCGCATGCCCGGTTCACGAGCAATGTTTTTTATGGTGATTGTTCCGTTGGCGATTTCCGGGATTTCATTTTCAAATAATCGTTCAATAAAACTGTTGCTGGCACGAGAAACAATAATTTCCGGGCCTTTTAGGGTTTGTTCTATTTTTACAATCGCCACTTTGATACGATCACCCAAATTGTAGCGTTCATTGCGCACTTGCTCTTGCATTGGCATTAAGGCGGGGATATTTTCCACATCCACTATGACGTTGCGTCCGTCGCGTTTTTGAACAATGCCGTAAACAATGGCGCCGATTTTATCTTTGTATTTTTCAAATACAATATTACGTTCCGCTTCGCGTAACTTTTGGATGATTACTTGTTTGGCGGTTTGGGCCGCCATGCGACCAAATTCACCGGGGACTTCCAATTCTGTGCGAATAATATCTCCGATTTGATATTTTTTATCAATTTCTTGAGCAACGGATAACTCGATTTCATTTTTCGGGTTGAACTTTCTGGTAGTTTCTTCCAGCTGTTCTTCTTCGGTGCTTTTTTCCACCATTTTGCCGGTGTTTTCCATCTCGGTTTTTCGCGCTTCGCGCATTTCCTTTAATTTTTCAATCCCGACTTTTTCTTCCTCGGTTAAATTTTCCACCACAGTTTTTTCATCAAAGACGCGTAAATCACCATTTTCAATATTATATTCCGCTACAATATTTTGATCCTTATTACCAAAGTCCTTGCGATAAGCAGCCGCTAACGCCGAATTAATGGTTTCGTAAATTGATTCTTCAGGCAAGCCTTTTTCCATGGCAATTTGCTTGATGATTTTTTTTAGTTCAGACATAGTTTTATTGCTTGACATATCAAATGAATAGATATGTCAAATGATTTAATTTAATAATTTAATTATACCTTTAAAAAGAAAATCAGTATATTATCTATACTGATGTGACTTAATTATAGCATAGATCTCAATGTTTGGCAATAGGTGGTAAAAATTGCGCCCTTGCAAAATAAATAATTTTATGTTAATGTGCATTCATAAATTTATAACTGCAAATTTGGCTTTTTGCGCTTTAGTCCAATGAAAAACCCCAAGTTTTTCACAAAATAGCTAAATTAAGCAAAATTATGGAGCAACATTTTGAATTGCTGTACATTGTTTCCATGAAGTATGCGGGTGATGAACTCAATACGATTATGGGATCAGTGGCCGGTTTAATCAAGGAAAACGGTGGAACCATTACGCACGATGATGTTTTCGCCAAACAAAAATTGGCTTATCCGATAAAAGGGGTACACCAGGGTGTTTATGTGGTCGTGGAGTTTGATATTGAAACGGAAAATGTAAAAAAATTGGAAAGATTGTTGACTTTGAACAACAATATTTTGCGTTACATGTTAGTGAAAAAGAAAGTGAAAACCGCAGAAGAATTGGAACGAGAACAAAAAATTCAAGCGCGAATTTTGAAACGAAAAGAAGAAGAATTGGCCGCTTTGGATGAAGGGAAAGCCACCAAATCAATTTCATCAGAAGATAAGTTAGTTGATGTGGTGACTGATGATGCGGTAATTGAAGAAAAACAAACAGAACCAATTGTTATGGAAGAAGCGGTTGAAAAACAAACAGTGACGGAAGAAAAACCGGCGGAAGAGGTTATTGAAAAGCCGGAAGTTAAAGAAGTAGCAACTGATTTGGAAATCAAAGAAAAGAAAGTTAAAACCAGCAAAGTCAGTTTGGAAGACTTGGACAAAAAGTTGGACCAAATTTTGACTGATGATATTTTATAATTCATTATTTTGTCATAATCCATTAAATTTATTTAGTGGAAAAAAACAAACAAATTCATATGAATTTAAACAAAGCAATGATTATTGGAAATTTGACCAGAGATCCGGAAGTTCGAACCACCCCTCAGGGTGCTTCAGTGGCTTCTTTTTCCGTGGCGACCAATATGGTGTGGAATGATGCTAACGGTCAACGACAAGAAAAGGTGGAATATCATAATGTTGTGGCTTGGAGAAAGTTAGCTGATATTTGCGCCCAATATTTACGCAAAGGCAGTAAAGTATATATTGAAGGTCGATTACAAACTAGAGATTGGGAAGGTCAAGATGGGATCAAGCGCTATCGTACGGAAATTGTAGCGGACAACATGATTATGCTTGATCGCGCCGGTTCAACACCAGCCATGAGTTCAGACAATACCGCCGACACGGTAATTCCTTCCGCCGACAAAGATAATGGTGAGGAAGAAATAAAGATTGAAAATATTCCTTTTTAATTTATTAAATAGATTGTTAAATTGTTATGTATAATAATAATCGTAAAAAAAAGACTGATAATAAACCTAAAGCATGTTATTTTTGTGTAAATGGTTTGAATGATGTTGATTACAAAAATGCTACCGTATTGCGAAAGTTTATTTCGTCTTATGGCAAAATTGCCCCACAACGACGCAGTGATTTGTGTGCCAAACATCAGAGAATGACCGCCATGGCCATTAAACGCGCGCGAATTATGGCTTTACTTCCTTTTACTTCCAGATAAAACATAAAAAAACTCATCGCTTTTCGGCGGTGAGTTTTTTTGTTTGAGAGATTTTATTCTTCCGGTCCGAAATCCATATCCTGGGCATTGGCTTTTTTCTTCTCAGGTTTGTCCATATCCCAGATTTTTTTTCTGATTTCTTTTAATAATTTAGGGTTAGTTTTTAAATATTCTTTGGCTACTTCCCGGCCAACACCCAATTTTTCTTCACCATAACTGTAGGAGTTACCGCTTTTGGTGATTACATCATAAGCCAGGGCGGTGTCTAAGGCATCACCGGATAATGAAATTCCTTCATTGTACATAATATCAAATTCACAAGTCTGAAATGGAGGAGCCACTTTATTTTTGACAATTTTGGTTTTGACACGATTGCCGATAATGTTTTCGCCTTTTTTTATTTGAGCACTGCGACGCACTTCAATTCTCACTGAGGAATAAAATTTCAAAGCATTACCGCCAGGGGTGGTCTCCGGGTTGCCAAAAAATACACCGATTTTATGTCTGATTTGATTGATAAAAATCACGGTGGTTTTTGTTTTTCCGACAATGCCGGCTAATTTTCTTAGTGCTTGACTCATTAAGCGTGCTTGCAGCCCCATATGTTGATCCCCCATTTCACCTTCAATTTCAGCTCGAGGAGTAAGAGCGGCAACTGAGTCGATGATTACTAAATCTACGGCATTTGATCTAACTAATGTTTCCACGATTTCTAAAGCTTGTTCCCCGGTATCAGGTTGTGAAATTAGCAGGTCGTTGATTTTGATACCGATTTTTTTAGCATAGTCCGGATCAAGGGCATGTTCGGCATCAACAAAGGCGGCAATGCCACCCATTTTTTGGGTTTCAGCGGCAATGTGTTGCGCAAGTGTTGTTTTCCCGGATGATTCCGGTCCGAAAATTTCAATAATTCTCCCCCTTGGGACTCCGCCCACTCCCAGCGCCAGGTCTAAGGATAAGCAGCCGGTAGGAATGGCTTCAATTTCCATGGCTTTGGCATCACCCAAGAGCATGATTGCGCCATCACCGAATTTTTCTTTAATTTGAGCCATGGCTTCTTGGGCCGCACGATTTTTCCCTCCATCATCGTTGGTTGTCTTTGTTTTGTTCATAATATTTATTTAGGGGTTATTTTCAATATTTTGGGGTTCAAAAATAATTTGTTTATATATGGTAGTGATTTCCGAGTGTTTTTTCTGTGCTGTTATTTTAATAATATTTAAACCTTTTTGCAAATTAAGATCCACATTAAAGCGTCCATTGTCGTCGTAAAGCACTTGTTTAGAATTGATATATAATTCGACTTCTTTTTCCGTTACGCCATTGATTGTGATCGTTGGAATATTAACAACCACATTATTTTCCGCTGGTGTTTTAATTAACAATTCCGGAGGCAAAAAAATTTTATTAATACTGTTTACAATGTAGAATACAATAATTAAAAATAAAATTATTATCAAGGTGTATTTAATGGTGTCGGGTTGGATTAATTTGCTGAAAATTTTGTGGCCGGTGATAGATTTTTGTTTCTTGTTTGGTGAATCGCTTTGGTGTGTTTTGAAAAAAATATTTTTTTCTTTATTAAACATGGAAATGGCCAATTGATCATTTAGATTCAGTAAACGACAATAACGTTTAATGAAATTATTGGTATAAATTTCCGGTGGCAATTGACGATAGTCATTATTTTCAATCAGGCGTAAGTACTTGGGATTGATTTGCAATTTGGTTGCCGCTTTTTCCAGGGAAATACCTTGCTCGGCGCGTCTACTCGCTAATTTTTCTCCCAAAGTTTGAATCGCACTGATTTTCTTGTGTTTGAAAATAATCATGACAAGCTATTTAATTGTTTTTTTCATTGTTGGTAAAATCAGCAGAATCATCCTCAATAAAATCATTATTGTTTTCATCTGAATTTTGTGATTCATCAATATCATTGTTTTCCAAAGAGTTAATTTTATTAAAAACACTGGGAGTTGGTTGGTCGTCAATATCGGCGGCGGAAATCAAAACATCACGGGGTCGAGCACCATCGGCCGGGCCAACAATTCCGCGCTCTTCCAGCAGATCAATTAATCGAGCGGCTCTGGCATAACCGACACGCAGGCGACGTTGCAATAATGAGGCGGAAGCCTTCCCAGCCTGGATAACTACATTTTTCGCTTCATCAAGCAGACTGTCATCATCGTCACTATCGGAAAAATCAAAACTTGATTTACCTGATTGTTTTTCGGTGATTGAATCATCATATTCCGGATCACCGCCGGCTTGGCGCAAAAAGTTAGTAACGCGTTTGATTTCTTCATCACTGACATAACAACCTTGTAAACGGCGTGGTTTGGAAAGTTCCGCCGTTAAGTAAAGCATATCGCCCTTACCGATTAATTTATCGGCCCCAACCGTATCTAAAATAGTGCGAGAGTCCATTTGCGATGCCACACTGAAAGCCACTCGTCCGGGAATATTGGCTTTGATTAAACCGGTGATAATATCAACTGAAGGTCGTTGTGTAGCCACAATTAAGTGAATTCCGATTGCGCGAGCCATTTGAGTTAAGCGAATAATACAGGCTTCTACCTCAGCGGATGCCGCCGCCATAATATCGGCGAGTTCATCAATAATAATAACAATGTAAGGCATTTTATCTTCCGTATCTTGATTATAAGATTCGATATTTCGTTTATTGGCTTTTGATAAAACATCAAACCGATGATCCATTTCATGAATCGCCCACCGTAAAGCATTGATGGTTTTTGTCACATCGGTAATTACCGGTGCCAATAAATGGGGGATTCCATTGTAAACGGTAAATTCCACGCGTTTGGGGTCAACCAAGATTAAGCGTAAAGTATCTGGGTTGTTTTGATAAAGCAGACTTAAAATAATTGAGTTTAAGCAGACGCTCTTACCTGAACCGGTGGCACCGGCTACTAATAAGTGCGGTAAGCTGGGAAGGTTAATGGCCCAACATTTTCCGGAAACATCTTTTCCCAGCGCAATTGCCAAACTTGATTTCGTGGTCTTGAATGATTCTGATTCAATTACGCTTCGCAATGGCACCATAGCCGGTTGATGATTTGGCACTTCTATCCCCACTAGAGATTTACCGGGAATAGGAGCCTCAATTCTGATTGGATGAGCGGCCAGAGAAAGAGCCAAATCATTATTCAGTGAAGTAATACGAGACAACTTAATCCCATCAGCCGGTTTGAAAGAATATTGCGTGACTGTTGGTCCGACATTAACATCGGACATTTCAATATCAATACCAAAATTGTGTAAAGTGGAAACAATTCTTTGGGTGGCAAGATCAATATCGCCGCTTAATGGTTTGGTTGATTTATTATTTAATAAGGCGAGGGGCAAGTCGATTTTTAATTTTTTATATTTTGAAACAGGAATAATTTCCGGTTCAGATGTTTCTTTGGCTTGATTAAAAGTACTTGATTTTTCTTGTCCTGAGGCACTTAATGGAGGAGCTGTTTGTTTTTTATCCGCCTCAGCTAAGATTTTTTTTGTTTCTTCGTCTAATTCGTCTTCTTCATCATTACTGTCTTCATCAATCTTGTTATTTGATAAAGAGCGTCGTTTAAATGGGTTTAAAATATTATGCTCACTTTGATTAAAATTTATTTTTTTCAAAATGTTAAATAATGGATTATTGAAAATAATAATCAGTGAAATTATGGTAATACCGATTAAAATAACTAAGGAAGCCCAAAAGTCCAAATATAAACGTAATGGATAACTCAGGGCTACACCTGATAATCCGCCACCGATTCCTTCGAGAGCGAGGGGCAAAGAATAAAGAAAATATTTTCGGGTTATAATTAAATGAATTGTGCCGTTTAATCCCAAAAATAAAATTATAATTCCCAAGTAATTAACCCAAGTAAGTGATTGTTTGTCAGGTTTAATTAGGGAGTAAATAATATAAAGCAAGGCTAGGGGAAATAAATATTTCAATAAGCCAAACATAATTTCCAGCCCCGAATTAATTTGTTGCCCAATTACTCCGGCTAAGGAAAAAAAACTTAAAATACTGATTAATGAAACAATGATTAATAAAATAATTATTATTCCTTTTTTTGCTTCTGCAGATAGTACGTGGTATTTTTCAATAATTTGGTTTTGATGCGCTTTTTTGTTTCGGCCTGATCTGCCCATATTTATTTTGATTTTAATATTAAGACTATCTGTATTTTAGCATAATTATGATATTTGTTAAAGTTTTGAAATAATTAAAAAGAGGTGTCACCCACTTGGGATGACCCCCTTTACGCGAGAAAGTTTCCTTTCTCATAGGAGCAGACAAAGTATTCCCTAGTTAAAGAACTAAGAAATAGAGGAGAGAGAATCTTGTCTACTCTTATGAGTCAACAAACAGTCGCATTAATGAAGAGGAGTGTCGCCAGGGTCTAATTATATATAAAAAAATTTGTACCCTGCGCTCCCCCCCACATTAATACGACCATCGAGTTAGTCTTCACAGTGAAGCAGAGGATAACCATGAGATTGATGATAGGCGAATAAATAAGAATTTAGGCCTGAAAATCTCAATTATTATTCCTTTTGACCAATTCCGGTCGCAAAACCTAGAAGTAGTCAGAAAGACTCTCTCCTCTACATCACTTTGAAGACTAAATGGTAGTATGTTTAATGAACGTAATTGAACATTATAGCATAATTAAATAAATTTGTCAATAGTAATAAACAATATATAATGTTTTTTTGCTAAAATTAGGTTAAATTAAGTGTAATTAATTATTGACAATAATAGAAATCAATTGTTTTGTTTTGGATATTTACTAATTGATAAGTTGAATTTTCGATGGGATATGATATAATATAAAAACTTATAATTAATCATAAAAATATGAATTTAGTACCAACGGTTATTGAAAAAACCAGTTATGGTGAACGCGCTTATGATATTTATTCTCGTTTATTAAAGGAAAGAATCATTTTCTTGGGAACGGCCATTGATGATGTGGTGGCTAATTCGGTGATTGCTCAACTCTTGTTTTTGGAAAGTGAAGACCCGAAAAAAGATATTAAAATTTATTTGAATACTCCTGGTGGGCAAGTGAGCGCTGGATTGGCGATTTATGATACTATGCAATATATTAAACCGGATGTTCAAACCATTTGCATTGGATTGGCCGCCAGTATGGGGTCGGTTCTTTTAGCCGCCGGAGCCAAGGGGAAAAGATTTGCTTTGCCAAACGCGGAAGTGATGATTCATCAAGTAATGGGTGGAGCGCAGGGTCAAGCTTCTGATGTGAAGATTGCGGCTGAGCATATTCTCAGTATTAAGGATCGTTTGAATAAAATTATCGCTATGCATACTAATCAGCCAGTAGCCAAGGTGGAAAAAGATTCTGATCGAGATTATTTCATGAGCGCTGATGAAGCTAAAAAATACGGAATTATTGATAAAATTATTAGTAACAAATAATTAGAAAAAATCCCAGTTTATGGGATTTTTTGTTTGTGGACAAAAGGGGGATAAAACCTGAATACTTTTTCTTTCCCTTACCTATGGTTTAAATGTTATAATAATTAAAAGTAATGGCGGAATTATAACGATTTTCGTAAAATTAGCTAAAATTAATCTATTGACAAGAAAAATAATACATGATAAGATGAGTCGTTGACTAAAGGCCGATTTTCAACGGCAGACACGACAAGCATGGGATTTTTACTTCAGGTTAAATCAGGCTCCGGCTCGATTTCGCCTTGGTAAAAATTTCTTGTCTGCCATTGAAAGTGGGTCTTTTTTATTTATAAAAATATTTCTATCTTGACAAATACCTGGGTTTTTCCTAAGATCAAAATCAGTTCTTTTACAAAGAGGAGTTTGTATGGTTAACGGTGATATGGAACAGAATGCCAAGAAGGGTAAAAGGTTAATTACGCTTTTTAATTTAATGTACTATATTAATTTTTTGGTTAAATGTTTTTCCGGCGCCATGATAATTACAATTCCTTACCTTCTGTCGTTATCTATAAATGTGCCGAATTGGTTGATTGTTTTGTTTGTTTTTTCAATTACATATATAATTAGTTATAAAATCTACTTCTCATCAGTCAAGGTGTTGTGGTTTATTTATAATGAGAAATCAAATTATGTTGGGATCTATCATAAAAATAGATCAAGAAAATGTTGGGAGTTGGTGAGTTTTAATCAATTAGCGGGTTTTTTTATTCGATCAGAAGTAATGCATATTCCATCTGATTTTGACGTTATTCGTGATATTGACTGTACTATTAATGAAGCACTGAAGCCACAAATTACCATTACCTTTGAAGCAAAAGATAAAAAGCAATTTATTAAAAATCTTGTTAACCGTGATTTTCATGAAATTCCTGATTTAATTGAAAAAATAGAAAGTGATTTAGAGGGACAGGTTGATGCCTTTTTGCAGTTCTTTACCTATGAAATTTTTACTACTATTGAAGATTTTGAGCATCAATTGAGAGCCCTCTTAGTTGAACATAAAGATGAATTGGATTCTCCTGATTTCAGTGTCACGAAAATTGAAGTTGATTATGATTGTAATCTGCAAACCGTAATTGTGCAGGCTGATCTGTCCCCACAATAAAGCTATTTGTTAACTCCCAAAATTATGGGAGTTTTTTGTTATTCTAAAAACAGCGTATCAACGCTGTTTTTATTCTATTATTGATTTGAATTTTCAGGTTCAAGGTCAGTTTCATTTTCTAATGGTATTGTTTGCTCTGTGGGCGGTGTTTGCGGTTCAGCCGGTTTGCTTGGGTCAACGCCGATTAAACATACCGCTTGCCAGGGAACATAATGGCTGGTCCAAGTTTCTTCTTTTGTTTCGCCATTGGCATAAGTAATGGTTCGTTTGAAATAAGCATCTGCACCGGCATGTGCACTTTCCGTACATTTTTTTTCTCCTGGTTTCAAATCAGTTGATTCAATTAATTTGGTGGGGCCTGGTTGAGTGATATTGTAAATCACCGGCTTGGTTTGTTCAACCACTCGACCATCTTTTGTTCCCCACATTTCAAAAATCAATTCATTGCCTTGAATTTTGGTTTGGATCAAAATGTGGTGTGCGGTATCATTCACAAATCGGAAATCCGGTTTAGGATCATAAATTGTGGCATCGGTACCGGCCGGTTCATAATAACTGACACGATAAGAATGGTTACGTCTTTCGGTAATGGTAACGCCGGCATCAAGGGCCATACGGAAAGTGGTGGTTCCCACTTGGCACAAACCGCCACCATATTCAGGGATAGTTTTATTTTCTTTGATTACCAGTTCCGGCAAATAACCGCTTTGGGCATCAATTGTTCCCAGTGTTTTTACCAAAGAAAATTCTTGTCCGGGTGCAATTAAGGTGCCGTTAACCGAAGCGGAACCAACACCGATATTGTGTCGGCGATTAGCCGGTGAGCCTGCAAAGTTTGATCGTCCCACTCCGATTAATTCTTTAATTCCCAGCGTATTGGCATCGGCGGTTTTTATTTCCGGTTCTGTTTCCTCTACTATCATTGAAATAACATTGTTTTTATTTTCAATCACCTCAGAAATAATTTTTTGATAACTGGCATCAAAGTCGAGGGCTCGGCCATTAAGACTGGCTTGAAATTCTGTTACCTTGTTATTTTGAATAGATATTTTGGCATTTTTTGCCGGACGATTGATTGATTGAGCCAGTGATTCTAATTGCCCTAGTAATAATTGGCGATCGAGAGAAATTATCGGTTCGTGATTTTCATTAGGAATTATTTCGAGCATTTTGGCAAAATCCGACCAACTGATTTTTTGTTCAAGTTCTTCATGTTGTAAAATCAATCCATCTAAATTTAAATAATCTTTAATTTGGTTTTCAAAAATTTTTATTTGATCGATTGATAAGGTTGGTTGTTGTGTTTCCAGAGAAATTTCTATCGGTTTATTATTGAAATTAATTAAATTATTTCTTACTTTTCCATTGATTTTAGAATAATTAAATCCATTTCCCGTTTGGCCATCGGAATATTCCAGAGAGTAGGTTTTGGTTTGTTCGTTGTGAATGGTGACTTCCAATTTCGGTTCATTGGCCGGGGATTCAAAAGCGCCGAATTCATTGCGTAGTGCATTTTCCAGTGCTAGCTCGTCTATTTTAAATTCCATTTTTAAATCAATTTGGAAAAATAAAGCGGTGCCAATAGCATGAATGTTATTGAAAAATCCGGAGCGACGACCAATGCTTAGGGCAATTTGAGCTAAATTTTTGTTATCGTAATTAACCCATGGAGTATTGTTATAAATAAAAGGGATTTGTTTTTCCACATTATTGTGGTGAATGGTAATGGCATCATTAAAAACAGATATAATTTCTCCGGTAATCACTTGTTGCGCTTGCTCTGCTGTTAATCCACCAAGGTTAAAATTATTAATTTTAATTCCCGGGTAGATTTTCCCCTCATAATATTTGGCAAAAGCCAAGCCACTGCCACTGATTATTACTATCAATGAAAAAAATATAATGGCGATACGAATCAGCCATTTTTGTTTCTTGATATCTAATTTTGATAGATCCATATATTATTCATTTGGTTTAAGAATTTGATTAAGAATATCTTTAGCCAGCTGTTCGTTATTTTGGGTGGTTTTTTCATCTTTGGCGATGGTGAAGGTCAGTGTATCGCCGGCGACACAGTCTGCCGGTAAATTATTTTTGTCCCAAAAAATTTCTTGACCGGTGGTTAATTTAATTACGGCGAAATTTTCTTCCAAGCGATCAATTGTTCCTATTATTTTTATCATATATATTATTCATCTAGGTCAATGACATTTATTTGTACGCTGTCATTTTTTTGGACTTTGGTTAAAATTACTTTTAAGATCCCATTTTTGAAAGTGGCGATTAATTTTTCTCGATCCACTTCAGTTGGTAAAATCAAACTGCGAGAAAATTTCCCCCAATAGCATTCTTGATATAAATATTCGGCATTGTCATTTTTTTCTTCGTTGCGTCGTTCCCCCTTGATCGTTAAAATATCACCTTCCAATAATAATTCAATATCTTCGGGAAACACTCCGGCCAAGGTGGATTTTATGACAATATGTTCAGGTGTTTGATATACATCAACGGTTAATTGCCCTTCATGCTGATCAATATTTTCTTCTTTGGAAAAGGGTGAAACAAAGAAATCATAAGTCGGATCAAAGTCTAATTTTTGGTTGGCACTTTTAATATTGTTAATAAAAAAATTTTCCGCCGATTGATCGGAATTCATGGCATCTAAATGTTTTTGCCATAAAATTTTATCATTTTCCCGTGAGTTGGTATCCATTGTTTTTATTTAATACACTTATTATAAAAAAATTACTGTAAAATGTCAAAAAAAATCATATGCAAAAACCCCGAATTATCGAGGTTTTGCTATCAGTTCGGTTAAAAAACAAAATTAATCTTTCATCGCCAGTTTGAGAGTGCTTCCCGGTTTGAAGCGAGCCACCTTGGTAGGATTGATTTGAATTTTTTCTGAAGGATTTTGCGGATTAACGCCTTCACGTCCCTTGCGGGTAAATGAGGAAAAACTTCCAAATCCGGTAATGGTGACTTCTCCATCATTTTTTAATTCTTTGATAATAACATCTACCATAGCGTCAAGCATTTCTTCGGCTTGTTTTTTGGTGACCCCCACTTTGTCCGCAATGGAAGCGGAAAGAGCTGCTTTGTTCATATTTTTAAGTTCTGACAATTGATAATGAAATCATTGGCAATTGTCTTTATTATTTATATTTAAACTTCTTGATATTCTTTTATTTTTTCTATATTCTCAGTTTTACCCGTCCTTGTATTTATTTTAGCAAAAATTCCGTTAATTAGGCAAATCCCATGAGTGGAAATGGTTTTCGGTAATTTGGTTTCACTGACAAAAGTCTTGATAATATTATCAAAGTTCATTCCCAAGCTGGAATGTTCTATTCCCACCATCCCGATATCGGTAATATAACCGGTCCCTTCCGGCATAATATAATCATCGGAGGTTTGAATGTGCGTGTGTGTGCCAAAAACTAAGCTGACTCGACCATCGGCATAGGCGCCGAGTGATTTTTTTTCACTGGTAGCTTCGGCATGGAAATCAAGTAGGACAATATCCGGTTTTAGGCTTTTGGTTTCCAATAAAATGTCATCTAAAACTTTGAAAGGGTTTTGAAATTTAATATCGGGATAACTTTCTTGGATGAAAACACGGCCCATTAAATTTATTATTAAAATTTTTGTTGTTCCGATTTCCAACAATTTGTATCCCGGACCGGGGGTTTCCGGAGGGTAATTGGCCGGTCTGATTAAATTATGTTTAGCAAAAAGTTTTTGTAAATCGTCGGTGGTCTTGAAAATATGATTGCCGGAAGTGAAAAAATCAATGCCGATTTTTTCCATTTCAGATAATACTTTTTCATTAACGCCAAAACCATGCGCTAAGTTTTCCGCATTGGCAATAATTAAGTCCGGTTGATACTTTTCTTTTAATTCCGGCAGTTTGGCAATCAGCGCTTGACGCCCCGGTCGCCCAACAATGTCACCGAGAATCAGTACATTGAAAGTGGCCATATTTTTATATGTTAAATTATAGCAAATTAGGTAAAATAATACAAATATTAAAGGTAATGACGCTGTTAGGTTGTTATTTTGATTGTGATATGAAAATTTAATTTTATATAAAAGATACCCTTTGAAAAAGGGTATCTAATTTGTTCTAAGTATTTTATTTGAGAGAATCAATCACTTTGCTTTCTATAACCAACTTTTCTAGATTATCTAAAAACGGACCGTAATAAGTATAACCAGCTCCACCTTCTTGAGCTAAATAAAATTCTTGATTTCCAGCGTGGAGTAATTCTGGTGATAGTATTAATAATTCCCCACCACATGGTCCATCCGCGTTTTCCGGACAGGCAATTTTTATGGAGGCGATTTCATTTAACCCTAATTCGTCAGGAGCTTTCATTAAAAAGGAATTATTTGTACCAAGTGTTTCATAATTTACTCTTGTTTTATAGTATTCAATTAACGATTTTTGTGAGATTGATGTATTTATAGATGGTTTAGTTTTGATACCATTTTGGAAGTAAAAAACTCCTCCAATAATAAGAGTCACAATAATTACAAGAATGACAAGTACCCCAACATTAAATTTTTTTTGCTCCATAATTTAAAAAATAATTTAATTATTAACTTAATTATATACTAAATAAAAATCCTGTACAAATTATACAGGATTTTTATGTTAATTTTACCGAGCGTATTCCACAATTCGATTTTCACGAATAATGATAACGCGAATTTCACCAGGGTATTTTAGTTCCGCTTCAATTTTCTTGGCTAACTCTTGAGCCAGTTTTTCCGCTTTTAAGTCATTGATTTCTTGCGGATTAACAAACACGCGGATTTCTCGGCCGGCTTGAATGGCGTAAGTTTTTTCCACCCCTTCAAATCCTTGGGCTAAAGTTTCCAATTCGGTTAATCGTTGCAAGTATCGTTCATAAGTATCTTTGCGTGCCCCCGGGCGTGCGCCGGAAATGGCGTCGGCTGATTTGACAATAATTCCTTCCAAAGTTTCCGGTTTGTCATCATGGTGTTGCATGGCCGCTTTGATAATTTCTTCCGGTACATTAAATTTACGGGCAATATCATAGCCGATTTCTGTATGAGTACCTTGGATTTCATGATCTACCGCCTTACCGACATCATGCAAAAATCCGGCCTTTTTCGCCACATTAACATCGGCGCCCAATTGTTCGGCCAGTAAAGCGGATAAATTTGCTACTTCAATTGTATGTTGTAAAACATTTTGACCGTAGCTGGTGCGATATTTCAAGCGACCGATAATTTGAATTAATTTCGGATCAAGTCCGGCAATTCCCACTTCATAAGCCGCATCTTCTCCGGCTTTTTGAATATCAAGGGCAATTTCTTTTTTCGCTTCTTGTACCGCATCTTCAATTTTTGCCGGATGAATTCGACCGTCGGTAATTAATTTTTCCAACGCTTTTTTCGCGACATGACGACGAATAGGTGAAAAACCGGAAATGGTAATGGCTTGAGGAGTGTCGTCAACCACAATTTCCACACCGGTAATTTGTTCAATGGTTTTGATGTTACGACCTTCACGGCCAATAATTCGGCCTTTCATTTCATCACTGGGCAAATCAATGGTGGTGGTGGACATTTCCGCGGCATGATTAACACTGCAACGTTGAATTACATTGGCAATGGTTAATTTAGCGCGTCGTTCCAGTTCAGTGGTGGATTCTTGATCAAGTTTTTTAATTCGACTCATTAGAGTTTCTTGATTTTCTCGTTCGACGTTATCAAGTAAAACTTTAACTGCAGTTTCTTTGTCCATGCCGGCAATTTTTTGCAATTTGGCAATCTGTTCTTCTTTGATTTTTTTAATTTCTTCTTTAATGTTTTCAATTTCTTTGGCTTTATCTTGCAATTTGTTTTGCTTGTTTTCCAGTTCCAATAGTTTTTGGTCAAATAAGGTTTCTCGTTTTTCCAAACGATTTTGCAAATTGTTTAATTCATTGCGACGATTGCGTTCTTCTACTTTGGCATCGTCAATGATTTTAATGGCTTTATCCTTGGCTTGAATCAAAATTTCTCGTTCTTTGTTTTTAGCCTCTTCTACCATTGTCTGGGTTTTAGCTTCAATGGAATTAGCTTCGGTTTGGGCGATTTTTTTTCTAATAAAATAACCTAACACTAAGCTGATCCCTGAGGCGAAAACTCCCAAAATCAGATAATACATATGGATCTCTTAATATAAGAGAAGTGTTAGGCGAAAATAATTACAAAATTTAAAATTAAGAGGAACTCCCCCAAAAAAATGGTTGATTTAAGCTATCAAGCATTAATTTAATTGTGGTAATGAAGTTCATGGTAATTGTTATTTTTGCTAGAATTAGGATAAAATACTTGTAATTGGATTTTCGTTCTAATACTTCCTTAACTTTTATTTATTTATTAACTAGGTGAATTTTAACACAGAAAATATTTATTGACAAGTATTTGATGTTTTTTATGCAAAATAAGGAAAATTATTTTTTTGTTGACTTGTTCGAAAAAAGTATTACAATGAGGATAATTTAATGGGTTCTTTACAACCTCTAACGGAGGATATAACAATGGGTTGGCGAAAACGACATTTGCTTGGAATCACTGAATTTACTGTTGATGAAATGGCTTACATCATGCGAAAAAGTCGGGAAGTGGAAATTGCTTTGCAACGACACGATCAAAGAGGGTATCAGTTTATCACTGATCCTGATGTGGTAGTGGGTAAGGCGATGTTTGAAGACAGCACCAGAACACGAATCAGTTTTGAAGCAGCTGCTCGTTTATGCGGTGCGGTTGTGGAAGGTTTTGATTCAGCCAAAGGCACTTCTTATTCCAATAAAGGTGAGTCAACGGCGCATACCATGATTATGCTAAATGAATATCGAGCCGTGGTTGCTTTTGTTAGACATCATCTTGATGGTGCTCCACGTCATATTGCGCAAGTAATGCAACAGCGACAAATGTGTGGTGCACCTTTTACCGGAATCATTAACGCTGGCGATGGGAAGCATGAACATCCCACTCAAACCATTTTGGATCGTTACACGATTTTGAAAGCATTAAATCGTTTGTCGCCAGATAGTGATCATCAATATTCATTGCGTGGATTAACTATTTTGCTCGCTAATGATCTGAAATATGGGCGAGTTCCACATTCCAATGTCAAGGATTTTGCCCGTGATAAAGTGCATTTTATTTTTGTGGCTCCACCGCAAATGCAAATGCCGGAAATGTATCTTCGTTATATTGAAGAGTGTGGCAGCACTTATGAGATGCATGATCGTTTGGATGATGAAGTTTTGCATCGGCCTGATGTTGTCTGTATGTTCCGTAGTCAGTTTGAAAGAATGCCTCCGGAAATTCAAGCGGAATTACGGGCGACCAGAAATGATTTTATTATGACACCGGAAAAAGTAAAAGCCATGAAACGCGAAGCGATTTTGCTTCATCCTTTGCCGATTCCGCGCTGGGATCCGGAAATTCATCCGTTGGTTGATAATTTATCGCAAGCCATGTATTTTGAACAAGCCGGTAATGGTATTCCGACCAGAATTGTGGAAATTGCTTTAACGGCCGGATATTTGGGCGAAGATTTTGAGGGCCAAACTTTTGTGGAAGAAACAGAAGAAGATATTTTCTTTACCCAGCGTCCGCATGTGGCGCGAGAGCATGATGGTTTGCACAGTATTCGTCCGATTCAAGATGGGGTGGTAATTGATCATTTGCCACCCGGTGAAGAAATCACTTTGCTCATGATGCTTCATCATCGAAAAGGCGATGAACATCGAATTGCGACGGTGGAAAAGAAAAACCATCCCGGACAATACAAAGGAATGTTGATGTTGCCGGGCCGTGAGCTGACGATTGATGAATTGCGATTGGTTGGGGCGCGCGTGGGTGGACGGTTAACGCATGGTGAACCGGTAACCGTCAATACCATTCGTGGCGGACAAGTGGTGCAAAAATTGGATTTGCAAATGCCGCGTGCAGTGGTAGGGCTTGGTTCATGTAATAATATTATTCGTGATGCGCAAGGTAATGTCATGGGTGGTTGTATTGCCCACCCGTATTTCAATGAACATGCGACGCCTCATTTTGTACGCGTGGCGGAAAATCTTTATCGTTGTTGGTATTGTGACCAACTGCATCAAGCCAGTGAAATTTTTAGCTAAAATTAAAACCTCGAAAATCGAGGTTTTTTTGTGCTCAAAGTTCAATAATTCGTATATTCGTGGTTTTTGTATATTTGTTTTCATATTTTTTACTCAGACTCTGAAACAAGTTCAGAGTGAGATAAAAAACTTTTCACTTTCACACTCGTTATGCTTGTCCTTATTGACAACTAAAAATATTATGTTAAGATAGTCAATCCGCCCAGAGCGGAGGTTCTTTGACTGGAGGTTGGTATGGGAGAAGTAGTAAGATTGATTAAGTGTCCGATTTGCAGAAAAACATTTTCTGGTAGAGACGTGTTTAAATCACACATTATGGATTGTAAAAAAAATCAAAATGTCTTGTTTGTAAAAAATGAATTTATGGATATGTTTTCTCCTGGGACTTGTATTTGGGTCCATCGTCCAGCATTGGAGAAGGATTATCCTCAATTTAGGGAACAGGTATATGCTTTTTTGAATGCAAACAATTACATTGCTGGTCAGATCTTATTTTCAAATTGTGATATCCAGTTCTTAACGGAAGAAACATCACCAGATAATAAGAGAAAAAGAAAGCAATTTATTAAGATGGTTTTTACTTTGGTGATTTGGTTCCCGTATAATGATCGCGATGATTATGATTATACAAATGGAGAAGATTTGGCGCTTAGTTTGTCAGCAACTTTTTCTGGACAATTTCATACTATTCAGAAATCTAAGAGGTTTGTTAAGTTGAGTACACGAACATGTTACCCAGAAAAACGTTATTTTGAAAGTGATTGTGGAATTATCGTTATTTATGATAAAGACACAAGGGCACAAATTTATTTTGCCCGCCAAGCCTCTGATGTCAGAATGGACACTAATGCCTTTAGTGATTTCGTAGAAGAGATAATTCCTAAGTAAAAAACAAATTAGGCCAAGACAATGTCTTGGTTTTTTGTGCTCAAAGTTCAATAATTCGTATATTCGTGGTTTTTGTATATTTGTTTTCATATTTTTTACTCAGACTCTGAAACAAGTTCAGAGTGAGATAAAAAGCTTTTCACTTTCACACTCGTCATGCTTGTCCTTATTGACAACTAAAAATATTATGTTAAGATAATCAATCCGCCCAGAGCGGAGGTTCTTTGACAATGGAGGTTTGTATGGGGAAAATGCTAACTAAGTTGTTTAGATGTCCTAATTGCAATCAGCCATGTTATGATGCTGAAAGTTTGCATGAACATAAAAAGACTTGTTCTCAATATAACTACATGAGGAATTTTTACGATAGAGTGATGAAAGAATTTCGTTCGGAAGGTTGTTTGCTTGTTTCTCGTAGTGTGGTAGAAAAGGAATTTCCCCAATTGGCTTCCCAGGGATATTGCCATATCAATGCGGTTAATCAAGTGGCTTGTGAAATTTTGCATTTTGATTGTGATTGTCGAGTGGTTAAAAATAGTAAGAAAAAAAGGGTTGCCAATCATCGAGTACAGAAGGGCGTTTCCTCTGATATACCTATTTTTAGGCTTAAGTTGACTTTGATTGTTTGGTTCCCTTCATCTCCTGATAAAATGTTTTGTGATGGGAAGGATCAAGCTTTTAAATTTGAAGCCAATTATCAGGGATCGGTAGATGAATTGTTTAAGGAACCGGATTTGCGGTATTTGTATGAATATGATGGCTGGGGTCCTGGTCGTGTGCAAGGGTTTGTTTGTGATGATGGTATCCGTTTCACCTTGTTGTCGGTGGGAAGTTTGGCTGATATTTTCCATGAAAACAACGCGAGAAAACGGGCGAAAATGGGGAGTGATAGAGATTATCACATGACTTCTCCACGAATGATTTTTTTTGATCGTCATATCCGATAATATAGCATTCTATTAAATCAAGTAAATCAAGACAATGTCTTGGTTTTTTGGTATAAAAAAACACCTCCGATCAAGGAGGGTGTTTTTATTGGTAATTATTTTACTTCTTTGGTTTCTTCTGTTTCTTCCGTAGTCTCTTCTTTAACTTCTTTTTTCTTACCTTTTTTCTCGTTCATTGCTTTGAGGCTTAAACCAAGTCGATGTTCATTTGGTTCAATGGAAACAATCATGAAAGACATATTATCCCCGGGTTTGGCAATTTGAGTAATGTCATCCACTTGTTTATCAGATAATTCGGAAACATGAGCCAAGCCATGAATGTCTTGGTCAAGTTCGACGAACAATCCGAATGGATTGGCTTTGATAACTTTACCTTCCACCACTTGGCCAATTTTGTATTTGCTGGCAATATCAAGCCAAGGATCATGTTGTAATTTTTTGATTGATAAGAAAATTTTTGAACCTTCAATGTTAATGATCTCGGCTTTGATAGTTTCTCCTACTTTGAATAAATCGTTTGGATCATCAATTCTTTGCCAAGCAAGTTCGGAAATATGTACCAAACCTTCCAAGTTTTCACCGAACTTAATGAAAATACCAAAGTCGGTAATCGCGGTGATGTTACCTTCTACCATGTCACCGACTTTATATTTTTCCAAAACATCGCGTTGGGTTTCTTCCCAGGCGGCTTTTTCGGAAACAATTAACTTCTCGGTTTCTTTATCAACATCTATGACTTTTACTTCAAAGTCTGAGCCAACATAACTTTTTAATTTTTCCAAAATTTTGTTCTTATCACCACCCGGTACGCGTGGATAATGTTCTGGATTTAATTGTGAAACCGGCAAAAAGCCGTTGAGGTGATTGACTTGAACCAATAAACCACCTTTGTTGGCGTCCAAAATTCGCGCCTTGATGATTTTGTTGCTTTCTTTGTGTTGATTAAGGGTATCCCAAGCTTTTTGATTACCGGCAAAGCGGAAGGATAATTCTACCATGTCCAGTTCGTTTTCTAAATCAATAACAGTGGCTTCGATTTCCGCGCCGACCGTTAGTTCATCGTTTTGACCTGATTCCAAGAAAAGTTCTTTTTTGCGGACAATACCGGTGGTCATTCCTTCAATATCCACCAAAACTTCGGACTTAGTAACGCTAATAATGGTTCCTTTAACCAATTGACCGACTTCCAATGGTTTGAATCCGGCTGAAGTTTTCTCCAATAGTTTTCCCATGGTAGAGTCGTCAGTGGTTTTTTTAACTGTTGTCATAAAATAAAATTTCCGCTCGTAAGCGGATAATACTATAAGTAGTTAACCCGCTGTGATTATGGACAATCACAGAGCAAGTCTCGGAGCAATTTGGCATTGTTTGGTCACCAATGTCCGAGGATTATTAATTAATGTTCTTAAAGTATAATGATTTTTTTCGTTCTTGTCAAGAGGTGAAAATAATGATGGCAACTGAAATATTTGGGGTTTTTGGGCTTGTGTTTTATCCTATATTTTGATAAAATAATTGCAGGATTATTGCGCCTTTGAATTTTTTAATAATTTAATTTCATTTTATGAATATTTCATGGCTGGGGCACTCAATGTTTAAAATCAGTGAAAAAATTGATGGCAAAGAAGTGGTGGTGGTGACTGACCCTTATGACAAAGAAATCGGACTTTTCCCTCCGAAAGTTAAAGCTGATGTGGTGACTATTTCTCATGGGCATCATGATCATAATTATACGGAAAAAATCAGTGGTAATTTGGATGATGATTATATGATTTTTGATCACGCCGGAGAATATGAAACTCGGAAAGTTTTCATTACCGGAATTGAAAGTATTCATGATGATAAATCGGGCAAGGAGCGCGGTTTAAATACTATTTTTCGCTTTGAAATTGAAGGAATGGTCGTTGTCCATTTGGGAGATTTGGGTGATAAATTAACCGAGGAGCAAGTGGCGGCAATTGGAGATGTTGATATTTTACTTATTCCGGTTGGAGGTAAGTATACAATTGATGGAGAACAAGCGGCTCAAGTGGTGCGTCAAATTGAACCGCGAATTGTGATTCCTATGCATTATCAAATCTCGGGATTGAAAATTGATATTGCCGATGAGTCTAGATTTATCAAGGAAATGGGCGGTAAGGTGGAAAAAATGGCGAAATTGAAAATTATGCAAAAAGATTTGCCCGAGGATGATACCAAAGTTATTATTTTGGAAAAAGAATAAAACAAAAAATATGGAGGATAACAAAAAATTTGATTATGATGATAGTCAAGAAATTGATCTGGAAGAAGAAGAAATTGAAGTTGATTTTGATGATCAATCATCTAAGACAAAAAATAAAAATTTCAAGCACTCTCCAGCGCCGATCACTTGGTTGGCTTTGCTTATTGTGATTGCTTTGATCTTTTTCGGTTGGATTTATTTTACCAAGTTGCGATTTGAGAGAATCAATGCTCAGACCAAAGTGACCGGGTTTGAAAATAATCAACAAGCGGTTAATGAAATAAGCCAATCATTAAATGAGTTGGGCTCATCTTTGCAGGAATTGGTTGGTTCGATTGATGTTGGTGAATTGCAAAAAGAAATCATTAATGAGCAATCAATTGATGAAAATAAAAATAATGGAGCGGTTGTGTCGGAAATGGCGGAAATAATCAAGGAAAATAAATTATCTGAAGAACCTGAAATGAATTTAAATAATTACGAGAATCAATAATTAAAAGGAAGTTTTTTTATGGCCAGAATGAATAAACGAAAACCATTGAAAAAAATGGATAAAAAGGAGGAGGAAAAAAAGGTTCTTGAAATGGAGGCTGACGGTGGAAATAATGTTACTTATGATCGGATTGATAATCAACCGATTGTCAAGGAAATGCAAACTTCATACTTGGATTATGCGATGAGTGTGATTGTATCACGTGCTTTGCCCGATGTGCGTGACGGTTTGAAGCCGGTACATCGTCGTATTTTGTATGCTATGTGGAACATTGGTTTGCGTCCGAGTGCCAAATTTCGTAAATCAGCGACAGTAGTTGGTGAAGTTTTAGGTAAATACCATCCGCATGGTGATAGCGCGGTTTATGACGCAATGGTGCGTATGGCGCAAGATTTTTCCATGCGTTATCCTTTGGTTCATGGTCAAGGTAACTTTGGCTCGATGGATGGTGATGGTGCGGCGGCCATGCGTTATACGGAAGCCAAATTGGCTGCGATTGCCGAGGAAGTAATGCGAGATATTGATAAGGATACGGTGGATTTTGTCCCTAATTATGATGGTTCTCACAAAGAACCCAGTTTAATGCCAGCCCAATTGCCTAATTTGTTATTAAACGGTGTGGCCGGGATTGCCGTGGGAATGGCGACTAATATCCCACCTCATAACTTGCGAGAAATTTGTGCCGGTATCGAATATTTGATTGAAAATCCAAAATGTGAAGTGGAGGATTTGGTTAAATTGATTCCTGGGCCTGATTTTCCCACCGGAGGAATTATTTACAATATTAATGAAATCAAGAGCGCTTATGCTACCGGTCGTGGACGCATCATTACTCGGGCAAAAACGGAAATTGTGGAAGAAAAAGAAAATCGTTTTAATATTATTGTTAATGAAATTCCTTATCAAGTTAATAAAGCTACTCTTTTGGAGAAAATCGCTTTGCTCGTTAAAGATAAAAAGATTGAAGGAATCAGAGATATTCGTGATGAATCGGACAAAGATGGTGTGCGTATTGTGATTGAATTGAAAAAAGAAGCCTTCCCGCAAAAAGTTCTTAATCGTTTATTTAAGTTAACTCCTTTGCAGTCAAGTTTCAGTGTTAATATGCTTGCCTTGGTGGATGGTATCCAACCAAAAGTTTTAAATCTTAAAGAAGTTTTGGAGCATTATATCAAGCATCGTCAGGTCGTTGTTCGTCGTCGCACGGAATATGATTTGCGCAAAGCCGAGGAACGAGCCCATATTTTGGAAGGGTTGAAAATTGCCATCGATAATATTGATGCGGTAATTAAGTTGATCAAAAAGTCCAAGGATCGCGAAGAAGCGAAAAACGGTTTAATGAAACAGTTCAAATTAAGTGAACGGCAAGCGGTGGCGATTCTGGAAATGCGTTTGCAAAATTTGGCTAATTTGGAAAGATTAAAAATCGAAAATGAATTAAAGGATAAGCGCGCCACCATAAAAGACTTGAAAGAAATTTTAAGTTCAGAAAAGAAAATTTTAAATATCATTGAAACTGAAGTTGGGGAAATGAAAGAAAAATACGGTGATGAAAGACGTACCAAAATTGTGGTGGGTGATGTGGGTGAATTTAAACAAGAAGATTTGGTGCCCAATGAACCAACAATTGTATTTTTAACACGCGATGGTTATATCAAACGTATGCCACCGGAAACTTTCAAATCTCAAAATCGTGGTGGTAAAGGGGTGATTGGTTTGACCACCAAAGAAGAGGATGTGGTGGATACTTTGCTTACCACTATGACGCATGATAATTTGTTGTTCTTCACTACCAAGGGTCGTGTTTTCCAATTAAAAGCTTATGATGTGCCGGTTGGCAGTAGAACGGCCAAGGGAAGTTCAATTGTAAATTTCTTATCATTGGCGCCGGGAGAAAAAGTTTCGACGATTTTGCCTTTTGATAATAAAGGGGATAAATTTAAATACTTGTTTATGGCGACTGTGCAGGGCACGGTTAAAAAAGTACCGGTAGAAGATTTCCATAATGTGCGTCGTTCCGGTTTGATTGCCATTAAATTACATCAAGATGATCGTCTCGAATGGGTAGAGCCAACAATGGGTAATGATGAAATTCAATTGGTATCTACCAAAGGCCAATCAATTCGCTTCAATGAAAAAAATGTACGTGATATGGGTCGTGCGGCAGCCGGTGTGCGTGGTGTGCGCTTAAAAGGAAATGATGAATTGGTGGGAATGGTGAAGATCGATCCTGCAACCGCTAAATCATTGCAAGTGGCGGTGGTGACGGAAAATGGCTTTGGTAAACGCAGTGAATTGCAATATTACAAGGTGCAAAATCGTGGTGGTTCGGGAATTCGTACTCAAAAAGTGACGACCAAGACCGGTAATGTGGTGAAAGCATTTAACATTAATAAAGAAGCGATTAATGAATTGGATTTGCTCGTAATTTCAGAAAAGGGACAAGTGATTCGTTTGCCATTGAAGAGCGTGCCATCATTGGGCAGAGATACTCAAGGAGTGAGAATTATGCGTTTCAAGTTAAGCAGTGATAAAATTGCTTCAGTGACATTGATTAATCAAGAAAATGAAAAAGTAGAATAAAGTTAATTAAATAAAAAAGAAGCTGTCAAAGCTTCTTTTTTTATATTAGAATGTAAAAATAAATTTTTTTTATTTATTTTGTTATATTTTTTCCTTACGAACATTTTATATCCGGTGGGTAGGAGTCCCTGGCTCTAAATATTTATAATGTTCGTAGATTGGAAAGAAACAATGATTCTGTTAAAAATAACGCCAACTTGTCATTGCGAGGAGTTCCGTGAAACGGAACGACGCGGCAATCTAAAGGATCAGTGGGCGAAACTTTTGTAGTTTCTAAATATTTTATTGTTATTTTCTGGAAACATTCTGTATCAAGTACGGGAGTAACCAAAGATTTCCGGGGCTCCATATTCGCGAGCATTGATTATATTTTGTGTAATGATAACAACAAAGACTTCCTGCCTGCTCGCCTCGCTTCGCGGGCGAAGCGGGTCGAATAAATAACTAAACAGGTTTTTTAACAAAAAAGCAGATCAGTTGATCTGCAATGTTTTATTGTTTGTCTTCATCTTCTACAATTCGTGCTTCTGGATGCAAATAGGCTTGAATCACCTTGTTGATCATTTCATTCTGAGCTTTTTCGCGATCTTGTTCTTGTCTCATCCCGAGAAGCATTTGATCAAAGTAATCAATCGGCTTGATATAACGCACATCAATAATGTAGTTGTCGCAAATGGGAGAAAAAACTACCGGAGCAATCAAGTTGTCAAACCATACGAATGATACCGGATTGTCTGGATTAAGCGTCTTCAACCGTTGCTTGTTGTCTTCACTCTTTTCAACTTCATACCGCAAGGAAAATTGCTGTTGCACAGTACTTTGGTAGTTGAAGAAAAGGTATTCATTGCATGATGAATCTCTGGAAGTAGAAGTAATGGTGGTGGTAGATGAATTCCCAGATGTTGGATTTCTTGTCATGACAAAATACGCTACAATTGCAGTCAAGGCTAACCCAATCATGAAAATCACAAAATAGCTTTCATTCCTTTTACTTATTTTCATAAACCCCTCTCTGTGTTTGGGGGCTATTAATTATAGTTTAAATTTGTTGATTTGTCAATAATAAAAAACGGATCATTTGATCCGTAGAATTTTAATTTGCCATGAGCCATTGGTAAAAATATGTTTCGCCTGCCAGTTGCGGTTCTAGTTGACTGATATACCTGGTTTTTAGCTCAATCATTTTTTGATGCAAAATTAGAAAATCATCTTTTGGTTGCCCGGCCATTAAATCAACAATATAACCTTTACAAATTATTGAATAGTACACCGGGATGATTTGTCCGTTATGAACAACAAAGCTCACAATATTTTGTGGATTCAATAAACTCAGTCTTTGTCGATTTAAGTTGGACATTTCCAATTGATTTTTTATCATCTCTTGTTGAGCCGGGAATCCATAGCCATTTTTTTGCAAAAATGGTTCACATTGTAAAGAGCTTTGAGCATGGAGGAAAAATAATCTGGGTTGTTCACTTTGTTTTGTTAAAACACGACCCAAGGCACCGGTAAACAAAAAAATTACAATCAGTGGAATGAGCATTAATTTTGGCATTGGCGCTCTCCTTTGTTGTTGAAGAACAAATTATTTTAGCACAAAATATTGATTTGTCAATAACAAAAAAGCGGATTGTTTAATCCGCTTAATTTCATGGATGTTTGATGGCCACGCAAGTATTTGCCAGGCAGCCACTTATGGTTCCATTCTGGAGGAGGATGATTGCGTGAAAGCCGATCGATAACTTTTTCCCTTGAGTATCCAGAAGGTATTGCATGGCGCCTTGGCGACCGATGTAATACCCGAGAATTGGGTCAAAGAAAACATCATGAAAAATTTCACCATTGATTTTATACACTTCACAAGAAAAGTATTCTGTATCCTTGGTCTCGGAATTCCAGCATTGCAGTGCGGAGCTGAATCCGGGTTGGCGGTAGTATTCTCGAGTTCCCATGTTGGCGCAAATCGGATGTTTCACTGGGTCAACCAAGCGACACCATTCATACATCACTTCGGCGTTTCTCTTAACGTTGAGTGTCAACCCATTGGGCTTAATCGGTTCGCTTTCCTTTTTCATGACTTCAAGCATGTCATGCATGTCCAAGAGTGGCATACCCTTGGCTTGGTCGATAACGTACCCTCCGCACATCGGTTGCAGGTACACCGGCATGACCTTCTGATCTACTAGAACATAGGTGCTCAGATGATCAGGATTGAGCAAATTCAGTTGTTTCATGTTTTGCGCCGATTGCTCGGCCTTTTCCTTCATTTCATGTTGCTGATTCATGGTACCCAAACCATTTTTTTGCAAATAATCACTGCAAATATGGTTGGCTCGCAGAGAATTGGTTTCAGCAATTGTTTTTTCATGGCTAGAGCTATTTAGATTGCTAACAATAGTATGTAGCAAAGTACCCAGAGAAATAATAACTAGAGAAACAATTATGGATTTGCCAATACTCATTTATTCCCTCCTTCAAATGAGGTGAGTTTTTAATGAACAATGAATAATATCAAGTATTTTATATAAAGTCAATGTTTGGTATTAAACAATTTGCCATTTATCCTTAAACAGTTGGATTTTTCCTTTGACGGTAAAGCCGGCAGCTTTGCGATGTCCGCCGCCACCGAATTGTCCGGCCAGGCGGGCGACATCGATTTCCTCATCAGTGGTTCGTAAACTGCCCTTGATCAGATTGTCTCCAGCTTGGGTTAAAACCAAAATGATTTTTGCTTCATATATAGAAGTCAGAAAGTTGGAGATTCCTTCTAGTGCATCATCGGGTAAATTGGCAATCGCAATATCTTCTTGCGTAATAATGGCAATGGCGATTTGATATTCTTGATTAAAAATTAAACGATCGAAAATTTTCCCCCAAAGTTTCAGAGAATTAATGTCTTTATTTCGCCAAACTTGGTTAGTAATTTGTTTAATATTAGCACCTTGATTGAGAAGATTAGAGGCAGCACGAATTGATTCAATGGTCGTAGCGGCATTGGAAAAATAAGTGGTGTCAGTTAAAATTCCAGTCAGCAAACAGTTGGTCATATCTTTGCTAATGGTCACATTGTTGCTTTTGAAAAGTTGATAAACAATTTCCGCGGTTGATGAGGCTTCACTCCTGATTAAATTTACTTCGCCATAATTAGTATTAGTATAATGATGATCAATATTGACAATAATGGTGCGAGGTAATTTTTCTTTGATCAAAGTTTCAATTCCGGTTTGACTTTCGGATGCACAATCAACGGTAATTACTAAATCATAGTCCGATAGACTTAAATTTTCTTTGTCGTGGCGATAAGGTAATTGGGGTAATAAGAATTTTAGGTTGGAAGGAATTTGGTCAACACAAAAACCGGTCGCTTGCTTGTTTTTTTCTTTTAAATAAACAAGCCAAGCGCCGGCCGAGCCAAGAGTATCGCCATCCGGTTTGCGGTGCGAGAGTACCAGAATATTATGGCTTTGATTGATTAAGGAAAAAATTTTTTCTTCCACGAGCATAGTTAAGGTTGATGGACAAGCGACATCGGAGATAAGTTTGTTTTAAGAATTGGCTTCATCAATTATTTCATTAATGGTGCTGACGCGTTCTTGCGTATCATCAATTTTGAAGTGAACGCGTGGGGTGAACTTCATTTTTATAACTTTACCCAATTCTTTTTGGATTAAGCCTTTGTGTCTGATAATAAAACCTAAGGCTTCTTGGCTTTTATTAAAAGGCAAGACACTAATTCGGGCGCAAGCGGTTTTCAGATCCGGCGCCGTGGAAACATTAACAATGGTTACAAAAAATTCAATCGGGAATTCCAATTCTCGCGAAAAAATTTCCGCTAATTTTTTTTGGAGTAAGCTGTTAATTTGAAGAATTCGCTCTGACATAAAATAAGTTAAGGTTAATAATCAAGTTTAGGTTATTGTATCATATTTGTCAATTATTGCGGATTCTTGAATATCAATATGTGTATTTTCAGTATTAAAATTGAAATTTTTCTCATAAATGTTATACTTTTCTTATATGATAACAAAAATTAAAAAAATGATTCCTCGTCCGGTTTTAACCGCTTACCATATAGTTTTAGCGTATTTTGGCGCTTTTATTTATGGATTTCCATCACGAAAATTAATTGTGATTGGGGTGACGGGAACCAACGGTAAGTCAACAACGGTTAGTTTAATTGCCAGAGCTTTGGAGTCGGGGGGGGATAAAGTTGGGGCCATGTCTACGGTTTATTTCAAAGTGGGTGAAAAGGAAAAATTAAATGATAAGAAAATGACTATGCTTGGTCGTTTGGCGCTTCAAAAATATTTACATCTAATGGTTAAGGCCGGGTGCAAGTATGCGGTGATAGAAACTTCTTCCCAAGGAATAATTCAAAATCGTCATCGGGCGATTAATTATGATTATGTGGTATTTACCAATTTAACACCCGAACACATTGAAGCACATGGTGGTTTTGAAAACTACAAAAAGGCAAAAGGAAAATTATTTCAACATTTAACCGCCAAACCGCGAAAAAATATTTTTGGTCAAGAGGTACCGAAAGCGATTATTGTCAATGATGATGACGAATATGCGGGGTACTTCTTATCTTTTCCATCTGATCGAAAAATCACTTATGCGATTCACAATCAAGCGGATTGGCGCGCGCGAGAAATTGCGGTTGAATTGCAAGGAACTTCTTACGAGGTGAATAATTTCCAAGTGGTATTAAAATTAATCGGTGAATTTAATGTTTATAATTCACTACCGGCATTGATTATCGCTCATGAACAAGGATTACCAATGACGAATGTTTTGCAATATTTGAAAACAGTATCAGTTGTCCCGGGACGAATGGAATTGATTGATCAAGGGCAAAATTTTTATGTTTTGGTGGATTATGCGCCTGAACCTTATGCTTTGAAAGCCTTATATCGAACTTTGGATGAGGTCTTACGATTTTCTCCAAAAGTTGGTTTTAATAATTTGATTCATGTATTAGGTTCTTGTGGCGGTGGACGCGATGTGGCTCGGCGACCAATCTTGGGAAAAATGGCCGGAGAAAAAGCTGACATTGTGATTATTACCAATGAGGATCCTTATGATGATGATCCAAGAGAAATTATGGATGATGTGGCGCAAGGGGCAATAGAATCAGGAAAAATTCTAAATCAGGATTTGTTTTTGATTGAAGATCGACGCGAGGCTATTGCCAAGGCTTTGTCATTGGCACAAGAAAATGATTTAGTTTTAGTAACCGGTAAAGGATCAGAGCAGGCCATGGCAATTGCCAATGGAAAATATCTTAAATGGGATGATCGGAAGGTAATCAGGGAGGAGCTGCAGAAAATGTAATGCTAAGGCATCTTTAATTTTAATATTTATGAATGCAGAATTTCCCATACAATCAAAATTCCCAACTGAAGATATTAAAGCAACATTAAAAAGGAATTTGTTTTTAGTTGATGTTATTGAAAATGAAAAACAGGAACAGTGTAAGGAAATTTCCAAAGAACTTGAAAAGAGGTTTGGGCAATACTCTTGGTTTTATGGATTGTCATTAATGGGATCTAATCTCAGAGGATATGGGACGAAATCGTCAGATGTTGATTTTAAAATTTTTTATGATAGTTCTGAAATGTCGATGTCAAGGCTGGCAATGATTGTAAAACAGCATATTAAAGAAGTAGAGGAGTTTTTTGGTTTTGAATCCGGTCATATTTCCGTTCCTTATTTTGTTGGGTTTAATCTTGACCTGATTAACAAAGGTTTACATGATGCTAAGGGGCAAGATCGCTTTAAGGCGTTGCTTACCCTAAAAGATTTGAGTGGGCCGATAGTTGGAGATAAAGTAGTTGAAGTTCGAAGAAAAATAAAAAATGTTTTATCTCAATTAAAAATGGAACAGAAAAGAACAATCCTTGATCAAGTTGTTGATTATGCAGTGCAAGAAGAAGAACTTGGAGAAAAAAAGTTAATGCAACGTTTGGGGATGGGAAATGATGAAATGGGGGAATTTTGGGAGGTAAGGCGTAATTTATGGGAAACACATATTAATGACCTTTGGTCTTAGATACATAATGTTATAAATTATTAATCTAAACATATGACAACTTCAAAAAAAATTTTATTTTTTTTGGTGTTACTGGTTTTGATTGTCGCCGGTTGGTGGTTTTTTAGCGCGCGTGAATCATCTCCGGCGCTGAACAACAATCAGTTGGTTAATGAACAAAATCAAGACAACCAAAATGTTGGTTTAGCTAATCCGGCTAGTGTGAATTGTCTTGATCAAGGTGGTCAATTGGTAATGAAAGAAAAGCCGGATGGTAGTCAGTATGGTCTTTGTTACTTCGATGACAATCGCGCTTGTGAAGAGTGGTCTATGTATCGCGGGGATTGCCCGGTCGGGGGCATGAAAACCACTGGTTATGATACTGAGGCACAAAGATTTTGTGCTTGGAATGGTGGTAGTACTACAGCCACGGAAAACGCTTTATGTGTTTTGCCTGATGGTCGTGCTTGCTTGGCAGATGATTTTTATCTTGGCCAATGTGAAGAATAAATTATAATAAGGTTTAAAATAAAAAACAGTCGATATTATCGACTGTATAAATGTATTATTCCAGTTTTGTTAAAGCATAGTGAGCACTTTTTTCAATTTGTCGAAGTTGTTCTCTGATTTCACTGATTTGTTCATCGGTTAGAGCTTGTTTCCCAAAAAAGGAGTGCTTTTCACCTTTATAAACCCCTGTTTGTAAAAATGATTCTAAACAATAAATCAATTTTTCTCTGGTAATGTCAGAGAGATGATCAGTAAAGTATTCGCTAACAATTCCATTCATATTAACCACCCTATATTGAATATAGATCCCATAATCACCATCAACAGTTTGAACAGCAGAATTATCATTTTTAACGCTAATTCCCGTAACTTCAACTAAAAGAAAGTTCACGCCCTCAACTTCAGAGGAAATACCGTGGATTGGCCCATAGAAAAGGGCGCCTGCTTTTACATGAGCTTGGCCATGTAAATTGATTCTTAGAAAAAGAAAATCTCCGTGCTGTATAAATTCTTCAATTAATCTACAAACATTTTCATGATGAATTGCCTCATTCCCAGTTTCAAAATCTTTATTGCAATGTTCGCATTTATAACGAGTCACTTGAATCTCTTTTGCCATATCAACCTCCAGTATTGGGCGTTTATCACGCCCGAAAAAATGTCAAAAAACATTGATACTTGATTTTAACTTATTCATGGTTTTTGTCAACTGAATTACATAATAAGTTTCAAGAAATAATTTTTTAGACGGATAATTGTCAATTAAAAAGCAGTCGATGTTATCGACTGCTTGGTTTTATAAGGGGTTTAATTTACCCCAAGCATGATTGAAGTTGTCTCGAGCTTCCAGAATTTGATCGCTGATTCTTTTTAATCCGTTGGGGGAAATCACTTGAGGGTGGAAGAAAAGAGCGGAACGCATTTGCAAAATACCGGTTGTCAGATAGGTCTTGAGTCGTTCAATTAATGCTACTCTGGTGATCCCTGACAAATTATCGGTCAGAGTATATTCTTGACTTGATTTACCCGGCAAAACTTTGCACTTTAAAACGAATTGGTATGTATCTTTTTTTTCTCTTTCGGCAATTTCAAACCAAGTTACTTCCACTAAAACAAAATCATTGAATTTTCTTTCCGAAGTGAATTCTTCAATTTGGTCACAAAAAGCTGCCGCTTCTTGTAACTCCGCATATTGCGAAACGCCAATATTCATGAATAATAGAGTGCCAGGTTTAACGAATCGGGAAATGAGTTCACAAAGATCTTCGTGATAGGTAGCTTCTTGTTGGGTTTCAAAATGACATTCGCAATAATCGCACTTGAATTGTCGTACTTGTATTTCACTTGCCATATCAACCTCCAGTATTGGGCGTTTATCACGCCCGAAAAAATGTCAAAAAACATTGATACTTGATTTTAACTTATTTATAAGTTTTGTCAACTGCATTATAGTTGTGAATTTAATTAGATGTTTTGGTTGAAAAAAATAGCATTTTTTTGCGATTAATTTACCTTAAATTAGTCAAATATATTGAGTTGTGGACAATAAGCTTGACAAGTACTTGACGATAGGCTTATTTTTTGCTAGAATATACTCATATTAATAACTTCCCTAAGCGGGAACTGTATCTTTTGATTGTGAGTCGGAGATAGGGTTTCCAAAAAAATTCACATGATTATTAGGGGATTTGTGGACAATTTAACTTAACTTTTTTAAAAAACTCGTTCCTCATGAAGAGGGAGGAGTATATTTTTATGTCTACTCAAAAAAACGCTCGAAAATTTTTCACTTCACCTTACAAGGTGACTCCGCCGGATTTAATTGAAATCCAAAAAAATTCTTATAATTGGTTTGTTCGTGACGGATTACAAGAATTGTTCGAAGAAATTTCTCCGATCGTTGATGTGTCGGAAAAAGGTTTGGAATTGCACTTCAATGATTATTATTTGGATGAACCAAAGTTTGATGAAGTGACCAGTAAAGAAAAGAATATTACCTATGAAGCGCCATTGCGTATCAAGGCGACCTTGACCAATACCAAGACCAAGAAAAAAGAAACTCAAGAAATTTATTTGGGAGATTTCCCTTTGATTACCGATCGCGGTACTTTTATCATCAATGGTATTGAACGATCAATTGTTTCTCAAATTATTCGTACTTCAGGTGTTTTGTTTAATTCCAATTTTTTAAGAGAAAAGAACCGTCGTTTTTACGGTGCGAAAATTATTCCACAACGCGGTGCTTGGATGGAATTTGAAACCGACGCTAATAATGTAATTTGGGTAAAAATCGATCGCAAGAGAAAAATTACCGCCACTTCCATTTTGAAGGCGTTTGGCATGTTTAATGAAGATGAAATCAGACAAAATTTCAAGGATGTTGACGTACATCCGGATATCAGTTTTATTGATGCTTCATTGGGAAAAGATGTGGCGAAAAATCAAGAAGATGCTCTTATCGAAGTCTATAAAAGAATTCGTCCCGGTGATTTGGCGACCGCTGATAATGCCAAGTCTTTGATTTTTTCCATGTTTTTTAATTTTGCGCGTTATGATTTCGGTAAAGTCGGTCGTTACAAAATGAATCAACGATTTGGGACTGAATATGAATTAACTGAAGAAAATCGAGTTTTGAAAATTGAGGATATTATTGCGGTGATGAAAGAAATTATTCGATTAAATATTGAACAAACTGATGCTGATGATATTGATCATCTTGGTAATCGTCGCATTCGAGCGGTTGGTGAATTGGTGCAAAGTCGCTTCCGTGTAGGTTTGGCTCGAATGGAAAGAATTGTGAAAGATCGCATGAGTACTATGGATCCAACAATTTTGACTCCTTCCAAATTGATTAACGCCCGTCCGGTGATTGGTGTGGTAAAGGAGTTTTTCATGTCCTCACAATTATCCCAATTTATGGATCAAACCAATCCGTTATCGGAATTGGAACATAAGCGCCGAATTTCGGCGATGGGTCCCGGCGGTTTAAGTCGTGAACGTGCCGGATTTGATGTTCGTGATGTGCACGCTACTCATTATGGTCGTTTATGTCCGATTGCCACACCGGAAGGTCCGAACATTGGTTTGGTGGGGCATTTGGCCACTTACGCACGCGTTAATGAATATGGTTTTATTGAAACTCCGTATTTTGTGGTGGAACATAAAGTTATCAGTGATTTAGTGGATCCGAAAACTAAACAAGTTTTATTTAAAAAAGGTAGTTTTGTAAAAGGCGTGCAATTGGATAAGTGTAATTTGGCGCCGGAAGAAATCAATCAAGCGGTGAAAAATCGATTGACCGATCAAATGGTTTATTTGAATGCGATTGTGGAAGAAAAATCCATTACCACTTCTTCGGCGGCCGTGGTTGATGATCAGGGTTATTTTGTGGCGGAAAAAGTGGCGGTACGAAAATACGGTAAACCTGATTTGGATTATGCTTATAAAGTTGATCACATGGACGTAGCTTCAAATCAAATTGTTAGTGTGGCCACCGCTTTGATTCCATTTTTGGAACACAATGATTCTGTTCGTGCTTTGATGGGAACAAATATGCAACGTCAAGCGGTCCCAACCGTCAAACCTCAAGCGCCAATTGTTGGAACGGGAATGGAATTTAAGGCAGCTTGTGACTCCGGTCATGTTTTAGTTGCTCCGGAAGATGGTGAAGTGACGGCTGTTCAAGGTGACATGATTCAAATTAAAGATAAAAAGGGCAAATTAAAATCTTATTATTTGAATAAGTATGCTTGTTCAAATTCATCTACTAGTATTAACCAATCACCAATTGTTAATAAGGGTGATAAAGTAAAAAAGGGTGATGTTTTGGCTGATGGACCATCAACTGATCATGGTGAATTGGCTTTGGGGCAAAATGTTTTGGTCGCCTATATGGCTTATGAAGGTTATAATTATGAAGATGCGATCGTTATTTCTGAAAGATTGGTAAAAAATGATACCTTCTCTTCTGTTCATATTGATAATTATTCAGTTGATATTCGTGAAACCAAATTGGGACCGGAATCGGTGACGGCGGATATTCCCAATATCAGTGAAGAAAAATTAAAAAATTTGGATGCGGACGGAATTGTACGTGTCGGTGCCTTTGTAAAATCGGGCGATATTTTAGTTGGTAAAATCACACCAAAAGGAGAAACGGAATTGTCAGCTGAAGAAAAATTATTAAAAGCGATTTTCGGTGAAAAAGCGCGCGATGTGCGTGATACTTCTTTGCGTTTGGAACATGGAGAACTTGGTAAAGTGGTGGATGTGAAAATCTTTTCCGCGGAAGCCGGAGATAAATTGTCTCCCGGGATTATCAAGACTATCCAAGTTTCCATTGCTAACTTACGAAAAATTCAAGTTGGCGATAAATTAGCCGGTCGTCATGGTAATAAAGGTGTTATTTCTCGAGTGGTGCCGATTGAAGATATGCCTTTCATGGAAGATGGTACTCCGATTGATGTGTTATTAACGCCACTTGGTATTGCTTCTCGTATGAATTTGGGACAGATTTTGGAAACTCATATGGGATTGGCCGCTCATAAATTGAATTACAAAGTAGCAACACCGGTATTTAACGGAATTACCGAGGATATTATTCGTCAAGAATTGGAAAAAGCCGGATTACCGGTTAATGGTCAAGTTCAATTGTACAACGGTAAAACCGGTGAACCTTTTGATCATGAAGTAACGATCGGTTATAAATATATTTTGAAATTAAATCATATGGTGGATGACAAGATTCACCAACGATCGATTGGGCCTTATTCCTTAATTACTCAACAACCTTTGGGTGGTAAAGCGCAATTCGGTGGTCAGAGATTCGGAGAAATGGAAGTGTGGGCGCTGGAAGCTTATGGAGCAGCTCATACTTTGCAAGAAATTTTGACCATTAAGTCCGATGATGTTTTGGGACGCGCTAAGGCTTATGAGTCTATTATTAAAGGTGAATCAATCAGACGCTTAAATGTTCCCGAATCGTTTAATGTTTTGATCCGTGAATTAAAGGGTTTGTGTTTGAATGTGGAGCTGTTAAAAGATGGTAAAAAAGTGGAATATTCTGATTCTGACGAAGTGGAAGATCGTGGACCGAAACGTTTTCGAGATTTGCCTCCTCCTCCGGTTGAGGAAAATGAAGAATAATTAATTTAAATAAAATATATTAATATCAACATTATATGGGAGAGGCCTTAAAAATAAGCGACTTTAATTCAATCAGACTTAAACTCGCATCACCTGATGAAATTCGATCTTGGTCGCATGGGGAAGTTTTGCGACCGGAAACCATCAATTATCGAACGCAAAAACCGGAAAAAGACGGTCTGTTTTGCGAAAAGATTTTCGGACCCAGTAAAGATTGGGAGTGTTATTGCGGTAAGTACAAGAAAATTCGTTACAAGGGTATTGTTTGTGATAAGTGTGGCGTGGAAGTGACACGAGCGGTGGTTCGTCGTCAACGCATGGGGCATATTAATTTGTCTTCACCGGTTTCGCATATTTGGTTTTTGCGCGGTGTCCCCAGCAAAGTGGGTTTGGTTCTTGATATGTCAGTACAAAAATTGGAAAAAGTAATTTACTTTGCCAGTTTCATTGTGACTGAAGTTGATGAAGAAGCGCGCAAAGAAGAAATTGAAAAATTGAAACGTGAATATTTGTCTCGGAAAAAATCATATGAATCACAATACAATCAAAAATTGGATTTAATTGAAAAAAACGATCAATTGAACGCCAAAGAGAAAAAGGCTCAAGTTAAGGAATTGGAAGAATGGAAAACGACAGAATTTGCTTCACTTGAAGAAGAATATGTCATGTCCGATCGTGATTTGAAAGATTTGCGACCATTGGCGGTAATTTCCGAAGCGCAATATCATGATTTATCATTAAAGTACGGACATGTTTTTGATGCCGGTATTGGCGCTGACTCCGTGCAAAAATTATTAAAGGCTTTTGATGTAAAAAAGACTATTGAGGTTTTGGAAAAAGAATTGAAGGAAGATCGTGGCGGTAAAAAGAAAAAATTAATCAATCGTATTAAACTTCTGAAAAGTTTGGATCGTAACGGATTGAAACCAGAATGGATGATTTTGAATTCCATTCCGGTAATTCCGCCGGACTTGCGTCCCATGGTACCGCTTGACGGTGGACGATTTGCCACCAGTGATTTGAATGATTTGTATCGTCGCGTAATCAGTCGAAATAATCGTTTAAAAAGATTGTCCGAATTAAATGCTCCGGAAGTGATTTGTCGTAATGAAAAACGAATGTTGCAAGAAGCGGTTGATGCTTTGATCGATAATTCAGCGCGTCATACCAAAACCACCACCGCTTCTACCGGTCAAAAGCGCAGTTTGAAATCCATTGCTGATTATTTAAAAGGTAAACAAGGACGTTTCCGCCAAAATTTACTTGGTAAAAGAATTGACTATTCCGGTCGTAGCGTAATTGTGGTTGGTCCGAAATTAAAGTTAAATCAATGCGGTATTCCGAAAAACATGGCGCTCGAATTATTTAAACCGTTTGTGATCAGTCGTTTGATTAAGCAAGAATTGGTTCATAATATTCGTAGTGCCAATCGTTTTATTGAATCCGATCGTTCGGAGGTTTGGGATATCTTGGAAGATATTATTAAGAGCGCTCATGTTTTGCTCAATCGTGCGCCGACCTTGCATCGACTTGGTATCCAAGCGTTTGCTCCGATTTTGATCGAAGGTAAAGCTATTCAATTGCATCCGCTTGTTTGTACGGCATTTAACGCTGACTTTGATGGTGACCAAATGGCCGTCCATGTTCCGTTGACTGAAGATGCGAAAAAAGAAGCCCGCGAAAGAATGTTATCAACTAGAAATTTGTTGAAACCGGCTACTGGTAATCCGATTACTGTCCCTAATATGGATATGGTATGGGGAAGTTATTATGTAACCGGTATGGAACAAACTCCGGAAAACAAAATTAAAGTTTTTGCCTCGGCGGAAGAAGCAAAAATGGCGTATGCTCTTCGTAAAATAACTTTGCGCGATAAAATCAAAGTAAGAATTTCAAATCATAAATCGATCAGTAAAAAAATCAATGATGATATTTTGGAAACCACTTTGGGTCGGGTAATGTTTAATGAAAATTTGCCGGAAAAATTACCATATTATAATGAAATGATTGATAAGAAAAAAATGGGTGAAATTGTGAAATTATGTTTGGAATTTTACTCTTTTGATGAAGTGGCGAAGGTTTTGGATAAGATTAAAGATTTTGGATTTAAACAATTAACCAAGTCCGGATTTTCTTGGGGAATGAATGATGTTCCGGAAATCAAGGAAAAGCAATATTTGGTGGCTGAAGGTAATCGTCGCGTGGATGAAGTTAATGAGCAATATGAAAACGGTTTATTAACCTTTGATGAACGTTATTCCAAAGTGATTGAAATTTGGACTGACATAAAGGATAAAGTTACAGCGGTGACCAAACAATCGTTGGATGCTACCGGTCCGGTTTATTCCATGATTAATTCCGGTGCTCGTGGTTCATGGGGGCAGGTGACTCAGATGATGGGTATGAAGGGGTTGGTAACCAATCCGGCCGGTCAAATTATTGAATTGCCGGTTAAGGCTAACTTTCGTGAAGGTTTTACCGTACTCGAATATTACATTTCCAGTCATGGTTCGAGAAAAGGTTTGACCGATACTGCCTTGCGTACCGCTAACGCCGGTTATTTGACTCGTCGTTTGGTGGATGTGGCGCAAGATGTGATTGTTATTCAGGAAGATTGTGGTGATGAAGAAGGTAAGATTTTTACCAAAGCGGAAAGTGAAGAAATGAATGAAACTTTGGTGGAACGAATTGTCGGTCGTTATTTGTTGTCAGATTTAAAAGATGCCGCTACCGGTAAAGTTTTGGTTAAAGCCGGAGAAGTGATTACAGATAAAATCGGTCGTGAATTGGTCAAACACAATGTGGAACAAGTTCACGTGCGTTCGGTTTTGTCATGTAAATTACCCCGCGGTGTTTGTCAGAAATGTTATGGTTATGACTTGGCTTATAACCGTAATGTTGATATTGGAACAGCGGTAGGAACAATTGCCGCGCAAAGTATTGGTGAACCGGGAACTCAGCTTACTATGAGAACTTTCCATACCGGAGGTGTGGCCGGTGGTGATGATATTACTCAAGGTTTACCGCGAGTCGAAGAAGTTTTTGAAGCGCGTACTCCGAAGAAAAAAGCCTTGATCAGTGAAGTAACCGGTAAAGTGAAAATTACGGAAATGCCTCGCACGATTAATGGACCCAAGGGTGAAATTATTGCGCGAACTTCATTTGGTGAAAAGGTTCTTAAAATTGCTTATCATGCGGAAGATGCGGTGGATTATAAGTACAATCCGACAGAAGTAAAATTAAAAGTCAAAAATGGTCAAGCGGTCAAGGAGGGAGATACTTTATTCATTGATCAAAATAAGAATAAATTAAAAACTTCAAAAGATGGTATTGTGACCTTGAAAGATGATGTAATTGAAATTCGCAACATTGGGATGCAAGAAAAAGAATATGTCGTACCGGCAGGAACTGTTTTGTGGATTAAAGATGGTGAAGAAGTGCAAAAAGGAACACAATTAACCGAAGGTAGTGTTGATTTAGATCAACTTTATACCATTAGTGGCAAAGAAGCGGTTGGTAAATATATTTTGAAAGAAATTCAATATATTTATAAATCGCAAGGTCAACCGTTAAATGATAAGCATATTGAGATTATCATTAAGCAAATGTTTTCCCGCGTGTATGTAAATGATCCCGGGGATACTAATTTACTTGAAGGCGAAGTGGTGGAATATTCTGAATTGCGAGAAGAAAATGAACGAGTTGTTAAAGAAGGCGGTAAATCGGCGGATTACAACCAAATTTTCTTGGGTATCTCCAAAGTGTCATTATCTACCAAGAGCTTTTTAGCGGCCGCTTCGTTCCAGGAAACCGCTCGGGTATTAATCAACGCCGCCATAAATGGTAAGGTTGATAAATTGGAAGGATTAAAGGAAAATGTTATTATCGGTCGATTAATTCCGGCCGGTACGGGGTTGGAGTTAGAGGTTGGTGAAGGTGAAACGGAAATGTTAGCCGAAGAACAAGTGGTAGAACAAAAATAAAATTTGAATTTAATATGAAAAATGGAATTGTGAAAAACATTATATTTTTCATTGCCTCAGTTTTAATTATTGGCGCGTTATTCAGTTTGTATAATTTTGATGCTTCCAGTAAGCAACCGGCTGATTTGCAAAAAATGGTAGCGCAAATCAATGATGAGAAAGTGGAAAAAGTTGAGGTTTTTGGCAATGAATTAAATGTGACATTGCTTGATGGTACGATTCTTGTGGTCAAAAAAGAAGCGGGAAGTTCTTTTACCGATATAATGTCCGGTTACAATGTTGCTCCGGAAAAGCTACAGAAGTTTTCTTTGGAAGTAAAAGATGAAGAAGGTTGGGGGTATTTTGCGTCCAATATTTTACCCTATTTATTTCCGGTTTTATTGATTGTGCTTTTCTTTTGGTTTATGTTTCGTCAAATTCAGGGTGCTAATCGTTCGGCTATGAGTTTTGGTCAATCGCAAGCGCGAGAAAATAAACCTAATGATAAAAATCGAATTACATTTAAAAATGTCGCCGGAGTAACTGAAGCCAAAGAAGAATTAAGTGAGATTGTGGAGTTTCTTAAAACTCCGAAAAAGTTTTCTGCTTTGGGAGCGAAAATTCCCAAAGGTGTTTTATTGATGGGACCGCCGGGAACAGGGAAAACTTTGCTCGCTCGGGCGGTAGCCGGAGAAGCCGGAGTGCCGTTTTTCAGTATTTCCGGTTCGGAATTTGTGGAAATGTTTGTGGGGGTTGGCGCTTCACGCGTGCGTGATTTATTCAAACGTGCGAAAAAAAATGCGCCCGCCATTGTGTTTGTAGATGAAATTGATGCCGTTGGTCGACAGCGTGGCGCCGGTTTGGGCGGATCGCATGATGAACGAGAACAAACTTTGAATCAAATTTTAACGGAAATGGATGGGTTTGAACCTCATACCAATGTTATCGTCGTGGCGGCCACCAATCGTCCTGATGTTTTGGACCCGGCCCTTTTGCGACCGGGACGCTTTGATCGGCGCGTTGTCCTGGATTTACCGGACATTAAAGATCGTAATGAAATATTACAAGTACATGCTAAAAATAAACCGCTCGAAGAAAAAGTTGATTTACAAAAAGTAGCGGAAAGAACGCCGGGATTTTCCGGTGCGGATTTGGAAAATGTATTAAATGAAGCGGCGATTTTCGCGGCGCGAAAAAATCAAAAGAAAATTACGGAAAATGATGTTTTGCAAAGTATTGAAAAGGTGATGCTTGGTCCGGAAAGGAAAAGCCACATTTTGTCACCGGAAGAAAAAAAAGTTACCGCTTATCATGAAGCTGGTCATGCACTAGTGGCGCATTTATTACCAAATGCCGATCCGGTTCATAAGGTTTCTATTATTTCTCGCGGTCATGCGGCCGGTTATACTATGAGTTTGCCTGAAAGTGACAAATACTTGCATACCAAATCAGAATTTATTGATGAGCTTGCCGTCTTGCTTGCCGGACATACTACGGAAAAACAAATTTTCGGTGAAGTGACTACCGGTGCTTCCAATGATTTGCAAAAGGCCACCGATTTGGCGCGTAATTTGATCACTCGTTATGGGATGAGTGATAAATTGGTACCGCGAATTTACGGTGAAAAAGAAGAATTGGTTTTCTTGGGGCGTGATATTCGCGAGCAACGAAACTATTCGGAAAAAGTGGCGGAAATCATTGATGAACAAATTGATTATTTAATTGATAATGCGGTGAAAACCGTTCATCGAATAATTACGGACAATCAAGAAAAATTGGAAACGATTGTGAAGGAACTCTTGGAAAAAGAAACCATTGAAAAAGAAAAATTTATTGAATTGGTTGGTCCGGCGGTTAGAAAACTCAAAGAAAATAAATAATTGAAATTGTTTTTTATATAAAAAAATCTTCTTCGGAGGATTTTTTTGTTTTTTTATTTCAATACAAATAAAAATGTGTTATAATATTATTGAAATAAAAATAAAATCAAACGCAAAATAAAATTGTGTTTGTTCGTTTACCAATATGGGAAATTTTTATCGTAGTTTGTTAAAACGATCATGGGAAATAAGTTGGAAGTACAAATGGTTATGGTTGTTTGGTTTTTTTGCCACTTTACTTGGCAATGGGACTTTCTATGAGTCGGTATTGCGAGGATTTACTAATTTAAGTGAAGGTCGATCAATTTTTTATACCATCAAAGAGTATGTTAATTCCGGTCTTTTGAGTATATTTTCTTGGACCAGACTTTTGGAATTATGGGAAACGGATTCCACTTTTGTCAGCTTATCGGTTTTGACTTTAATTACAATCTTGTTGGTAGTGGCGATTTTCATTGTGATGTCAGTCGTATCGCAAATTGCCATTATTAAATCGGCGGTGACTTTGGATGAGAAAAAGAAAATTACCAAACTTCAAGCTTTTCGGTCCGGTATGGAAAAATTTTGGCCGGTATTTTGGCTTAATGTTATTACCAGAGTTTTGATGTTTGGCATGGTATTGATTATTGCTTTTTGTGTATCGTTATTTTTGGCTAAGCCGATTGTTTGGAGTTTTTTCTTGTATATTTTTGCTTTTTTGTGTTTACTTCTTTTGGGGATTATTATTTATTTTATTACCATTTACGCCGGTGCTTTCATTGTTTTGCGAGACAAGAAAGTTTGGACCGCCTTGCGTTATTCTTGGTATATATTTCGCTCCAACGCTTTATTGAATTTTGAATTCGGATTATTGTTATTTTTCATTAATGTATTGGTGGGAATTATTGGTGTGGTGATTGCGGTTTTCGCTGTTTCCCCCTTTATTTTGTTATACTTTTTAATGATTGCCATGCATTTGAGCGCCTTTTCTTTTGTGGTGGGGTTCATAATTATAGGATTGGTGGCTCTGATTATGGTTTTGATCGGCTCATGGTTTACTACCTTTCATATTGCCAGTTGGTCGTTGTTGTTTGAAGAATTGGCTTTGAAAAATGGGAAAGCAAAATTATTACGGATTATTGATCAATGGGCAAGGAAACCGACTTCAGTACCCAAGAAAAAATATCCGTTGAAAAAAGGAACTAAGAAAAAAGCAAAAAAAAGTTCTAAATAAATTGTTATTGATAAAATAAAAACAGCGTGATAAAGCGCTGTTTTAAAATTAAAAAATCTCGTCATTGACGAGATTATATTTAAATAATTTCATTGATGATGCAGGCTTCAATAGCCTTTTCAGCTGAAAGATCATTAGGATCGTTTGGAACGTTGGTGGGAGCAATATCTGTTATTAAACACTCAGAATGTAAATTGAGTAGAGCGTGGAACCGCTTTTGTCTAGGATGTTTAACGCTTAAATAATCAAGGCTAAGGTCAAAAATTGAATGACGCATAGCGGCACGAGTATTTGAAACCATGAAAGCAGGCATGGCATTGTAGCAAACAATACCAATATTGATTGCCAAGAAAGAAATCAATAAGTCGTTTGCTTGTTTGTAAAGCAAGTAATTGCCAAGAGCAATTGCCGCTTCTCGGTCTGCTTGAGTAATGTCAAAAAGCAAAACAATTATTAAGTTTTCTTGTGATGAAGCATGGTGATTTTGAATAAGTTCTTCAATCTCACGAATTACTTTTTCAACATCAATTGGATTAAGTTGTCCAATCAGGGGAATAGTTTTTTCGCAACTTGACATTAGCCACTCCATAATGAGGGCATGATTAGATTAACTGAATCAATTAAAAATGTCAATAGCTCAGATTTTTATTTTCCAAATATGGCGGATTACTCTTTGTCCTTCGCGGGCATAGCGCCAAGTTTTTTCCGGTTTTTCGTTTATCGTGCAATGATAACTTTTACCTCGAATGATAAATTCCGGAATAATCATAATAATAGTTCCGTTCGGTTTTAGAATTTTTTTGAATTCGTTTAAACTTTGATTGTAGAGATTTGATAATTCGGCGATTGATTTTTCCAAAAATTTGGGTGATTCATTACCTTTTAACGGATGACCCAAATATGGTTCGGTAATAATGGCATCAACTGATTGTGGTGGTAAACATTCATGCAAATCAGTGGCTGAGCATTGAGTGATTTTTGGTGTAAGCGGCAAATCCAACCAAACGAAATTTTTTTGTGTATCGCGGATGGCTTTTTCGCTGATATCTGATCCCAATAAGCTTTGATAGCCCATTAATCCGGCCATTTGTAAAATAGTGCCTGATCCGCAAAATGGATCTAAAATGGTTTGTTTGTTATTTACTCCGGCTAAATTAATCATAATTTGCGCCACTTTGGGTGGGAGCATGCCGGAAAAATCATCACGACCCGGACGACCAAAGTCAAACTTGGAATATTTTTGAAAATCTTGGACGGCTGAAGTTTTGCCCAAATGTATTTGCTTTTTATCATCAAAAATTAAAATCAGTTCCTGCCCATGATCACTGACCAGTTTGTTTTTCTTTACAATCACACTGGATAATGGATTTTCTTGGCCGGTGACAAAGCGACTACTGACGCCTTGTTGTTTTAATTTTTCTTTTAATTCAAAACCGAGTTTATTTACATTATAATATTTTTTATTGTAATAACTGATACCGAAAAATAATTTTTTGTCTGCAACCTTTAATTGTTTAAACAATATTTCCGTTAAATCGACTGATTGATCCATAGTGGTTAAAATTTCACCCAGCTTGATTGTCCCACCCAGGATATCTAAAAAATCAGGTTCAATAATTTTCGGCGTATCAATAATTAAAATGGAATCATGCGAAAATACTTCGGAAAAGATGATTTTTTTCTGATACAAAACCGCGGAAATTTCCGCTTTTGAAAGTTCAGGATGATTGCCGAGAGCTAAAAAGTATTTCATATGTCTTTATTATAGCATTAAATCATTGTTAGTGTGACTGTGAAAATAAAATAATAACATGGATTTCTTGGCTCGTCAACCGGATATCAATTGTTAAATAATTGACATTGTGCCAAAATTACGATAAAATGTAATTAATCTTATATTTATGAATATTTCCGAATTAGCCCGAAAATTACGAGTGAACAGTGAAGAGCTCAAAGCTAAATTACCTGAGCTGGGTTTTGATATTGGTCGTCGAGCTATTAAAATTGATGATAATTTAGCCAATAAAATTATTTATGCTTGGAAGGAATATCAATTTCGAAAACAACAAGAGCAAGAATATTTGAAAACCAAATCACGAGCCGAAGAAATTGCTAATAGTGATCGAGGAGAAATTGCCTTGCCACCGGCTATGAGTGTCAAGGAGTTTGCGTTGATTTTGCATTTGCCGGTGACTGAAGTGATCAAACAATTGATGAAAAGTGGCGTGATGGCCTCGCTTAATCAACGGATTGATTATGATACGGCGGCGATTGTGGCTTCGGATTTGGGCTTTAAAGTGGCAGAAGGTGTGGCAGATGAAAAAGTGGAAATGGAAAAAGAAGAACGATATCAAGAAATCATGAAAAAAGAAACTGATATGCAACCGCGTCCGCCGGTGATTGTGGTTATGGGCCACGTGGATCATGGTAAAACCAAATTACTCGATGCGATTCGAATGACCGATGTCGTGTCAGGTGAAGCCGGTGGTATTACTCAACATATCGGTGCTTATCAAATTAAAAAAAGAAATCGGTTAATTACGTTTATTGATACTCCGGGACACGAAGCATTTACCGCTATGCGTAGTCGTGGCGCCAAAGTGGCTGATGTGGCGATTTTAGTGGTAGCGGCTAATGATTCAGTAATGCCTCAAACGATTGAAGCGCAAAAAATTGCCGAAGCGGTCAAAATTCCGATTGTGGTGGCGATTAACAAAATTGATTTACCGGAAGCCAATATTGAAAAAGTGAAACAAGATTTGGCGCAACATAATTTACAGTGTGAAGAGTGGGGTGGTAAAACTATTTGTGTTCCGATTTCCGCTAAACAAAATTTGCATATTGATGATTTGCTGGATCAAGTATTGTTGGTGGCGGATATGGAAGCGGAAAAAATCGTGGCTAACCCCAATGGGGAGTTTATCGGTTCAGTGATTGAAGCACATGTTGATAAAGGCAAAGGCCCGGTTGCCACAGTTTTGGTTAAAAATGGTACTTTGATTGCCGGTTCTAAGGTGGTGGTTGATGGCCAGTATTATGGAAAAATCAGAATGATGTATGATTATAAAGGACAAGAAATCGATAAGGCTCTTCCTTCTACGCCGGTGCAAATTATTGGTTTGAAAGTAGCGCCCAAAGTGGGTGATATGCTCGAAGTGACCGATGAAAAAATTAAAAAAGTCAGTTCCTATAAATTGGGTCATCGCGATGAAAAATACGCTTCAGTTGATAGTGATGAAGATGAAAGTTCCGAATTGACGAAAATCAATATTGTTTTACGCAGTGATGTTTTGGGTTCTCAGGAAGCGATTATGGAATCTTTGGAAAAATTAAACAATGATATCTTGAAAATAAAATTTGTGGCCAAGGGATTGGGCAACATTACTGATAATGATGTTTTGACGGCTGAATCAACCGGAGCCATGTTGCTTGGTTTTAATGTTCGTCCGAACACAGCCGCTGAATCATTGGCTCAAGAAAAGGGAATTGAAATAAAAACTTTCCGAATTATTTATGAATTGATTGATGCGGTTAAATTGAAAATCAATGAATTGATTAAACCGGAAATTGTGCGTGAAGAGTTGGGTAAGGTGGAAGTTCTAAAAGTATTTAAAAAGATTGATAACGGTTTAATTTTGGGTGGTCGAGTAATCAGCGGTCGAGTGACGGCTAATTGCGAAGCCGGGGTTTTACGTGCCGATCAATTCGTGGAAAAAGGGAAGATTAAATCTTTGCAAATTGGTAAAGAATCAGTCACTGACGTGGTTAAAGGTCAAGAGTTTGGAATTACTTTTATGGGTCCGCAATTGGTGGCCGAGGGTGATATTCTAGATGTATATTTGGAAAAAGAAGTGCGCCGAAAAATATAATTATCATATTTTAGCAAAAAAATAGGGGTTTCCCCCTTTTTTTTATTTTAGGCAAAATACTTGACAATTTCATAAAATCTGATAAAATCTATGGTTAATAGGTTCTTTTTTTGGTTTCCCTTAACGGAGGAACGGGCCATGGCTTCATATCAGCGTGCACGAGGTTCACCGGATGATCAATTGAAGATTGTGGTATATTTGCATACCTTTGGTTTTTCACGCGGGTCAATTAATTCCATCCGACATGATGAAAAGAATTTCCCGATTCATCCCAATTATTTGATTGATACGCGACTTTTGCCCGCCATCCACAAGGATACGGTTTGGGCTGGTGTGTCGTTGTCCGGTTTGGATGGACGATATGAAGCGGTGCAACGTTTCTTGAATCAACGTGGTCAACTGACGCGATTGGTGGAAGGGGAAGCGGAAATTATTGTTGCTAAACTGGATGAATGGGTACAACGTGGATGGCGAAAGGTTAATATTGCCATTGGCAGTAATTGGGGTCGTCATCGAGCCGTGGCAGTACAAGAATTACTGGCAAAAGAACTCAGGCAATTAATGCTTGATCGCTATAATATGGATATTACGGTGAAAATGACTTATTTTGCTTTTTTGCCGGAGCCGTTCATTCAGCTGCAGGATCGTGAACGAGTCTTGTGTCGGGGGTGTGATGGTTAGGGAAAAAGTAATAAACTTCAAAGAAGTTTTAAAATGTCCGCTTGATAATGTCGAGCGGTTTTTTTTTGATAAATCATAAGGATAATTCTTTTAATTTGTATCTTTTGCTTGTCTTGCTTCGCGGGCGAAGCGGGCTTGTCTCGCTTTGTAGACAAAGCGGATCATTGCGAGAAGTCTCATGAAACAGTCCGTCCCATCTGTCATTGCGAGGAGTTCCGTGAAACGGAACGACGTGGCAATTTAAAATAATAATGGACAAAGCTTTTCCTTAGATTGCCACGAGATTTCAATTCTTGAAATCTCTCGCAATGACAGAAATGACTTTATTCTTAATCCCCAATTCCTAGACATTCATCTCACTTATTCCACTTATCTTACTTATCGCTATCTTACTTACTACTCATACTTTTAACCCAGACTCTGAAACAAGTTCAGAGTGAGAATATGTTTTTGACTTGTCCTACTTGTCACACTCGTTACACTTGTCTTGCTTATCGCTTTCTTGTTTGCTTCTTTCTCAAACATTGACATAACTTTCATTATTGGCTAAAATAATTGAGCAAAATTCATTTTTCCTTCAAAAAGGGAGGAGTATGAAGCCGGAAAATTTTTGCAGTAAACGGCAATTAGTGGTCAGTCGCAGGCATTTGACACTTGGTGGAGTGAAGCAAGAAGATGCAGAGCATTGTTCGGAGTTTACCGTTGCCGGTGATTTAATGTTTCATGCGATTTTCAGTCGTTTTGCCGGTGTACAGGTAGTGGCGTGGGATCGAATTGAATATTCGTATCGTTATTATCCTGATAATTTATTGTTGGTTTTGCTGGGCGATCGACAACATCAAGTATATGAAACACAAGTGCAAATCAGCGGTTGTCCGGAAAAAATTATTGGCTTGGTGGAATGTTTGCATTGGCTTAATCAGCCAAATAACAACTTGGACTTGGATCAATTGAATTTGCCGGAAAAAATTTCCAGGTGGCGAGGATTAAGCTTGCCAGATTGGTTGAATCGCTATAATCGTGGGAATCCTTTGCCTTCTTGGTCCCTGTATTTTGTGGCGGAATTTTTAACCAAACATCCCACTTTATTGAAAAAACACCTTGGTTTGCAGCAAGCCTTGAAAAATTACGGATATGAAATCAATTGGGATAACGATTGTACCACTTCATTGTGTCGCTTACGTCGAGCCATTAAAAATTGGTTTTCCAATCAGAATTTGTCTTTCCAAGAATCATGGAATTTAGTAAAAATTTGAATCAGAACGCTCTTAAATAAGAGCGTTTTTCTTATTTGATAAAAAATGTTAAAATATCAATGAAATAAATTAAAATTATGGTGACATTTTGGACCGTTTTGTTAATGCTCGTTTTGTTGTTGTGTTTGTTTGTGGCTTTTTCCCAAGTTAGCGCTTTGGTTTCCTTGATTAGAACAAAGGGTGTCCCTTATGTGCCGTTGAAAAAAAGACAATTGAAAAATCTGGAAAATAATATTTTTTTCACCGATCCGGAAAAAATAAAATTGGTTGACCTCGGCTCAGGTGATGGTCGAGTGCTGCGCTTGTTTAATGATTTGGGTATCAAAGATTTGACCGGTTATGAGTTGAATTGGTGGGCGCATTTAAAGGCCAAGGTAATCAATCGTTGGCAAAAAAGAAAAATAAAATTGTATAATAATAATTTTTTAACCATTGATTTAAGTAAATATAATGTGGTGTTTTGTTACTTGATGCCCGATATGTTGATGCGTTTGCGTCAAAAATTTGATCAGGAATTAGAATCAGGAACCATGATATATTCTTATGCTTTCCCGATTGCTGATTGGCGTGAAGCAAAAGTAATTGAATTTCCGCGCGATGAACTGGGGATGACGCAAATTCATGTTTATACCATTGATTAATATGACACGACAGATTTTTGTTCTGGCCGCCGGAAAAGGCACACGGATTGGAGCCTCTGATTTACCTAAGGTTTTGTTTCCCTTAAACAATCAGCCGATAATCAATTGGTTATTGGCAAAATTGAATAAGTTAAAAATTAAAATTTATTTAATTATTGGTTATCAAGGAGAAAAAATCATTGAGCGATTTGGCAATCAGTATCAATATATTTGGCAGATGGAACAATTGGGGACCGGACACGCGGTGCAATGTGCGTTTGATGAAATGAAAGATTTAACTGGTAATGTGCTGGTCCTTTATGGTGATATGCCCTTGATTAAATCTTCAACCATTGAGCAAATTTTTCGTGAACATGAAAAATCAAATGTTGATATTACCATGATGACGACAATGGTGGAAAATTTTGTTGGGCAAAATCAATGCTTTATGCGTTATGGACGAATTATCAGAAACAATCAAGGAGAAATTATTCAAATAAAAGAATTTTCCGATTGTAATGACAAAGAAAAAAATATTAAAGAACTAAACCCAGGGTATTATTGTTTTTCCGTTACTTGGCTTCGAGAAAATATTAGTAATTTGCGTAATAAAAACCAATCACAAGAATATTATTTAACGGATTTAATTGAGCTGGCAGTTCGACAACAAGAAAAAATTAATGATTTAGCCGTGGCTCCCGAGGAGTGTCTAGGTATTAATACTTTGGAAGAATTGGATATTGTTTCCAAGATAATTACATAAAAATATGAAAAAAGTGGTGACAATTGGGGGTGGTACCGGACATTTTAATCTTCTTCAGGCAATTAAAAACCTTGATATTGATTTAACGGCGATTGTTTCCATGGCCGATAGCGGTGGTTCAACCGGGCAGTTACGTGATGAGTATGGTGTTTTACCGCCGGGAGATGTTTTGAAATGTTTAATTGCTCTGTCACCTTACGAAGATGCGCGTCAAATTTTGCAATCGCGATTTAAATCATTGGAACGATTGAAAAATCATAATGCCGGAAATATGCTATTGGTTTTTTTGTCGCAATATTTGGGCAATGATTTTGTTGGGGCGATTATGGCGCTTGGTGAAATTCTAAATATCAAGGGAAAGGTTTTACCGGTAACAACGGACAAAGTAACTTTGGTGGCGCAATTAACTGATGGGGAAAAACTTTTTGGCGAGTCGGCGATAGATATTGTTCGGGGAAAAAGTCGGGCGAAAATTAAAGATTTATATTTAGTACCCCATAATGGGAAATTGGAAGTTTATATTCCGGCAGCAAAAGTCATTGAAAAAGCGGATTTTATTTTTATTTCACCGGGCGATCTGTATACCAGCATTATTCCCAATTTATTGGTTGATGGAGTGGAGCAAGCAATAAAAAAATCAAAAGCCAAGTTTGTTTATTTTCCGAACATTATGACCAAATACGGTGAAACTGATGGATATGCGGTGTCTGATTTTGTGAAAGTGGTAGAAAAATACATTAAACGACCTTTAGACCAGATTATTGTGAATAATGCTAGGCCAAAGGCAGATGTGTTGCGTAAATATCAGCAAGAAAAAGCGAAATTAGTATCAGTTGACTTGGAAGATCCTCGATTAATTGTCGCTGATTTGCTAAGCAAAGGGTTATTAGCACGTCATGATTGTGATAAATTAGGCAAAATAGTGGAGCAAAAAGTTATGTAAGATAGAGTGAATGTTTATGTATCATCTGACACAAAACATGTAATACGTATATGTTACATGTAACATGGTCTAATGTTCCGTGTATCCAGGCGTATTTTGCTTGTTTTAGAAAATTTATGGTATAATGAAATATAATAAATAACTTTTTAAAATAATTAAATTCAAAATTTATGGCAATCAAAAATGGCGGACCAAAAAGAGGGGTTGATCCGCAAACAACAAGTGATGTTGAAGTGTTAAAAACTGCACCGGTGATTGGGACAGCTTTGGTAAAAGCGGTTGAAACTGGGACTACCACAGCTTTGGCGCGCGGAACGGAAATCGGAGAAAGAATGAAGACTGTAATTGAAGCTGGAAAACCGGATTTGACGGGGGATAACCGTCGTGTGGGTGAGGCTGCTAAAATAGTTGGAAAATTGGAAAAAGTGGTAGGAGAGCTGGACTCTACTGCTACCGGGTTACAAAAAGCTTGGCGCGGAGTGCGTCGTATATGGGATAAAGCATCAGGTTAATATGATCGTTTACAAAGAGTAGCGGAGGCAACTCAGAAAGTTTTAGCGGAAATGGATGCTTATGTAGAAAGAGTAGATGATGAATTGGAACATGATAAAGAATTAATTTTAAAATATAAAGTGGCTTATGATGAGTTGGTTGTTTTATTGGGAGAATATGATGATTTGATTGAAAGAATCAAGCAAGATATTCTACAATTTGAATCTCAAGTCAAACAAACCGGTTTGAGTGAACAAGAGTCAGAGCGAATACAAATTGCAATTCGTGAACAAAAAGATTTGCTTGATAATTATGAAGGTCAACAACAACAAGTGTCAAAAATGATCATGACTTATAAAAATGCGATTGCCAAGCATTTGATTCAAGCATCATCAAAAAAAAGATTAGCCCAAGCCTTAACTTTAATGCGCCCTACTACAGAGGTTATTATCAGTACTGAGCTCGAAATAGCTGCCGGTAATGGGGTAATTGAAGATGGGGTAAAATTAACTACCGGAGTGGATGAAGCATTGGCAAGATTAAGTGCGGTAGGAACCAAAAAGGTTGAAGAAGGGACGAAAAAATCAATTGAAGCACGTTATGGACGAACTAGATATGAAGAACAACTTGCTAAAGATTCACAAAAACTGCGCCAATTGGTTGGCAGTGTAGGAAAATTGTTGGAGGCAGCTAAATCTCAACGAGCACGTGGAGTAGAAGAAGTAAAAGCGTTAGTGGCCTCAAATCCATATTTACTTGAAGACATGGATTTTGAAAGAATGTTAGATGCTGCTGATTCACCGGCTGGTAGAAGAATTAAATTATTGGTTGAAAGCACAGAAGAAAGATCATAAATAATCAACTAAACAAATGACCATAAATGATTTGGGTCAAAATGTAGATTTACCCGGTCATGGTTTTGTTTCATTGGATAAAAAAGATACCGTTACTCATGGTGAGGTTTTGAACATGGAACAAGAAATGCACCAACAAGCCGAGGCGTTACAACGCCTTGGTTTGCTTACGAGAGAAGTGGAACAACGCGCTCAGAAAATCAGAGACTTGAGAATTGCCGAGGCTTATATTGTTTCCGCTTTACCGGCGGAAATGGTCAGAGAAAAATTGCACGCTTTAAATTTATCGCTGATTACCATTAATGATTCGGAACAAAAATTGGAAGTATTGGATGAACAGGGTGGTGCGCTGGTTGTTTTTGATTTTTCCATTGCCGGGATCACCTCAATTTATTGTTATGAACCGATGTTACCGTCAAAAACCAAAACCGCTGAAAGTGAAACCAAACAAAAAATTTTAGCGCAAATGTTACCGGCGGTAAAAAGGGAAACGCGTCGATCATTGCGCGGTCAAGTGACAATTGTCGGTGAGCACGAAATTAATTTTCGGCAGGCTTTGGAAAAAGTGGATGATGAATTGACTTTATTTAATTTGGAGCGTAACGAAAAACGTTTGCCCAATCAAATTATTTATCGCGGTTATAATATTTATCTGGAAACCGGTGTGAAAAGTACTCCGATGCATGAGAGAATGGAGGAAATCGCCGAGCAATTATTGGAGCATATTACCAAAAAGAAAAAAATTATTAGCGAAAAAGATGCGGTGGTTAGTATGATAAATAAAAAGGAATTCAGAATTTCCTTTACCGGTACGGATTTGCAAATTGTCGGTCAGGTGGAGTCTCAGGAAAATTTGAAGCCCGGGATTACCATGGTGGTGAAAAATTCGGAAAACCGGGGTCTGTTTCGCTTTGAAATTTCTATAGTGTCAGCTTTGCATGATATTTTGCAGGGGCAAAATTTTCATTTGGTGGATTATACTTTTACCAATGAGGCGTTGCGCGAACGATTAAGTGGGGCGGAGTTTTCTCTATCACGCGTCATGAAACAATTGAATATTTTTACCGCGCAAAAGGATCGTCCGGCGATTGAAGCGGAAAAGATTATCGCTCAATATTTGGCTTACTTTGAAGGGTTCCAACGCACAATGCGGGATTTACTTTTGGCTCGTCAGCGCGCTCTGGATTTGCAGGTGAGCACGACTCCGGAACAAAGCGGTTTGTCCGTTTCTCTGCTTATTCAACGCACCGAACTGACCATTAAAAACAATTTAATGCTTTACGAAAGACTTCGCGCAAACTTTGAAGCCTTGTATAAATATTTGGAAACCGAAATGTTGTTGGCGCGAGCAACCGCTCTGCAACAAATATTGCAAATGCCCGATGAATCGCTTCCGACTCCGCGCGTAAAAAAATAATAAAGAAAATATATGAGTGATGTATCGCAAAATCAAAATACTCAAAACTTTAATGATGATGAAACAACTGATAATCCGGGGTCATCAGTTTTGGGTGGTTTGAGCCAAGAGTTGGCAAAGCTTGGGCAATATTTGGATGACGCCGATGAATTGTTCGAGGGTTACAAAGAAGAACAAAAGCAAATGGAAAATACTTTGCGCGAATTAAGTGATCAGCAGAAAATTATTATGTCTAAGTTATCAATTAATCTCGGACGTAAGATTTCTTCGGCCAAGGATTTGAAACAATATTTAGCGGACAAGAAAAAGGCTAAAGATCTATAGTATGGTGACCAAGACTGATTTAAGATCATTAAGAATAGAACTGGAGCAACTTCTATTAACCAGTTCCAGTTTAAGTTTTCAACAAAAAAGTGAATATTTGCCCTTGGTTATTGCTTTGAACGAAGAAGAACTATTGGAGGCAATCAAGGAATTAAAAAAATAAGGCGATCTATGACTCGCAACCCTTTGGAATTTCCTTATCAACCGGAAAGAGAAACGCCCACCGGCTTGGCGCGTGTTTTTAATCGCGCAAAAACTTTTCAGGAGGATGAGATTGATCAATTGGTGGAAACTGCCTTGAAAAATAAAAGTCAATTGTTTCGAGTGCCGGAAACACTCCGAGATTCGGTAGATTTTATATTAGGACCATTTTATATTAGAATTGCGATGGACAAATTAAATGGTGGACAAATTTATGTTTATCCTCGAATTAGCGAGAAGGCGAAAAAAAAGATTTCTTTGCCAGCTGATAGTTATTGGAGTGGAGCGTCTTACAGAGGGTTGATTTTTGTGGTTAACAAAGAATTTTATGAAAAGGATATAGAGCAAATTATTCGTCAATCAATGGCTTATTATAATTATTTGCAAGTTTTGGGTGATTTACAAACGGAAAATCGCACTATTGTTATTAGCCGTGATCATAAGTCAGGAATTCATCTGAGACATGTGGGTGGTTCCTATGAAAAAGTTTTAGAGTTTAGAAAAAATAACAAGCGCTTAGGTGTTCAAGATAATGATCGTGATACTTTGGAAGTCTTAATTAATCAGACGCAATCATTGGGGCGAATCCCGAACGTTGAAAATTCTGCATTGGTAGACAATTATAAATCACGAATTGCTTGGGAAGTATTGAAAGGATTGGCTCCTGAACTTGATAAATTGTTAATGGCCGGTCAAGAAAATATTGAAAAAATTGAAACCATTTCCACTGCCGAAGAGGTTTCGAGTACGACCAATGAAACTTATTTTCAGGAAATTAAACGAGCGATAAAATTAAAAGGTTCGAATAATTATGTTTTTCTTAATGTAAGATTTGATGTTAATAATTATGATATAGATTTTTCTTTTCAATTAAGTGGTGAAGTCGGTGATTTTGGGGTGATAATGCTCGCTAAACAATGGGAAAATGTGATGCAAGGGTTTAAGGAGCAATTTGATCAAGCATATTTGCAACAGGCTCAGCAAATGGTTAAGGATTTTGATTATCTTTTTCCGCTGAATCGCGCTCATTCAAGTATATATTCATTAGTTCACCCGGTGTTAAAAGAATCACCTTGTTTTTCTCCGGAAAAATGGAAGGGTATGGCCAGAGATGGTTGCAGAAATAAAAACAAACCTTTTTATGATTTATACCAAGAAATCACCGCTAATGTTGAAAAGTTGCAACAATATTTACACTCTTCAATAGGAGAAAGAAAATTAATCGGTCGGCCGGAAGAGTTTTTTACGATGGAAGCGATTTTAATGGTGGGCCCGGAAAATTTACGTGAATTTTTGCAAACACAATGTGTTCCCAAAAGTTATTTTAATCAAAAAAACCAATTCCCTCATTTTCTAAAAATTTTGGAAGCGCAATATCGCGCCTTGTATCGCACCGGCCAATGGACTTTGGATGATTTATATGAGCTCGACGAAGATGACGCGGCCAAACAATTCCCGGTGGCTGATTTGTTGGCGTTGGAAATGACACGCGAATTTGAATTGAATAATGATTTTGAGCAGTTTATTAATTTAATGAAAAATGCCTACGCTCACCTAGAACATCCAAATGTCGAGAAGTTAATTAAAATTGGTGAAATAGCATTATTTAATTTCCTGCGTAGTTGGGATAATAAAAATTTATTCAGTGAAAGGGGTGCTTTTGCTATTGAAAAACTTTATGATTTGTTAAACATAGTTCCGGTTGATCGTCGAGGGCCGGATTTTTGGGATAATTTAGAAATGTTGAATAAACTAATGGCCGAAATTTGGTTGGAGGGTAAAAAGGATAAAGCGATTATTGGGCGACGAGAAATTCGCATTCAAATTTTAGATCAGACAATTGAACTTCTTGGTGCTGATCCGGATAGTTTATTGAAATTATCACAGTCAAGTGAAATGTTTTATAAGTTTTTCCGTCCGCTTTTGCTGTCAGAAAAGGAAACGGTCGCTTTTTTATATGATTGGTTTGATTGGGTACCGCAGTGGTGCGATAAAGATCCTCAATCACCGCAATATCAAAATTATCGAAATTTACAACATCGTATTTGGGATATGATGGTGTTGGATGAATTGCATAATCCTGCTTCAAAAGGGAATTATGTTCTTGCCATAAATTTGAGGACTCAAAAACCGCCTGATCGTATTAATCCGTCTCCTGATTTTAGCGCTTGTGTCGCTCGAACCAAGGAATTTCATGACCAGTTGGATTGGCAAGCAAAATATAATCACGATGGTTATCGGGATGGTTGGACTCCGGAGCAAGTTCAGGCTAATTTGGAAATTTTATGCCAAACTATCAGAAATTATGAAGCACAGAAAAAACAATTATTCGGAGAAGATTTATCTGCCATGGAAGAAACAATTATTAATTCGGAAAGTCACAGATTAATGACTGTGATGATAAAAGATCTTTTGACGGCTTTGCCAATTTATACTAAACAATATTGGACTAATGATGATTTAGAACAATTAAAACAAGTGATTAATAAAATTAAAGAACTTCCTGGGAATTGGCTGAAATATTTTTCTTCTTATGATCAAGTTAAGGGAATTTCGCATGGCTTTGATTATTTTCAGAGTATTTTTTCTAAAAGTGTGAAAAATGTTACGGAGGATTATTTGTATATATCTCCTATGGGTATGTTGCGATTGGAGCATTGTTTGCAATTGGGAGTAATTATCAGTGAAAATAATTTATTGGAACATATTGATTTTAATGTTAAGCATCCCATTAATGTTAAACATCCCAAAGTGGTTGATTTTTTGAATGTTCATTTAAGGAATTTATTACTGCAAAATGTTTCTTTGCCCTTTGAATTTTATCAAAAGGCTTTGCGTGCTTTGCCAATAATTAGGCAAGTAAATGGTAATATTGATGTGGCGCAATATCGTCAATTGTTGAAGTTAATGGCTACGGATATTTTTTCAAAAATTGATTTGGCTAGTGATCAGGAATCGGATTTTAATTCTTGGTATGCGGAAAATTTTGGGGCTTTGACTGGCTGGCAAACTATGAATGCTGAGCTCGGAATTGATGTTAAGCAAATTTTTTACTTGATTTACAACGAAAAAATATCAGAAAGACGAATCAAAAAGACTTTGGAAGATCCCGGTGGCTGGTGGCAATATTTACAAACCGTTTATCAATCCGAGGACGGGATTTCCGATGAAATTTTTGATCAATTAGTCGGCACCTTTTTGAAAAAAAGCCTTGATGAAAATATTGTCAGAGAGTCATTTGTTCGTTTGCGAAACTTTTATGTCAGAATTGCCGATGAATTTATCAGTCGGGTGACACAAATTTTGTTGGCTGATTCAAAAATCAGTTTGTTACCACCGGAAGAGATTTTGCAAAGCGGTCAAATAAAAAATACGGATTTAACACCGGCTGATCGTAAGCGAGTGATTGCTTATTTACAAACGGAAGAATTTTTGGTGGCTTTACCAACATTTACTGAAGGAATTAATTATTATCTTAATCCGGAAATAAAAGAAGCGGTTGAACAATCAATCGTCCGTTATTATCAAGAGGGTAATGTGGAAATTTTGTCTGATCCGAATAATTTTATTTTATGGGGTAATGTAAACTCTTTGGGTGCTTTTTCAAAAAAACAGTGGCGCGAAATGTGCCTGCCTTCTTGTCGAGAATTGGTCGTGAAATTGTTGCAAAACCCCGATTTGGATCCTCTTTGGTTTGATTCTGTTAAAAGATTTTTTCAAGCAAATAATTTTCAGGATAAAGAGTTAAATTCAAAGCTTGGTTGGCCGAGTCTGGGCTCTTGGCTTGATTTAATCAATGTTTTGAAGCAAGAAAACAAACATCCGGAATTTGTGAAATATTTATTGACTCAAGTACCAGCTTTGATTTTCAGTGGTTCAAGTTCGGAAACAGAATTGGGTGTTTTTACTCGAATTATTGACCCGGAATTACGCGCAGTGATCTTTGATGCATTGTTGAGGACGGAGAAATTATCATTTTCCCATTGCCAAAAATATTTTAATTATGATGAATTATTGGAAGTGGGCAAAAAACATTTTCCACAAAAAGATTTTATTACCGGTTTGTCAGCGCTTGATGAAACGAATTTGCACTTGATGTTGTCAATTGAAAAAAATATGAATTTTTTGCTTAATGCCAGCGGTTTGGGTGCCGGTCGTTTTGTGTCTGAAATCAGAATGGCTGATAGTCGTGAACATGAGCCTTTTTTAAGTGAATATTTAAATCAGTTTTTGTTTGGGTTTCAATTGTATAATAAATTAATGCAAGGAGAAAAACTGGTAGAATTGTTGGGACGAGAAATGGCCAATAAGTTTTGGCAAAGTGAATTTGTGCAAATATTAGTAAAAGAAGTTCGAACTGATGTTTTTGCGCGGATTATTGATCAGTTGGTGGAAAAAATGAGAGTTAAACCTTTTAATACCGTGATTGGAGACTTTGTCAGTGAAACGCAAGATTTTGTTAATCGTTTACCGGAGCCAAGTGAGCGTCATTTACTGGCATTGTGTAAAATTGAAACATTGTTAATCAAATAATATGGAATTCCCTGATTTCAAAAAACTAATTCAGTCAAAAGATAGAGCAAACCGTTCGGTTGATTTCAAACATCCAGAAATGATAAAGCGTGAAAAAGCTAAACAAAAATTATTATCATCAATTTGTGAGGCACTATCACGATTATTGGATATTGAAATTGATCGATCAGAGTTGTCAGAAACAAAATATTTTAGTCGTCTAAAAAAAGGTTTAAATAAAAATGTTATTCCCGGTATTTCTGTAGAAATTGGCGATAATTACATTTCAATGCATTCAGTACTTGGAGTAGAAAAGAAGATATATTGGAGTGATTTTAATTTAATGAATTTGGAATTGTCAATTGAACAATTTATGTATCATTATGATTTTTTTCAATATTCGCAAAAACATAATGGTGAGATCCCTTCACCTAAAATTGAACGACAATTTTCTAATGATTATGAAAGACGCTTATATGCTTCTAAGGTACTTGATCAAGTATATCAACGCTTAGCATCTCATCCACTGGTTGAATCTATAGACATTGGTTGGTATTGTATTTATGTTAATTTTGCCGGTATGAATACAGCTGTTTTTAGTATTAATTATAATTCTTCTAATCCGGCAGGTTATATAAAATTTTTTAATCGTAGAGAGCGTGAAGTATATGATAAAGAACTTACTCAAAAAAGGTTATCCGCTGATTCAATGCTTAAATATTTAGTCACTGAATTAGTTCCTCAGATTGAATTTGATTTGAAGGAACAAGAGGTTGATGATCCTGGAATAGTAGTTGTCTTAACAGGTTTAGCCAAGGAATATTTAAAAGACTCTAGTAAAGATATCAAACAAATGTTGCTTGGTAATCAGATGGAACAGGAATTTTGGGTGAAAGTATTAAGGCGTATATTAGTGGATTGTGAACTTAAGATTAGTGACTTGTTAATGGGAATTCCTGATTTAACACTTGAAGATTTAAAAAAAATATATAAAAATATAATCAAATATGCAGATAAGTTTTTTTTCTCTTTTGTATTAAAATTTAATCATTATAACGCAGAAGAACTTTTTGATTTTATTTTGGAAGTGGCCCAAGGAAATCCGGAATTAATTAGATATGATCGTTTGCTGTCATATTATCAATATCTTGAAAAAAATAAACAATGTAGTCAAATGCGTGATTTCCATCGTGTGAGTGATTTTCTATTCGCAAATTTTTCACAGGTTTTACAAGGTTCAGGTAATACGGGGTCCAGCGTGTTCGGTGAAAAAGTTTTAAGTGTTGAGATTAATAAAATAATTCCTGAAATTAATGGGGAAAGTTTAGGTTTGCCTTTGGAAGAGTTCAAGGAAGTATTTCAACCTTTGATTGAATATGTCAGGGAAGAGCCGACCCAATTGAAGGACGTTGATGATCGTTTATTTTTATTACAAAAATTAAAATTAAGTAGTTTAGTTAATATTATGTGTGAATGTTGGTATAAAGATTGGAAAAATAAATATCCTGGTATCTATCTGGAGATTAATTTTTATCTGAATGATTATATCTATGATGGTAATCGGTCAAAAGTTGATCAAAATGATTTGCTTTTGGTGAATAATTTTGAAAATAATCTTCTTTATCTTAAGCATTTATTTGGCCCGAGTTTTGATGTTTTTCCAATTAGAGAGCTAATACAAACCGAGTTAAGAAGTATACGCAAAATGAAAAGATATATAACATTTACTTTATCTTTATAATATGGAATTTTTAACTTTTGATAAAATTATTGAACAGGAAGAAAAGGATTCGAAATTTAGGGTGAAGCAGATTTTCGAAAAAAGAAAAAAAATTAATATTGAAAAAGACCGACAAAAACTGTTGGCCGTGATTTTGGATGGGTTGAAACGGTATGGCAATATTATTATTGAGGCTGGAAATTTACCCGGGGTTGGTCGTTCTGAACGGATACCAATAAATGAAAAGGTAGAAGTTGTTCCAGGTATTGCGGTTGACTTTCAAGTGTGGGCTAGTAAAGAGAAAAAATATTTTGCGGTGAATTCTTATTTCTCCAAGAGAAGATTTGAGTTTGATGAAGTGACATTGCAACAGTTGGAATTAACGGTGGAGCAGATGATTCATGAAGCGCGTTTAGTGCAGTATTTGCTGGACCATGGTTTTGAGGGTACTGTGCCTTTTAAGACATTAACAAAAGAAGTCAATTTTGAACGGCAATTTACCCATGAAGTTAGTGCAAAAATATATGGGTCACAGATACTTGATTTTTTAATTGTCAAACTTATTAAACATCCGTTAATTAAAAGTGTTAATTTAAATGATAAGGGGCATCTGCACGTGACATTTAAAAATCAAGAGCATCAGCCTTTGGTTTTACGGTTGGATCATTCCCTTGTGGATTTTGATTATCAGGGTAAATATTACGGCAATCAAGGAAAAGAAATTTTCCATTTGCAGGGGGAATATAATAATCCGGCTTTGCCCATGTTAAATTTATTGGTGGTACAAATCATTTCTGAAGTGGAAAAGGATTTACAGGGAAAAGCAATATTAAGTGATACATATCCATACATTCAAGAAAAGTAGAGTTAAACCGCCTTATGTTATTATTTAACGGTTTATCAATAAAACACAAGACATTGTCAATCGTTTACCAGAACCCAGTGAGCGTCATTTACTGGCATTGTGTAAAATTGAAACATTGTTGATCAAATAATATGGAATTTTTAACTTTTGATAAAATTATTGAGCAAGAAGAAAAGGATTCAGGCTTTAGAGTTAAGCAGATTTTCGAAAAAAGAAAAAAAATTAATATCGAAAAAGACCGACAAAAACTGTTGGCCGTGATTTTGGATGGGTTGAAACGGTATGGCAATATTATTATTGAGGCTGGAAATTTACCCGGGGTTGGTCGTTCTGAACGGATACCAATAAATGAAAAGGTAGAAGTTGTTCCAGGTATTGCGGTTGACTTTCAAGTGTGGGCTAGTAAAGAGAAAAAATATTTTGCGGTGAATTCTTATTTCTCCAAGAGAAGATTTGAGTTTGATGAAGTGACATTGCAACAGTTGGAATTAACGGTGGAGCAGATGATTCATGAAGCGCGTTTAGTGCAGTATTTGCTGGACCATGGTTTTGAGGGTACTGTGCCTTTTAAGACATTAACAAAAGAAGTCAATTTTGAACGGCAATTTACCCATGAAGTTAGTGCAAAAATATATGGGTCACAGATACTTGATTTTTTAATTGTCAAACTTATTAAACATCCGTTAATTAAAAGTGTTAATTTAAATGATAAGGGGCATCTGCACGTGACATTTAAAAATCAAGAGCATCAGCCTTTGGTTTTACGGTTGGATCATTCCCTTGTGGATTTTGATTATCAGGGTAAATATTACGGCAATCAAGGAAAAGAAATTTTCCATTTGCAGGGGGAATATAATAATCCGGCTTTGCCCATGTTAAATTTAATGGTCGAGCAAATTATTGCTGAGGTGGAAAATGATTTACAGAGTCGATTAATACCAAATGTAGAAGTATCAGTCAATCAATCCCTCTCAGAAACAGTTGAAAATTCTTCGTTGTGGGATAACTTGGGGACATTTAATTTAATTCAATTGTTGGGTAAAATAATTCGAAGGCATTGTCCGGCCAAGCAGAAAATAGTTCATGAATTAATTAAGCGAGGCAGTTTCGTTGATCCTATTTGGAGCCCCATGATTTTTCGATCAATGAATTTGAATGAACCTAGTTGGGATATTTTTTATGATTTGGATAAATATCCCGAAATGGATTTCTCCACTATGGAAAGTTTGAAGGTTTTATTTTTTAAGTTAAGTGATATCCCCGTTCAATTTGCTAACAAACCGGATCAACAAAAAAAATATTTAGAAAAATTGATAGCCTTAGTGCGTCCTGATTCACCGAAAGATTTTGAAACTGTACTTCAATTGTATGCTGACAGTTCAACGGAAACATTTGCTCAATCTTTCCCCAGTCTGATTCATTTTCTTTCTTTTTCAGAAAATGGAAAAGCAATTATGGAAAATAAGCAGGTCAGTGATTTGCTCGTCAGTCGCTTTGGCGAGCGCATTTTTCAAAGTGTTAACCGTGACACCCTGAAAAGTAAAGTTTTGAGATCAGAAATCACTGGTACAATTGATTTTCATAATATTGCCAACTGGAATTCAATGCCCGAAGCGTTCGCAGATTTTATTACTCCACTGAAAAAATATTTAACCGAACATCCGGCGGGAATTGATTCAGAGTTGGTAAGTAAGTTAATGCAAACAAAATATGAAGAATTTGTAAAAAAAATACAAGAAAGAATTGATCATAATTTTCACGAATTGCCTTTTTGGTCAAATTGTTTTACGGATTACGAAGATGCAGAGCAAATACCAATGATTATTAATTTACGAACCGTAGAAAGTTATATACCGGAAGAATTGAAAGATTCAAAAGAAAAAATCAATAAAATTATTGTAAATATTACACAAATTTTTGATGTTTTGAAAGCAGTGGCCCTATCCAATGAACCGTTTAAGGAGGAGCATCAGAAAGCACTAGCTGAAATTGATAGTCGGATAATTTTCAAAAGTGGATTAAGTCAAAAACTGGCCGATCAATTACCGGAACTTTGGAGTGATGCTTTGTCGGTAGAACAGATAGCTCATTTGGAAATCAAGGAGCTAAAACTTGATGAACTACGGCGTCAAATACAGGGAGCAGAAGTTGACGTAAGTCATATTATCAATTTTCTTGAATTGTTTAAATCTTATCTTGAATATGATGAAGAATACAAGAAAGTTTATCATTCTTTTAGCTCCGCCAATTATTTTGATTTATTAGATAAAAATGATTTTAGGTTTTCTTTGAGTTTGGCAGATTTCAAGAAAATTATCGAATATTTTCAAGCGCTTGATCCAAAGTGTTTTAAGCATAGAGGATTGATAAATTATTTTAAATCTTATTTTGCTCATTTCACCCCATTGGAAACCGATATTGCTCAATGGCTTACTTTAATTGATCAGATCAGTGCTTATCGCTTACAAATTCCGGAGTCAGAAGATGATGCGAGACGGCAATTTTTTACTGAAATGATTGAAGAATTAAATAAAATGGTAAATCAGGAAATTTATCAAGACAATGTTGATCGTTTGCAAAATATTATTAAGCCTCAAAGTGGTGAAATGTCGGCGGAAGATCCTAGTTCAGAAAAAGCATTTCGTGATTTAGTTGCTGACGCGCGACAATTCTCTGAATTATTGGAAAAACGCGAGGGTTTGCTAGTGGTTTTGGGGGCCTGGAAAAAATTTCCAGTGGTTTTGACCGCTGATGCTCGGCAAATGATTTTTTCCGCTTGGTTAAATTTTCCGCTTGATCAGGAGCTCGCGGAAAAGGCTTGTTGGTTGTCAATGGAATCATCTTTTATCAGCGAGATAAGTGCCATTAAAATTTTATTGCAAGTAATTGATAAATTTCCAGAGGTAGCGAAAAAATATTCATTACTCAGTAAAATCAAGTTAAACTGTAATAGCGAAGAATTTAAATTGGCTTTGGTTAAATCGCAAGATATGACGGTAGTGCAAGATCTCTTTGTTTTTATAGAATCTCCCGAGTATGCGCAAAGTATTTTGGATAATCAAGCGATAATGCTTCAAGCTGAGCGACCATTTTGTGAGTTTGTTTTTACATTTTTAATTCCCGAACAGGAAAACGAGCATACTTTGGATTGTTTCCTTAAAAAACAATTGTATATTCCCAATATTTTGCGTGAGCTTTTGGCTGATCAAAATCAATTAGCTAATTTAAATCCTGATAAATTGGTTGATTATATCCGCGGGATGGATTTTTCCGGATTTTCCGAAACGGAACTTGAAGAATTAGCTGATAAAATTTTGGCTAAGGTTTATCGTAAAAGTCATGTAAATATAAAATATTTTAGGAACAATTTATCAGAATTAATGCAAAGTGAAGGTGGTAGAAAATTATTATTGCGTTTAATTGGCACAACGCAAAAAAATATTCAGCATTCTGAAATTTTGTCACCAGATTGGATGCCCGTTATTTATGATGCGCGGTATGTAGCCGTCGAGGATTTCGAACAATTGATGATTGAGGCGTTTGGTCAAGAAAAGGCAATGCCGATTCTTCGACCTTTTATTACTTCGAGAAAAATATTTGATCGTTTAGAAGGATTGGGTAAAAACGAAAAGTCAACCGCTGATGTTTATTGGTTGTGCGTATCGTATTTAAGAAGTTTGAATATAGAAATAAAGCTTATTGAAAAAAAGGGGGTATATTTTGATATTAGTGTTTATCGGAGAAAAATAGAGGAATATGCTCAAAGAGTTTTGTGTTTTTTCAATGGTGAGTCAAGGTTCAATATTTGGGAAAATTTGAGTTTGGAACAAATTGAGACAATATTCTCTGCTTATTTGCGTCTGCTAGATTCCGATAAGGTTTTTCACCCATTTGATGTTGGACAGCACTTACGCAAGCTTCAGTTGGAATTTTTTGAGGAAATGCGTCGGACTAAAGATTCTCAAAAACACGATGGTTTATTGGCGTTAGTTTCTCTCCTGGAAAGTAAATTATTATAATTAGTATGACATATGAATTTGATTGGCATCCCGAAGGTGATCCGGAGGATGAGCAAATAATCTTTGAAACAAATTTAGGTCCGCAAAAATATCAATTGAAGATTGGTGATCGAGCAACCGTGGAAAGTTGGAAAATGGAGATTTCTCTTTTGCATCAAGCTATTATCGAGCAAGATTGGGAGCGTTTGCAAGAGTTAATGGCAAATGGCCGTTACAAGCGAGATATTATGAAAGTCATGGCAATCCAGCAAAAAGAAAACCTGGATGAAGAGGGAAAAAAATTATTAGCGATTGCCTTATTATTAATGAAACATCAAAGTGATTGGCGTGGTTTTGTCAGCGCCGGATGGAAGTTGATTAAGGGTGGAGTAAAAAATTTGGATCATTATTTTGATAATAATAATTCTCCCAGTTGTTTAGATGCCGCGGTAATGGTGGAATATTTGACTGAGCTTTTTGGTGTTTCCGGTAAAGTTAGACGTGTGGCCGGTCGTTATTCTCACTGGTTCTGGGAAAGCGAAAGTGGTAAAGTGATAGATATTTGGTGGGGCTATGGACGTGGCGGTGTCTACGGACAGAAAAATAAACATTTAGCTCTCAAAAGGCGATTTACTCTTTCCGGCAGAGTAACGGATGTCGCTTCACTTGAGTATCAGAAATCAACAAAAGAAAAACAATGAAAATATTTTCCGATTTACATTTGCATTCTCGGTATTCGCGCGCCACTTCCCCTCAAATGGAAGTGGTGTGTTTATCATTATGGGGAAAAAAGAAAGGCTTGAATTTATTGGCGACCGGTGATTGTACCCATCCGATATATTTGACAGAATTAAAACAAAAATTAAAGCAAGATGGTTCCGGTTTTTTGCATTTAAAAGATGAAAAAGAAAAAAGTCCGGTAAAATTTATTTTAAGTGGAGAAGTCAGTTGTATATATAAACATCATGGTAAAACTCGTCGCCAACATCATTTGGTTTATTTCCCTGATTTTGACAGTGTGGATCTTTTTAATAAAAAATTAATTGATTTGAAATGTAATTTGCGCTCTGATGGGCGTCCAATCGTGGGGTTAACCAGTAAGCAGTTATTAGAAGTGGTTTTAAATGTTCACCCTCAAGCTATGTTAATCCCGGCACATATTTGGACTCCGTGGTTTTCCTTGTTTGGTTCCAAATCAGGTTATGATTCCATTGAAGAATGTTTTGAAGATTTGAGTAAAGAAATTTTTTCTGTGGAAACCGGTATTAGTACTGATCCGGCAATGAATTGGCGCTTGTCACAATTGGATAAAATTACTTTGCTTTCAAATTCCGATTCTCATAGTTTGCCAAATATTGGACGTAATGCTAATGTGTTTAAGTTTGAAAAATTTGAATATTCAGAGTTATACCAAACTTTGAAAAATAAAGATCGTAAAAAATTTTTATATACCATTGAGTTTTTCCCGCAGGAAGGGCGTTATTATTATGACGGTCATCGTGATTGTCGATTTTCTTGTTCGCCAACTGAAAGTAAAAATAAGTATCAAAGCATTTGTCCGGTTTGTAAAAAGTCATTGACACTTGGTGTGGCGCATCGGATCGATGATTTGGCTGATCGACCGTCTGGTAATATGCCGAAACAGATAATCCCATATAAAAGTTTGGTGCCATTAGTGGAAATTATCAGTTATGTATTGCAAAAAGGAAAGCAAAGCAAGGTGGTAAAAGATATTTATGAGAAAATGATAAACAAATATTCGGAATTTAATATTTTAATTGATCTTGAATTGTCTGAATTAAAAGAAATTACAGAAGAAAGAATAATTCAAGCGATTTTGGCGGTACGTCAGGGTAAAGTTGAAGTAACTCCCGGATTTGATGGTGAGTATGGGCAAGTAAAAATATTATTATAAAAATTTGAAAATATAAAAAAACAATCCCGGGTCTGAAGTGGGATTGTTTTTTTGTATCACGAACTAATTATTTTCTCTTTTTAGCAGCTTTTCTTTTTGCTGGCTTCTTAGCCACTTTCTTCTTAGCTACTTTCTTTTTTGCAACTTTCTTTTTGGTTGCTTTCTTTTTTGCTGGCATAGTTTTATTTTTTAGTTTTTAGTCCAGTACCCCAACTAAAAACGAAATTATTTTTCTTTTTATTTTAACGACCTTTCATTTATGATTTAATTATAAAACTTTTTTAAACAATTGACAATATTTTTTTGCAAAAAAAATCAAAACCTGTGGAAAACTTTTATATTTTTTGGATGAATATTTTGGAAAATTATTTTTATTTCAATAAAAATTAATTATTATCGCTAAAAGTTATATTTATTAATTCAACAATAAACAATTTAAAAAATATTTATTAAATTATTTGTTGTGATATCAGATTAGTGTTGTAGAATAATTTATTTCATATAAAAAAATATTTCATCAATCATTTCTTTTTGGTGGACCCTATACGCCTTCGCTTAAGCTTTGGCGTACATAGCCGGGCACTTCACTTGTTGTTTGTTTTCCAAAAGCTTTTCCCCT
>CAYPSS010000001.1:230434-246048 GCA_964413735.1 uncultured Gammaproteobacteria bacterium
TTCGAGCAAAATAAAAAGAAACTATTTTTCAATAGTTTCTTTTTGGTGGACCCTATACGCCTTCGCTTAAGCTTCGGCGTACATAGCCGGGCACTTCACTTGTTGTTTGTTTTCCAAAAGCTTTTCCCCTGGCACTTGACTGTTAACTTTTACTCATGTTTTTTCCAACGGTTCGAGCAAAATAAAAAGAAACTATTTTTCAATAGTTTCTTTTTGGTGGACCCTACCGGGCTCGAACCGGTCACCCCCTGCTTGCAAAGCAGGTGCTCTACCAAATGAGCTAAGGGCCCTGAACCATTTGCTTCGCAAAGGTTCAGGGTGAACCACTTAATGCGAGCAAAAAGATTAATATTTTAATTCATTTGCTTTGCAAAGGTTCATTGGTGAACCACTTTACGCGAGCAACGTTTAACAATGTGTTTATATACTATCTTTTTTATGAAAAAAAGTCAATGATTTATTCTAAGATATTAACAAGTTGTGGGAAAATAAGATTGATTTGTATGGTTAGATATAGTCTTAATTTTTAATAGAATTACAGAAAAATAATATTTTTTGTCAACGCCTCTTGACAAATTATTTTTTATTTGTTAATATATGAGGTTCATTAAAATAAAACCTGTACCGGTGCTGAATGTTAATAATTTGATTATTGATTTTCAGTACTGGTGCAGGCGATGGTGGTCGCCCTGGCATGTTCCGACAGCTTCTTTCACAAGGAGGTTTGTTGTCGGACGGTTTGCTCTTCAAATATCTCGTGACTGAGGTGTTTGAATCAAATCAGGTAATGTACAGGGAGACGTCCCTGACATTATCCCACCATTTGGCGTAGGTCGGTGCAGCGGCCATAACGTCTTGGTGCGAAGCTCCTTTCATGAAGTGTTGCTTGACTCTAAAGGCAATACAACCTAGGAGCATGGGTCTATTCTCCCCCCTTCTGTAGCGCCCCGGGCTTAAGACCGGAGAAAGTTCAAATAGCAAGAACTGTTTGAACTTAAGGCTAGGACAGGCAACACTAGTTTTAGGAGGGGGAGGCTGTAATGCATGCGCATGCATGAAAGCTGTCTAGAGTAGATCAAGGTAAGGTTATTTCTTGCTCTACCTTACCACTGCACAAACCCTGAACTTTCAGCGTAAGCTGATGTTCGATAGCGTAAACTGCAAGTAGTTTACGCGCTCACCAGAGAGGTTAAAATTGTTTAACCTTTGTGGTGAAAAAAAGGAGGAGCAGATGCTTGATGGACTTATTCTGATTTCATGTGGTTTCATTGTGCTTTACTGTGTTGCTGGTAGTATTTTGCTCAATCCGGAAAGTGACGAATTAACAAGAAAACAATTGGAGGAAAAAAGAAAGTGGGAAAGGGAAATGCGTATTAAGGAAAGTAAAAGACGATCAGAAGAATTGTTGGCAGTAATGAAGCGACCTTCAGTGATTGTCACACCACCCTTGATTATTTTTCCTCGTCCTACCTCTAAAAAAAAACGTAAAAATATTTTACGTTCCCGCCCAAGAAATTAAAGTTTAATTTTTTCGGCGGGAAAAAAACTTTTTGGAGGTGCCCATGTTCCGGATCAATTTCAGTGGTCACCCGGTGGCGGGGATCGAAGTGTCTCCTTTGGTGGGTGTGAACCTGCCGTTGGAGAACGCGGAGGAGCTGCGGGACATGCTGTCTCGCGTGCTCGACGCCATGCCCATGGCGTCCCAGCTTCGTGAAGGGGCAGCGGCAGAAGTTGTTCTGCCGGGGATGTCCACGGCCGCTGGGATTTTCCTGGCGCTGTGGCACGGGAAGTTTGGGAGTTTCCCCACGATCATCTACATGATCCGTGGGGAGGGTGGATTCCAATTCACCCCTCAAACCCGGCTGGACCTGCAACAGGTTCGGCTGGAGGCGAGGACCTCCCGAACGGTCTGATTTCTCTAACCCGCGTCAACTAACGGTTGGCGCTTTTTTGTTTTAAAAAATTTAATTTTTATGCATTGACAAAAGGTGATTTTTTTGATAATGTGGCGGGTTCCGGTTCCTTGACAATTGGTGGCTCGTAAACCCCCAAGAGGAGGTGGGTATGCTTGATATGTTGGCATTTTTGGTGATTGGATTGATTTGCGTACCGGCGATTGTGGCCATTGTGCGTTTGTTTAAAGCTAATAATTCTGCGGAAGTTTCATATAAGAGGTTATTTGGTATCACTGGCATTGGTTTATTCTTGATTTTGGTTTTGATTCTTTCTTTTGGCATCAGTGAAAATGTCTGGTGGTTCAAGGATGTGGGATTTCTGTCAGTTTATTGGACCAACTTTAAGTATCGTTTGATTTTGCACGGTGTTTATTTTGTGGTGAGTTTGATGATTTTCATTTCTTGTTCCTGGTATGTGAAACGAGCGTTTTATCAAGTAATTGAAGGTCGAAAAATTGCAATCAGCTCTGGTTTTGAAGTTGGTATTTATGCAATTCTTGCGATGGTGGCATTTATTGTTAGTGCGATTGCTTCAGCTTATTGGGAATGGGTGGCTTTGTATTTCAATTCAGTGCCAACCGGGCAAGTTGATCCAATTTTGGGACAGGACTTGAGTTTTTATTTGTTTGAACTGCCTTTTTGGAACAATGTGGTGACATTTGTGATTGTTACAGTTGCTTTGGGTATGTTTTTGGCCGTTATTAACTTCGCAACAAGATCGGGTGTTTTGAATAAACTGCGTTTGAGTCATGTTTCTTATGAATTTAATCGTAAAATGATCCCAATGGTAGGAGTTCTTGTGATTTTTTGTACGGTGGCCATGTTTGGTAATTACTTTTTAGCTCCTTATTCGTTAGTCACCGCCAATCATAATTTGATGTTTGGAGCAAATTACACAGATGTGAATTTCCGTTTGCCGTATTATACTTTAATGTTGTGGTTTATTGGTTTGGTAGTTGTCGCACAAATCGTTTTGGTGGTAAAAAAGAAGATCAACATGGTTGCGATTTTGTTTGGTGCCATTTGGGTGGTAATTTTGGTGACAAATGCCATTATTATTCCGATTTACCAGAATACAACGGTCACACCATCAGAATTGGACAAGGAAACACCTTATTTGTTGCATAATATTGAAGCTACGCGACAAGCTTTTGGACTGGCCGATGTCGAAATTCGTGATTATCAGGCGACGCGTGAATTGACGATGTCTGAAGTAGAACAAGCTGATGAAACAATTTCCAATGTCCGTCTTTGGGATTGGGAAGCGCTGAAGATGTCTTATCGTCAACAGCAAGAAATGCGGTTGTATTATGAATTTATGGATGTTGATTTGGATCGTTATACGATTAATGGTCAATATCGCCAAGTGATGTTGGCGCCACGTGAACTTTTGACTTCTCAGCTTCAAGAAAATTCGCAATCTTGGGTGAATTTGCATTTTAAGTACACCCATGGCTATGGTTTGTGTATGAATTTTGTTAATGAATTCACATCTGAAGGTTTCCCTCGTTATGTGATTAAGGATATTCCCCCTATTTCCATGGATGATGAATTAATGGTTAGTCGGCCGGAAATTTATTTTGGTGAAGCGGATTTGGAAGATATTTATGTCAATGCTTTAACCGATGAATTTGATTATCCGCTGGGGCAAGATAATGCTTCTTGTCGTTATCAAGGTAAGGCGGGAATTAAGCTTGATGGCTGGTATCGTCGATTTGTCATGGCTTTGAAAAATCATGGTTGGAAACAACTGTTTTCCGAGTATGTTAATTCAGAAACGAGATTTATTATGCATCGAAATATCATTGATCGTGTGCAAAAGATTGCGCCATTCATGTATTATGATAGTGATCCGTATATGGTGTTGCATGAAGGTCGATTGTTCTGGATGATGGATGCATTTTTGACTTCAGATAAATATCCTTATTCTCAGCCAACATTGATGCCTGATTATCATGATGGTTCTAAGTGGAAACATCGTGAATTTTATGTGAATTATATTCGTAACTCAGTTAAAGTGGTGATTGATGCTTATGAAGGAACGGTAAAGTTTTATATTGTTGATTCTGATGATCCATTGGTTCGTACCTGGCAAGCGATTTATCCGGAAATGTTTGTTGATATTTCACATATGCCGGAAGGTTTGCAACGCCATATGCGTTATCCGGAAGATTTATTTACTGTGCAAGCGCAAGTATATAGCACTTATCACATGAGTAATCCGGCGGTTTTCTATAATAAGGAAGATGTTTGGCGAGTGGCATTGGAAGTTAAAGGAACGAGTGATGGTTCTCAATGGATTGATCCGTATTTTGTTAATATGAGTCTTGATAATGGAATCGTGGAATATGTTCAAGTTTTGCCGTTTACACCAATGAATAAAAACAATATGGTGGCGTGGCTGGCTGGTCGTAGCGACAGTCCGAATTATGGTAAATTGTTGCTCTATCGTTTGCCCAAAGACCATTTTATTGACGGACCATTAAATATTGAATCTAAGATTGATCAAGATCCGGAAATGTCCTCTCAGCTTTCTTTGTGGAAGCGTGGTGGATCAGAAGTTATTCGAGGTAATATGTTGACCGTCCCGATTGGTCAATCATTTTTGCAAGTGGAGCCGATTTATTTGACTTCATCCAATTCTGCTTTTCCACAAATGCGTAAAGTAGTGGTAGCGCATGGTGAGCGTATTGTTTGGGGTGATGATTTTGCTTCAGCACTGCAAAAATTGTTTAATGAAAACAAGCCACCGGCTGCCAATAGTTTTGTAGCTACATCAATTGGCGAAGGTCAGGTGGAAGAAGGTGTTTCATTGACGCCGATTCAATCGGCCAAGCATTATTATGACCAATACTATCTGCTCATGGGACAGGGCAAACCCCAGCAAGCCGGCGAAATGCTGGAAAAGTTGGGTGGCGTGCTCACACAGCTCGCACAATAGATATTCAAACCGAGGCAATGCTTCGGTTTTTTTGTTTAATAAAATATGTTAATCTTTTAATATAGAGAATATATGAATAATTATATTGTAATTGCCGGAAACATTGGATCGGGTAAAACTACCTTGGCGCAAAAATTGGCGAAGTCTTTGTCGTGGGATATTTTTGTTGAACCATTTGAAGCCAATCCATACTTGGAATTATTTTATCAAGACATGAAAACTTGGGCCTTCCATAGTCAATTATTTTTTTTATTAAACAAATTCAAGGCTTTGCAAAATATTAATCATGACCAAGCGATGATTCAAGATCGTGGTCTTTTTGAGGATGCGGAAATTTTTGCCCGTCATTTGTATTTGCAAGGATATATTTCAGAAAATGATTGGCGTTTATATAATGAATTGTATGATAATTTCAGAATAGCCCTTGATCCGCCTCAATTGGTAGTTTATTTACAATCATCACCACAGCGTTGTTTGAATAATGTTATTAGTCGTGGTCGAAATATGGAAAAAAACATTGATTTGCATTATTTATCGCAGTTAAATGATTTATATGATCAATGGGCGAATAATTATGCGGGAAAAATTATTGTCGCGCCCACTGATGATTGTGATTTTAAGCTTAATGAAAGTCATTATTCTGGTTTATTGGAAAAAATTAAACAAACAATAATGTTTACACCAAGTCTTGACAAAATTAACAAAATTGGTTAATATGAGAAATCGCAAACGGAGGACAGTATGGAAACCGGATTTGCGGTTTTGATGCGAAAAAGTTGCGGTGCAAATCATTTTATTTATACGACTGTCTATTTTGTTACTTCAATTGCTGATGCGGAAAAAACGGGTAAAAGTGAGATGGCGAGATGTAGCAGTTATGTGAAATATTTAATTCTTCCGGCAATTCGTTTGAAAGATGGAAAGGTGTTTCTTCTGGTGGATTCATTGTTGTCAAAGTTGGCTTAACCCTAAAAGGAGGGACAAGTGGCTTGTGAAATGATGACAAAGGGTGTGGTTCTGATTCTGATGAAAGATGATGATTGTGGTGATTTGACACGTATTTTCGCGGGATTTCATCATACTGAAGCTCAGGCGGTTGATATTGCGCGTCATTACATGTCTCAAGGCCCTGAATATGTAAATTACCAGACAGTTGATGCGGTGCAGGATGATTGTGGCAATGTTTTTGTGGCAGTTGATGCCATGCAGATTCCGAAGATTTGATTATAGCGTCGTCAAAGTACGACGTTTTTTGTTTGCATTATTTTAGGGAAAAGGTAAACTATGAATAGTTCTTTTTAATGAGGTGAAAATGGAATTAGGTTTTGTGATAATGATTAAAATTAAAAATTCTCAATCTCCGGACAAATTGATTTTTGGACCTTTTGGTAAAACAATTAAAGAAGCATTTGATAAATTGAAACAGGAATATGGCAATTTGGTTCCGCAATTAACCATTATGGTTTTCCAAGCGATCCGTTATTCAAACGGAAAAATCGTGTATTTCTCAGAGCCGAGATTCATTGATGAAGAATATAAATAACGCCGTAAATTTACGGTGTTTTGTTTTGACAAAATCTGATTTTGTGCTATTATTGTTGTGGACAATTATAACAGCGTTTGACCTTGGCGATCACCAGGGGAAGCTGCGGGAAGAAATTAGTAGAACCCGCCGGTGCGACCGTAATATCGCTAAATTAAGCTAAAGTTCAAGATGGTACCGTCCGCAAGGACTCTTGTCATTGGACTTTTTTTTATTAATTAAAATAAGAGAAATATTATGTCAGACAAAAAGTCATTTCCGCAAATCGAGGAACAAATCATGAATCAATGGGAAAAAGATAAAACTTTTGAAAAATCCATTGACCAAAGATCGGAAAAAAATTCCTATGTTTTTTATGATGGACCGCCTTTTTCCACCGGAACGCCTCATTACGGTCATATTTTGGCCAGCACCATGAAAGATATTGTGCCACGATATTGGACCATGAAAGGGAAAAGAGTGGAACGTCGTTGGGGGTGGGATTGCCATGGTTTACCGATTGAAAATATTGTGGAAAAAGAATTGAATCTGAACAGCCGTCAGCAAATTGAGCAATACGGAGTTGGTAAATTCAATGAACAGTGTGAAACCAAAATCGGACTTTATGCCGAAGAATGGGAAAAGACCATTAAACGCCTTGGTCGTTGGGTGGATATGGAAAATGATTATAAAACCATGGACTTGGATTTTATGGAATCGGTGTGGTGGGTTTTTAAGAGTTTATATGATAAGGGATTGGTTTATGAAGGGCATAAAAGTATGCATATTTGTCCGCGTTGTGAAACCACTCTCAGTAATATTGAAGTTTCTCAAGGATATAAGGATATTAAAGATCTTTCTGTGACCGCTAAGTTTGAATTGGTGAATGAACCGGGTACTTATGTTTTAGCTTGGACAACCACTCCTTGGACTTTGCCGGGTAATGTGGCTTTGGCGGTTGGAGCAGAAATTGAATATGTAAAAGTAAAATTTGAAAATCAATTATATATTGTAGCCAAAGATTTGGTGGAAAAAGTTTTTGAGGGTAAAGAGTATGAAATTGTTAAACAGTTTTTGGGTTCACAATTGGAAAATGAATTTTATCGACCATTGTTTGATTTTTATGTTGATAAGGATTTACCTAACAAAGAAAATTTGTATAAAATTGTGACGGCGGATTTTGTTTCCACTGAAGATGGTACCGGAGTGGTGCATTTGGCGCCGGCGTTTGGTGAAGATGATATGAATATTGGAAAGGAGAAAAACTTATCTTTTATTCAACATGTGGGATCAGATGGCCGTTTTACGGCGGAGGTTACTCCTTGGGTTGGTCAAGAAGTAAAACCAAAGGAAGATGTCAGTCGAGCGGACGTGGAAATTATTAAATATTTGGCCGGCAAAGGATTGTTGTTTGCCAAAGAAAAATACGAACACAGCTATCCCCATTGTTGGCGTTGCGATTCTCCTTTATTAAATTATGCTACCAATTCTTGGTTTATTCAGGTGACAAAAATCAAAGACCGTTTATTGAAGCATGCCAAGCAAATCAATTGGGTGCCGGATCATTTGAAGGAAGGGCGATTCGGACAATGGCTCGAAGGGGCGCGAGATTGGTCCATTTCACGATCACGATATTGGGGTAATCCCATGCCGGTTTGGAAATGTGATAAATGTCAAACCATCAAAGTGCTTGGCAGTAAAACCGAATTAGAACAATTAACCGGTCAAGTGATCAATGATATTCACAAACATAAAATCGATGGTTTAACTTTTTCTTGCGAAAAATGTGATGGGAAAATGGCGCGCATTCCGGAAGTGTTTGATTGTTGGGTGGAAAGTGGTGCCATGCCTTATGGTCAAATGCATTATCCGTTTGAAAATAAAGAAAAATTCGAAGATAATTTCCCAGCGGAATTTATTGCTGAAGGGGTGGACCAGACGCGCGCTTGGTTTTATGTCATGCATGTTTTGAGTGTGGCGTTGTTTGATAAACCGGCTTATAAAAATGTGGTGGTTAATGGTATTATGCTTGCCGAAGATGGTCAAAAAATGAGCAAAAGCAAGAAAAACTATCCTGATCCCATGTTGGTGATCAATAAATATGGCGCCGATGCGTTGCGTTATTATTTATCAATTTCACCGGTGATGCGAGCGGAAGATTTGTGCTTTTCCGAAAAGGGGGTAGATGAAATTTACAAGAAAATGGTTTTAATTACTTCCAATGTTTTGAGTTTTTATCAAATGTTTGCCACCACACAAGTTAAAGAGGTTAAAGTGGAAAATGTTTTGGATCAATGGCTCTTATCAAAACTTAATTTATTGATTCAGGAAGTTGATGATAACATGCAAAAATACGAATTAACGCGAGCCGCTAAACCGTTTTTGTTGTTTATTGATGAATTGTCCACTTGGTATGTGAGACGCAGTCGTGATCGTTTCAAAGGTGATGATGAAAAAGACAAAATGTCCGCCTTGTTTACTTTGCGCCAAACCTTGGAAAAATTATCTTTGGTAATTGCTCCTTTTATGCCATATATGGCGGAACATTTATGGCAAAGTTTGGGAAATGAGTCTTCGGTTCATTTGCAAGATTGGCCGGAAGTGAGTAAAAAAATGATTAATGAAAAAGTGTTGGAAAATATGGAGAAAACTCGGCAATTGGTGGAACTGGGATTGTCTATGCGTGATGAAAAATTAATTAAGGTGCGACAACCTTTGAGTGAATTTTATTATGACGGCTTGGACTTACCGGAGGAATTTGAAAAGATTGTACAAGAAGAATTGAATGTGAAAAAGGTTGGTAAAAAAACAAATTTAGTAGCCACAGATATTCATTTATTGCGACAAGTTAATGGTATTACCGCCTTATTAAATTTGTTGATTACCCCGGAATTAAAATTAGAGGGTCATTTGCGTGAATTGATTCGTAATATCAACAGTTTACGCAAAGCCGGTAGTTTGACCCGAGAAGATGTGGTGACGGTTTATTGGCAATCAGAGAGTGTGGAACTTAATGAAATGCTAAACAATCAAAACTTGCAAGAAGAACTGATGCGTAATGTGGTGGCCGGAAAAGTGGTGGCGCAAAAAACTTCTGATTTGTTATTAAATGAGGAATTTAAAATCAATGGTGAAGTGATTTGGGTTGGTTTGAAAAAATAATTAGCAAAACACAATATGTATGATGTTATAATTGTGGGGGGTGGTCCGGCCGGGATGTTTGCCGCGTATGAATTAATCAAAAATAAACCGGAGTTAAAAATTTGTTTGTTGGAAATGGGAAAATTGATTAAGGATCGTAATTCGTCAGAGGTAATGAGTGGTATGGGCGGGTCGGGAACTTTTTCCGATGGGAAATTACATTTTACCCCAATTCTCAGTCACGAAAAAATGTTGCATTTGTATGAAGCGGATGAATATCAAGTGATTTTGAATTATGTTGATGATATTTATACAAATTTTGGTGTTACGGCGGAATATTTTCCCAAGGACATGGAACAAACTTTACTTTTGACCGATGAGGCCAAACGACATGGCATTGATTTGTTCAGTCGAAAAATTCGTCATGTTGGGTCTGACAAATTGCCCCAAGTGATTGCTAATTTCGAAAAATATTTAAATGAACAAAAGGTGGAAATCAAAGGTAATACCGAGGTGATAGACTTCTCAATTAATGATGGTCAAGTAAACGGAGTGATATTAACCGATGGCTCGGTTATTCAGGGGAAAAAAGTAATTGTGGCGCCCGGTAGAATCAAAGCTAAATGGATGCAAGAAATCAGCAGTAAATATCATTTGACTTATACTTATGAAAAAGTGGAAATTGGTGTTCGCGTGGAGTTTTGGGAAGGAGTGATGCGTCGTCACAGCGATCAAATGTATGAGGCGGTCTTTAAAATGCGAACGCCGACTTTTGATGATGTGGTGCGAACCTTTTGTCCTTGTCCCAAGGGTTATGTGGCGACGGAAACTTATGACGGTTTTGTGTGTGTGAATGGCCATTCACATTCTGATCATCGTTCGAATAATTCCAATTTCGCTTTTGTATCAGAAGTAAGGCTTACTGAGCCGGTGGAAAATACTACCGCTTATGCCAAATCCATTGCGCAATTGGCTTCGACAATCGGTGGCGGTCGTCCTTTGGTTCAGCGCTTGGCTGATTTGCACAAAGGACGACGCAGTACTTGGGATCGAATTAATATGAGTTTTGTTAAACCAAGTTTGAAGGAAGTGACTCCCGGTGATATTTCCATGGCGTTACCGCATCGGATTGTTCGTAACATTGTGGAAGGATTGGAAATGCTTGATCAAGTGATGCTGGGTATCAATTCCGGGCATACTTTGCTTTATGCACCGGAAATAAAATTACGATCATCAAAAATCAAAACCGATAAATATTTGCAAACGGAAATTAAAAATTTATATGTGGCCGGTGATGGGGCCGGCGTTTCCGGCAATATTGTGGGCGCGGCGGCGACCGGGATTATTGCCGCACGTGGAATTTTAAATTCATAAAATGACAAAAAAAAATTTATTATTAGTTATTTTTTTATTGGTAATAATCAGCGTTACTTTTTTTTGGTATAATAATTTTTTCTTAAAAAATAAAATGGTATTTAAATTGGGCTCAAAGGCATATCAAGAAGTGGAAAAGCAGTTATCTTTTGGCCCGCGTTATATTGGTAGCGAAGGGCATTCCTTGCTGGTGGAATATTTGGAAAATAGATTAACACAAGCCGGGTTGCAGGTGGAAAAGCAAACTTTTACTCAATCTTATGATGGAGTTGATTATCAATTTGTTAATGTTATTGGTCGCTACAATCCATTGATGGCTAATCGAATAATCCTAGGAACACATTACGATAGCCGACGCTATGCTGATTTGGATCCTCTAGAACCTCAGGCATCTTTGATTGGCGCTAATGATTCAGCTTCCGGGACAGCGATTTTATTGGTGTTGGCCGATTATTTGGAAAAAGAGAAAATTGATTTGGGTATTGATTTTATATTTTTTGACGGTGAAGAGGGTTTTCCTGGAATAAAAAAAAAGGATTGGTATCCGCTTGGTTCTAAATATTTCGTGGCAAATATTCATGACTATTATGAGCAAAATCCGGAAGTAATAATAATTGATATGGTTGGAGATAAAGATTTGCAAATTTATATTGATAATAATTCTTTTCATCATGCGTCGGAATTAACCAAAAATATTTATCGGATAGGAAATGGTTTATTCCCAAAAGTTTTTTTGAATCAAACTAAATATAATATGATTGATGATCACACGGCATTTAATAATGCTCGGATCCCCGCCACCTTATTGATTGATTTTGATTATCCGGTTTTTCATACAAAAAAAGATGATCTGTCTCAAATAAGTGAAAGAAGTCTAGGTCAAGTGGCTTTGGTTTTACTGCAATTTTTAAAGCAATAATATGGTAGTAATTATTGAAACTGGCAAAACTGTTCAACATCCTTTTATAAAAATCGGGAAAGTTTTGTTATTTGTGGGAGTTGTTTTATTAGTTATTATTTTAATTGGTGTTTGGCAAGTAACGAATAAATATCAACAAAAAATTGTCGAATTAAATCAAATACCTAGTGATTATGATACGGCTTTGGTTTTTGGTGCTGGTTTGCGTTCGCGAGGTGTCCCCGGACAGGTTTTGGCCGACCGGGTGATACGTTCCATTGAACTTTATCAAAATGCCAAGGTTAAAGTTTTATTGTTTAGTGGTGATAATCAAAGTCCGGGGCATAATGAGGTCAAAGCCATGGAAAATTTAGCACTGGCCGAAGGTGTGCCAATCAGTCAAATAATTTTTGATCATTCCGGTTTAAATACTTATGATAGTTGTTGGCGAGCAAAAAACATTTTCAATTTACAAAAAGTGGTTTTGGTCACTCAAAAATATCATTTACCTCGTGCCTTGTACGTTTGTAGTGAGCTGGGGTTGGAGGCGGTAGGTATTGATGCGACGCTCCATGATTATTCGCAATTAAGATTTTATTATTTTCGTGAATTGGCGGCGCGTTTTTCCGATTGGATTAAAATTAATTTGATCAAATAAAAAAACATTCGATTTATTCGGATGTTTTTATTTTAAATTTAGGATTGTTAAACCTTCGATATGAGGAGTGCGGGGAAAATAATTATATAGTTTTTGAAAATCAATTTTATAATCAGGCAGGAGTAGGTTTAAGTCGCGTGCTTGGGTGGCCAAATCACAAGAAAGATAAATTATTTGTTGGGGTTTTTCCAATAATAATTTTTCAATTACTGCCGGGTGCAAGCCGGCGCGGGGTGGATCAACAATAATTGTTTTTTCTTCGGTAATCAGTTCAAGAGATTTTTCCGCTGGGAGTAAAAATGTTTGGGCATTTTTGATTTTATTTTTTTCAATATTAATTTTGGCATAGGCTATGGCTTCGGCGTTGATTTCTACCAGTTCTAACTTTTTAACATGTTTATTCAAGGGGAGAGAAATTGCCCCAACTCCTGAGTAGAGATCCAGGATCGCCCGGTTTTTTATTAAACGTTTTTCAATGTCATTTAAGGTTTTTTGAAAAATGGGAATATTTACTTGGAAAAAACTCAATAAACCATAACGTAAAGATAAATTATTGATTTTTTCCGTTAAAAAATTTTGTCCTTGCGAAAAAACTAATTTATCCGGTCGAGAGGCCGGGCAACGATAGTCTGATAAATATACATGAAAGCCGATAAAATTTTCATTTAATAATGGCCATATAGGGAAATCATATTCTTGCTTTATGAATAAGGCAGCGATTGTTTCTCCGGCCAGATTTGAGCGAACGATTAAACTTTTTACCAATCTTTTGTCCGATAAGGTTTGATTGAGCCAGTCTAAAATTAATTTTGCCGTTTGATTGATTGCCGGGCTGGCCAATTGGCAATGATCAATGGCATAACGATATTTTTTCCCACGTTCGTGAAAAGCAAAATTTAGGTGATTGTCATTTTCCCAAAAATTGTATTCAATTTTGTTGCGATAACCCATTTCTTGGGGCATTGAGTCAATTGAAAGTGTGTTTGGGGTAAATTTACCAATTCCTTGATAAAGTTCTTGGCCTAATTTAATTTTCCAGTTATTTTCTTCATTATAAGATAAAATTTGCCATGGGCTACAAGAAAGAAAATGGTCTTCTGCTGGCGGTTGACGATAAGGTGAGGCAATAATTATTTTTTCGGCAACGCCTTCAATATAGTTTTTTTTGTTTTTCGTTATTTGGATAACTACTGTTTCACCGGGAAGGGCATTCCAAACAAAAGCTTTGCGGCCATCTCTGGTAGTCCCTAATGCTTGACCGCCATTGATTAATTTTTCGATTTTTATAATATTGGGGTTTGGGTTTATCATATCTGTAAAGTGTAATCAATGTTTAATTTTTTGGCAAACGACATTGAGGATCAAACTTATACATATAAATTAAGCATAATTTAATAAATTTGCTATAATATAATTAACATTAATTAAAATATTTATGAACAAACAAAAAGGTTTTACTTTGCTTGAGTTGTTAATTGTGATTGCCATTATCGCTATCTTGGCGGTGATTGTGTTTGTGGCGCTTGATCCTTTGACCAGATTTAAGAATGCTCGTGATGCGCAACGTTGGAGTGATGTGACGGCGATATTAGACGGGATTGTTTATTATCAAGTGGATAATGGCGGACTGCATATGACGGCGGTTAATGATTTGGTGGATAATACATACTACCAAATCGGTGAAGCGGCAACCGGTTGCCAAGACAGTTGTACGGATGCGGCCACCTTATCAGCTTGTGTGGATTTGGTGGAATTGGTTGACGAAGGATACTTGCCCTCAATTCCCACTGATCCGCTCGGCGGAACAATTGATGAAACCGATTACTATATTTACAAATCAGATACCGGTGCTTTGACGGTTGGCGCTTGTGATCCGGAGGGTGATTCAGCCATTAGTGTTTCTCGATAATTGATAATATGAAAATATTAAAAACGCTCTTCTTAGAGCGTTTTTTTGTTGATTTTGTCCCCCTTTTTCTTTACTCTTATTTGTTATTATTGTATAATATTAATTGGAGTAAAGGAGGAAAAGATTTATTTATGAATAAGCATTGTTTATGGCAAAAAAAATCTTGATTGTTGAAGATGAGCCAACATTATTTGAAGCTTTGGAGGTTAAATTAAAAGAAGAGGGTTTTGAAATTTTAATGGCTCGAGATGGTCAGGAGGGATTAGAGATTTCGTTACGATTGAAGCCGGATTTATTGTTAGTAGATATTTTAATGCCGATTATGGATGGTATCACTATGATTAACAAAGTTCGAGAGGATGATTGGGGGAAAACCGTACCGATAATTATTCTCACTAATTTCAGTGATGAAGAGAAACAGCGCCAAGCCAAGGCAGTTGAAGTTGAAGATTATTTGGTAAAATCAGATTGGCGATTAACCGATGTAGTTGATAGAGTGAAGGCCAAACTAAAATAAAATTATCCAATAAAAAATACGCCTAAAAGCGTGTTTTTTTAATATTTTGTTTTAATTAGACTTTTGGTCGGGCTAGTGAGACTTGAACTCACGACCTCATGCACCCCATGCATGCGCGCTACCAACTGCGCTATAGCCCGAAAATGGTGGGCGAGGAGAGACTTGAACTCTCATGAGATTGCTCCCACACGGCCCTGAACCGTGCGCGTCTACCAGTTCCGCCACTCGCCCTAATTACGATTTATGATTATTGGTCTACCAGCCGTAGTCTTGTCAGTTATTAATTTTATCCTGTGGTATGTTGGTCTACCGCCGTAGTCTTGGCGAAGGCTGGTGGACCCGATCGGACTTGAACCGACTACCTCTACAATGCGAATGTAGCGCTCTACCAGATGAGCTACGGGCCCAGAAAGTTATTAGGAATTAGGGAGTAAAATATGTAGTATGTAACAATAAATCATGAAATTACGTTTACGTTATAAGTGTTAAGGATTAGGGAATAGGGATTAGGAAAGTAGTAAGCAAGAAAGTGATAAGCAAGACAAGTGTGACAAGTAGGACAAATAATACGAGTGAAACGAGCATTAAAAGAGGGATTAAGGATTAGAAAATGAGGGAATAAAAATAAAAACCACATTCTCACTCTGAACTAGTTTCAGAGTCTGGGTGACGAAATTGGAAAAAATATTGAGCAAAACT
>CAYPSS010000001.1:246148-309697 GCA_964413735.1 uncultured Gammaproteobacteria bacterium
GTTTGCTCGCTTCAGCCATTATAATGATAAAAAATGGTCGGGCTGAGAGGACTTGGTCGCGCCTCTCATCTCGTTCCCTCGACTCGGGCTGACCACCGCCTCGCGACTTCGCTCGCCCAATTGCTCGCTACGTATCGCTCCGGCGTTCAACTCCTCACGCGAGCAAAACTGTTTGCTCGCTTCAGCCATTATAATGATAAAAAATGGTCGGGCTGAGAGGACTTGAACCTCCGGCCTCATCGTCCCGAACGATGCGCGCTACCAACTGCGCTACAGCCCGCCGAAATATTTCTCACTAGATTATAGCAGAAAATATATTTTTTTCAAGGTTAAAAGATAGATTCCAAAAGGGGTTTCACTTAGAGAAATATTTTTTTTCCAGCTCGGAACGAAGGAGGTTACGCACCTTGTTTCTTAGCCAAAAAGGGGTTGGTAAAATATCTATCACTTCTTGGCCCTCTCTGACTTTGGTAATAGCTTGAGCGATTTGTTTGGCATCTTGATTTTCCACTGAATATTCAAATAATAAAATAATCTCAATCAATTCATCTAAGTTTTTGGCGCGCTGGCATTTTTTTTCTAACCGAGATTGTGATTCAAAAATTGTTTCAGTTTCCGTTAAACGAAAGTTTTCATATCTGGTGATTAGATTCATAACTGCAGTTCGTAAACCGCCAGCGGTGGTAATGGCCGTTAATCGCAACACACTGCTTCTTACATAGTTGATAATTTTTTTTAAGAAAACAGTGGGAAATTCCTGGGTGCTTCCGGTTATTGTTTTCGTTTGGTCAAGCATAGTGAAAAGTTCCGGAAAGCTTTTGGCTTGAGTGAAATCAGGTATAGCTTCTGATGTTTCAGATTCGGCTGATTCAGATAGCCTTAATCTTTCAATATCGTAAATTAATAAAGTACGATTATCCGGTTTACCGCTATGATCGATCATCATATTTTGTGTAGCCTCGGCAATTATTTCCATGGCTTGGACAGGTGTTTTGCCATGAAGCAGTTCGACTAGCTCTTCGTTATCAAGATTATCAGTTATGCCATCAGATGCCACGATAATACGATCACCAATTTCAATGTAGGTGCGACTAATCGTGGTTCGACCAAAATCAGATCCTTGTACACAGTTGTACACTGAATGTCCTTGCCCCTCATCTCTGGTAGTAAATTTTATTTCATCGTTTTTATTAATAATTAAGAGCCTGACATCACCGGCTTGAACAATTTCCATTTCTGTATCTTTAATTCTAAATGCAATATAACAAGCGCCATTACGACCCAAATTACTTTTTTTCATTAATTGGGCTGCGCGGTGTTGAATTTCTTTGAATGTTAAATTGGATACAAAACCACTTTGCAATTGTTCGGCCAAAATTTGGGCGGCTTGATCGCCAAAGTCATAACCTCCCATGCCATCAATCACTGCAAAAGCATTTTTATTGGTATTAATTACTAAACGATCTTCATTGCGATTTTTGTAATTGAATCCCTCATCAGTTCCGAAAATTAAAGAGCCATTTTCCCCCTGTATTAAACGAGGTTCATTCATTCGATCAAATGGAATATCGTTAAAATTGTCAAATAAAGATATTTTTTCTTTTTTTGGGGTATTTGCTGGAGGTTGTTCATGTGGCATAAATTTATGGTTAGATATTTACATTTTAGCGCAAATTTAAGTTTTTGTTAATTATTTTCATAAAATAAAAAAGCCCCGATGAAGGGGCTGATTTTCTATTACTCGGTTAACCCGTCTAAATTTACATCGTAAAGAATTTGTTCTTGGACTAATCGGTAATTGACAATTTCTTCCGGTTTAAACCACAAATTAATTTCTCTTTCCGCTTCACTTACTTGATCGGAGCAATGGATTAAATTTCGAACGGCGCGTTCATCAAATCCGGCTAATTGATACGAATCTAAGGTTAAATCACCGCGAATGGTTCCTACATCTGAAGTTAAAGGTTCAGTTCCACCAACAATTTTTTTCACAATTCCAACCGCTTGATTGCCTTCAATCACCATGGCCAATACCGGGCCGGAAGTCATGAATTTCACTAATTGATTGATAATATCTTTGCCATATTCAAGGGCTGATTTTTCAATCGGTTGTCCGGCGGATTGACGATTTTCAATAATTTTTGCGCCTTTGCTTTCAAACCAAGTGTTATCTTTATTATAATGTTTCCAACAAAGATCTTCCGATGGAATAATGAATTTAAATCCCACAAATTTCAACCCTACTCTTTCAAAACGTTTGATAATTTCTCCAACCAGAGAGCGTTGAATGCCATCCGGTTTAATGGCCACAAAAGTTCTTTCTTTTTTCATACTTTAATGATTATTATTTTGTCCAAATTATAGCACAAAAAATGGTTTTGTAAAGTGATTAATTTACGGGTAAAAATATTTTTTCACTGTCGCTTTTCAGGGTGATTGTAGCGCTGTTTATGGTGTTAAAGATTTTTATATTATATCTTTCTAATCTTCTAACAGTAATTAAATGCGGATGGTTAAAAGAATTATCCTGTCCGGCACTGATAATAGCATATTGCGGTTGAACTATTTTAATAAATTCTTCGCTGGTTGAACTTTTTGATCCATGGTGTCCGATTTTGATCACATTTGATTGTAATTCGAAGTTTTGATTTAATAATTCCTCTTCTACCGGTGTTTCAGCATCGCCCATAAATAAAAATTTTGTATTCCCATAAGTCAATAAGTTTACAATTGACGTATTGTTTAATTCTTCTGCTTTTTTGAAACTGAAATCTTGTAGAGGATAAAGAAAATCCAATAAAATATTATTATCTAAAAGCAAATTAATTGGTTTAGTCACCAGGATGGTTTTTATTTGTTGATTTTCAACTTCTTTCAACCAAGCTAAATAATCGGGCGCGGTATGTAAAACTCCGGTATGATAAATTGTTTTTACATTATAACGACGCAAGACCTCGACTAAGCCAACTACATGATCAGCATGCGGATGGGTCAAGATCATTATATCAATGTTATGATCCCAAAAAGGCATGACTTGGCCCAGCTCATTTAAGATTTTGTTGTTCGGCCCGCCATCAATTAAAATTTTGGTATTTTGCGGTGTGGTTATAAAAATGGCATCCCCTTGATCAACATCGAGAAAATGAATGGTCAAATTTTCATTGTCATAATTAACGGTGCAACCACAAAAAGTGAAACAAATAACAATTAGTAAAAGTAATATTTTTTTCATAAATTAATTGAGGAAAATTCAAATTGAGCTAAAAAATTAACTATTGTAATTATATATTGTAATACCGTATAAGTTAAATATCCAAAGGTTGTTCCTATGGGGATCCAAAACATGCCTAAAATTACTTGGATAAAGCCGAGGAGCATTGCCAAGGGTATGGCCGGTAAAATTAGAATGTTAGTTATCGGGGCAATCAAAGAGATGCGCCCAAATTGATAAATTATCAATGGGGCGGTTAAAATTGTGGCCGATAGGGTGGAAACCAAGTTTTCTTGCAAAGAGAAAAATTTAGGGACAAATTCAAAGTATGGTTTAATTTTTTCACTTAAATAAATTAATCCTATGGTAGCCAAAAAAGACAGTTGAAAACCAACATCGAATTTTAAAATTAGGGGATTGTGTAAAAGCATAACAAAAGCGGTTAAAGCTAAGACATTGTTTATTTTTGCCGGTCGCCCGATTTGTTTGGCCAATAAAACAATTATTCCCATAATCGCGGAACGAACTACCGCCGCACTCATGCCAACAAAAATCGTGAAAATGGTGATACCAAGCACCATGAATTTGAACGCCTTTTTGCGATTAATATTAAATCCCAAACAAATATTCATAAACATGGTGGCAATAATGGTTATGTTATAACCGGAAATGGCAATAATATGAGTAACGCCATTGCGATTGAAGCTTTCCATTAAATTATTGGGAATTCCTTTGCGTGCGCCAATTAACAAACCTGACAAAAAAGCGGCGTGTGGTTCGGTAATGGTTTTATTGATTGTTTGTTGGGTATGCTTTTTGAATTGCAGAATCCACTTCATAATAAGGTTGCCTTGATTGAGCTCTAAAACCTCAATTTTGGGAGAATAGCAAACGGAATAAACATTATAACGTGCCAAATATTGCCCATAATCAAAGTCATCAATTTTGTTTGGTGTTTTAAGAAAACAGGATATTTTTATTTTTGTTCCATATTCATAACTTGGATAAAGCGGAGTTTTAACCAGTACTTTGCCTTGCCAAGGAGTTTGAGTGTTAATTGTTAATTTGGTATGATCTAGTCTTTCGTCAATTTCAGTAATAATGGCGATAAATTCAGTTTTATTTTCATTGGCATAATAGATGTGGTTGGCAGGTAATGGTTCGTTGATGATTGCCAGTCGCCATAATCCGAAAAATAAAAAAAATATGATTAGTAAGATAATTTCTCGAGTGAGTAAATATAATGGAAAACATATGAAAATAATAATTAAGCATATTAATGGGTTTAAGAATAAAAAACCATTTAGAAAAACACCTAATATAAAAGCGGTTAAACAAAGAAATAGTTTTTTTGATTTTGGCATTTTAAATAAACTCCATTATAAATACATTTTAATAATAAAAAAATGGATATTCTATATTTTTGTTATCCACTTTTGAAAAATATTTACTTATTATTAAATTATTTGTAATTTATCACAAAAGAATTGTTGAGCAAATATAACATCATAATATAAAAAATCGCCAGTCAATGGCGTTTTAATTGATACGAAGAATCAAAGTCGCGCTGTTTATCGGCCAATTAAGCATGGGCGGACAAATTTGCGACTTGACCCTTCATATCATTGGAAACGATTATAGCAAATAAAAAATATTTGTCAAGAGTCAAGATTTGAGATTTCTCATGAATCGATAAATCCCATAAATAACCGGTGAATAAATCTTCTCATAAGTCCCCAAATACTCGGTAATTTCCGCGTTAGGGGAAAATCCCATTTTGAATTTGGTAAAGCCAAACCAGTTTTGTTCTCGGCCGGTAGCATCGGGTGGAGCCGCGCCCCAGAAGTCATAGTCCCAATAATCATTTTGTTTGGCGTCTTTGATGGCCGACCATTGTAACAGATGAGGCGCCATTATAGCTCGAAATTCATAATCAGAGGCACCAAACAGGTAAGTGGCGGTATGATTCCAGAAGATCATAATATTGGCCGCAATATATTGTCCGTTATATTTTGCTAAATATAGATTAACAAAAGGTAGGTTTAGAAGTTCTTTGAAATATTTTTCTCCAAAAAGAGTTATTTGTTGGCGATCAGTAGTTTTTTTTAATAGCTCATTGAATTCTTTGAATTTCGTGTTATCAATTTCAATGACTACGCCTTTTTTTTCCGCTAAACGAATATTGTAACGTGTTTTGGGATGCATTTGATTTAATAATTCTTCAGTTGATTTATGTAAATTCAAAATCAAAGTATGACGCGGTTGAATATCGCGAGCGGATTTCTCAAAACCCAAGTAATTATATGTTTCCAGCATCTGAAAATTATTTGTTTGTGGGTCGCATTGAAAATAAATGGCTTTTTCTTGTTTTGCCAGTTTATTTATTTCTGACATTATTAATTCAAAAGTTTTTTTGATTGGAGCATTGTCAGATAATACCGGACCTTTGGGAGCGTAAAGAATTTTGAAATTACCTTTTATTTTTGATACAAACAAAAAAACAACCGCTTGCCAGTGATTGTCATTTTCCACCACTAAACGATAAATTTTTTCTTTTTGCGTGGCCATGAAATCAGCCCAGTCCCAAGATTGCAAAAATGTTCCGGTTTCATTTTTCTTGATAAATTTGTTCCAATTTGATTGATCCTGTGTGGTTGCTTGTCTAATCATCATAAATTAATGACTGAGAAATTTTAAGGCTTCACGAACGCGTTCTTCCAGTTTATTGATATCAGGAGAAACTTTTTTCAGGGCCTCACGCGCTTGGTTAGCCGGATAGCCCAAAGAGGTGAGTGCTTCCATGGCATCGCTATCAATGGTTAATTCATCTTTTGATTTTATATTAATACCCACCAAGCCCTCAAGTTTGTTTTTCAGTTCCAAAACAATGCGATCGGCGGTTTTACCACCAATGCCGGAAACTTTTTTCAAAATTGACGAATCACCATGAATAATAGCAGACTTAATGTCATTACCGGAAGCTTCGGAGAAAATTGCTAGCGCGGTTTTCGGTCCTACACCGGAAACGGAAATTAATTTTTCAAAAAGTTGTAAATCCGCCAGATCAACAAAACCAAAAAGATCGCGTGCATCCTCTTTGATATTTTCAAAAGTGAAAAGTTCGATATTGTCATTTAATTGACTCTCATATAAAACTTTTTTGCTAACAAAAACTTTGTAACCCAAGTCAGCGTTTTTAATTATCACAGAAGATTCATTTTTGGCGATAATTTCGCCTTTAATATACGCAATCATATATTAATATTTTACTTGATAATGAAAAACAAAACAACTTTATTTTATTTTTCGTCGAATAATACTCATGGGTGGGAGTTTTTCTTTGAGCGGAATTAGAACTTCGGTAATTTGTCCGCCATGTGCTTCGGTTAGTGGCTGTTGTTTGCTATCAAGTAAATTGGTAAGCCAATGAGTAATAGTTTTGCCGTGTGGCACAATAATTTCCAAGTGATCATTAAGTCTGATAGTATTGTGAACGCGAACACGAGCTTGACCATGATCATAAGACAAAACCTCACCACAAAATTCCCACGGCACATTTTCATGGGCTGAATTAATTCTTTGTTCTACAGTTTCTTTTCCTAAAATAAATCCAGTGGTAAAGCCACGATATTGGGCTTTTTTTAATTCTTCTACTAATAGTTTTTTGTTGCTTCGTGGATTATCCATTGCTTGGCGATAAGCGTGAATCGTATTGGCTAAATAATAAATACTTTTGGCCCGACCTTCAATTTTAAAAGACGAGACACCAGCTTTTTTTAATTGTTCCAAATATTCAATTAAACAAAGATCCTTGGAGTTCATGATATAGGTTCCGTGTTGATCTTCTTCAATCGGGAAATGTGCGCCCGGGCGATTGGTTTCTTCCAAATAAACATTATAATCCCAGCGACAAGGTTGTGAACAATCCCCAAGGTTGGCGCTACGATCGGTCAGCCATTTGGACAAAATACAACGACCGGAATAAGCCATGCACATGGCTCCATGCACAAAAGTTTCCAACTCCACTTTGGGAACTTTTTTATGAATTTCTTTGATGTCTTCCAGCGTGGTTTCGCGGGCTAAAATAATTCTTTTTACTCCTTGATCAAACCAGAATTTAGCTGATTGCCAATTGGTACAGTTGGCTTGAGTGGACAAATGAATAATGGCTTTGGGCCAATATTTTTTTATGACCAACAAAATGCCGGGATCCGAAACTATGAGAGCGTCCGGTTGTAAATCTTTTAATTTTTTTATGTAAGTCGGCAGTTTGTTTAAATGTTTTTTATGCGGATAAATATTGATGGTCACATATACTTTTTTCTTTTGGGCGTGCGCCAAAATAATGCCTTTTTTCAAGTCATTAAGAGTAAAATCATTGATGCGATAACGCAAAGAAAAATCCGGTAAACCGCAGTAAATCGCATCAGCGCCATAAGCCAATGCATATTTAAATTTTTTCAAATTGCCGGCCGGGGCCAACAGCTCGGGTTTTTTTGTCATATAATAGACTAATTCTACAAAAAATTTATGGTTTTGGCAATAGCCATATTATTGTCTAAATATCTCTAATTTTAGACAAAAAAAACAATTTTATCTAAAATTAGCCAATTTACCCTTGACTTTTTTCTTGAAACATGATAATATTATTGGTTCGCTTGGTGTTCTTTTACAAAGGCTTGAAAGCCTGGGAGGTTAATAATGATTGATTATTCCAATCCGAATAATGAATATGTTTTGGTGACGCATAGTCAGGGTGATGTTGATTGTATTGTGGGGGTGTATCGCTTTCTTCACGCTGTTGGGATTTCGGTTTTGGATGCATTGCTTGGAAAGCGAGTGCGTTTTGAATTTGTTTATCCGGGTGACAAAATTGAAGATAATCGGACCGATGAAGTGGTAATTCACATTGATACTGGTGGTAAGTTTGATCCGGAGAATGGTTTTTTTGATCATCATTTCGAAGGTATAATGCAATACAGTGCAACTCATTTAATTGATGAATATTTTCAAGGAGATAGCTTTATTGTTTTCCCAGATGATTTGTATGCTGTTATCCCAAACTCAAAGTATTTGATGGAATGGATTGAAAGAGATACGGAACAAGTTTTGGATTTTTATTTGATGCAGGATAAAAATGTGCATGATGCTGTTAAAAAAAACCCAATCCTTCGTAAGTGGTTGATCTCTACAATTCGTTCTAATTTTATAGAGAAATTCCTGTGTAAATTGAATTCAAGTAAGGCAGAATGGTTGGAGGATTTGACAGTCTCTATTACTGTAAAATCAGAGACTCTCCCGAGTTTTGTTTTGAATGAAATTCAATCAATTGTTGAGTATAGATGTGAGTTAATGAAATCACAGGCTCGTTCAATGTTTTTGCATCAATCCCTTGAAGGAAAAAAATCAACAAATCCTGAATGGCTGAATGATTTGGTGGAATATGCGAATCTGGTTGATTCGCCGGCTACTTATCCCAAGTTGTCCGAAGAAAGCTATGCGTTTATTCGGGAAACCAATGAACGCGTGGTTGAGGAAATTGGGGATCTTGGTCGTTTTTCACCTCAGTATGCCGGTCCGACGGATTTCGCGAAGTTGGTGCGCCAATTTCCGGGAAATATGTCGGATGTGGATCGGATGAAGCTGGGACTCGTGACTTTGGAATCTTGTTTGACGATGATGAGAAATAATGAAGAAAATGCGGAAGAGGATGATGCTCTGGCCGAAGTGAAGATGTTGTTGGATTCAAAGGAAAAAGAAACGCGAATTCCGGAACAGACTTTCACGGCTGATAGTGAATTTTTCGGCGAGCTGGGTCGGATGCAAAATCGACTCTTGTTCGTCCTGCCTTATTCACCCATGGCCGTGGAAATTCTGGCGATTAAGCTGTTGCTTCACATTCGTAGAATTCCGATTAATTCAAATAATGTGGAATTTGTGTTTGTGGATGAGAAGGAACAATTTTTCAGTGATAAATATGGTGATGATTGGGCAGTAATTCATTTGAATTGCGGTCGGGTTTGGAATCCGAAGTCGTTGCACTTGGATACCAATGCGGAGAATTGTCCGTTTGATAATATCGTTCAGGCGATTTACGCGTTGGCTTTCCACAATGACAATCGGACGCCGAATTATATTCGTAATTTGGTGACCTACATGAATTTCTATCAATCTGATTTGAGTGAGATGGTCATTTGTGAGGCCGATTGGGACAAGTTGAATGCCTATCATCGCGAACTGGAAGAAAAGGTTCCGCGACCGGTGCGATTCAATTTAAACTTTCGGGCGCCGGTGCATTTGCCCAGAGTAATTGATGATTTGCCTTCGTATTTGAGCGATCAGCAAATGATGCAGATTGGCTTACAGTTGTTTGATGGATTTTTTGAAGAAATGAATACGCGGACTTCGGTGTTTAACCATTTGGAGCTCAGTCAGCGGGAAACCGGCAACGGTTTGACCATGGCTTGCATTCCTCCTAATGGTTTTAACACCAAGACTTTGCGGGGGATTTTGCGGAAGAAGTTCAGGCAAGAGCTTGATGTGTATGTGGCGGAGTTTGAAACGGATGAAACCGATAATGATCGGAATGCCCGTTTCTGCGTCACGACGGTCATCAATTCGGCCGAGGTGGCAGGTATGGATGAGCTGATGGAACGCTTGTACCGGCTCGATCCGGAACTGCGTCGTCCGTCGGGTGGTATGCAGGGAGACATTTACCTGCATCACAGCGCATTCGTGCTGTACATCAATGGCCGAACCAGCCTGAAGCTGGCGCAGGTGTGGGAGACTACTCTCAAGACTTTGCGTCGGGTGACTCAATAGATTTTAACGAAGCTCAATGAGCTTCGTTTTTCATTTTTAAAATTGCGATTATTGAATAAATAAAGTAAAATGAAGGTAATAAAATAACCAAATACTTATGAAAATTATTGGAATTTGCGGGAGTCTTCGTACGGCATCATTTAATCGTAAAGTGTTGCAGTATTGCTTGGAACATGGTAAGAAATTAGGCCATCAAACACAAGAAATTGATTTGGCAAAAATTTCTTTACCGATTTTTAATGAAGATTTGGAGGCTGATTTCCCGGAACAAGCGTTACTGGCAAAAAAGCAAATTGAAGATAGTGACTTGGTGGTTATTGTTTCTCCGGAGTACAATCATTCTCTTCCCGGTGGCTTGAAAAATTTTATTGATTGGATGACACGAGGTGAAAAAAATTCTTGGGACAAAAAAACGGCTGTAATCATGGGTTTTTCTAACGGTGTTTATGGAACGGTTCGAATGCAACGCCATTTGCGTGAAGTGTTGGCCGCTGTTAATGTTATAGTTCTTCCTCAACCTCAAGTTTTAATCGGTCAAGTTGAAGGGAATTTTGATGAGTCTGGTAATTTTATTAATGAAAAAATGAAAAATAAAATCAAGCAATTGATTGATCAATCGTTATTAAATGTTAAGTAATATGTTGCAAATAAATGATCGAGCACCGGCTTTTACTTTGCCGGATCAAAACAATAAAAAACATAAATTAAGTGATTATCAAGGACAGTGGGTCTTGCTTTATTTTTATCCCAAGGATAATACACCTGGTTGTACGAAAGAGGCTTGTGCCGTGCGAGATAATTATTCTGATTTTAAAAAAATTAAAGCCGTGGTGCTTGGCGTGAGCGCTGATTCAGCGGCCAGTCACAAAAAATTTGAAACTGATCACAGTTTGCCTTTCCCTTTATTGTCCGATAGTGGACGAAAAGTTTTAGAAAAGTATGGTGTTTGGCAATTAAAAATAAATTTTGGAAAAAAATATTATGGGATTAAACGAATGTCCTTTTTGATCAATCCGCAAGGGAAAATTGTTAAAATTTATAAAGCCGTTAAACCGGCGGAACATGCTCTGCAAGTTTTGAATGATATAAAAAAGTTTTATTAATATGGATTTTCAACAATTAAATGAAATTATAAAAAACGAACCGGCTTTTCGACAAAAGCAAGTTTTTGAATTTATTTTTCAGAAAAATATTATTGATTGGAATGAAGCAACCAGTTTACCAAAAACTTTACGACAACAATTAATTCATGAAGTTGATTTAGATGTTGATCATCAGCTTTTTACTGATCCGAAAAGTAAAACCACCAAAGCGTTAATAACTTTAAATGATGGTTTGTCCATTGAAACGGTTTTGATGCGTCACAGTGATATTCATAATACGGTTTGTGTTTCGACGCAAGTTGGTTGTCCGGCCGGTTGTCTGTTTTGCGCTACCGGGCAAATGGGGTTTAAACGAAATTTATCTGCCGAAGAAATGGTGGAGCAAGTTTTGTTATTTTCGCGTTTGTTAAAAGCGGAAAATCAACGCGTTTCCCATGTGGTATTTATGGGAATGGGGGAGCCATTTTTGAATCAAGAAAATGTTTTTCAGGCAATTGAAATTCTAAATAACAAGAAATATTTTAATATTGGCAGTCGGCGGATTTCCATTTCGACCGTGGGCGTGGTTGAAGGCATTGAGGCTCTGATGAATTATCCTAAGGAAATAAATTTGGCGATTTCACTTCATGCACCCAATGATCAATTACGCAGTGAAATAATTCCGTTTAATAAAAAATATTCTTTGGCGAAAATTTTATCAGCGGTTGATCGTTATATCGAAAAAACACATCGCAAGGTGATGTTTGAATATGTTTTAATAAAAGGAATAAATGATTCTTTGACAGAAGCCAAACAGTTGGTTGATTTATTGAGAGGGAAGTTATGTATGGTTAATTTGATTGTTTATAACAAAACGCAAAATTATGAGCCCACGAATAGTGAACAAGTAATTAGGTTCAAAAATTATTTGCAGGCACATGGTTTAGAGGTTACTCAGCGATTGAGTTATGGTAATGAAATTACCGCGGCTTGCGGTCAGCTCGCCACCGGAAAAATAAGTAAGTAATAAAATGTCATGCTTCGACAGGCTCAGCATGACATTTTAATTGTTATTAAAAAACCACGACTTTGTCGTGGTAATTTTATTAAGAGATTTCATTTTTGAACATTATATAGCGCAAAGCATGAACGGTTTCTTCATAAGTCATTCGTTTCAGTTTAGCTAGCATATAGATGAATTCTCGGATTAGATCGGGATTGCAATCTTGGAAATTCATTACTAAGTCTGGTAACCCATTGTCATTTTGATTTTCATTTTCTTCTAAATGTTGTAATAACAAGTCGGTAATTCGATCTAATTCTTCTTGTGATAATTGCCGAGCACGCAATTGTTGGGGGGTAAGATTTAAGAAAAAACAATTGTGACAAAGTTCTTGAGCCGTTTCCAGCGCAACATTGTCCCACTCTGAAGAATCAACTTTTCTTAAAGAATCTAGGGTAGGTTTTAATTCCTCGGTTACCTATTCATAACAATATTTCAAATATGAATTACAATCATCAACCATTTGTTCACCACTAATTCTGACTTCTTCGCTCATAGTCACCCTCAAAAAGAACTGACTTTATCTTGCCACAGTTTAAAGTCATTGTCAATAAAAAAACCGCGATGTGATCGCGGTTCAATTTGGAGCATTTGGCATGGAAATCATTTTTAGATCCAGCGCGTTTAATCCGGCCAAACGATATTTATCAAACATTTGCTTACTGAGAAGCGGAACGATTTGTTGATTATAACCGGCTTTTTCTCGATTGGCTAAAATAAAGATTCTGGATGCTTCTTCAAAACAAAATTGACGCAGATCTCGGATGTCGGTTTCGGAAAATGGTCGTTGATTTAATTCATCAGGAGTTAATTGATGAAATTCACAACAACTTAGTAAAATTTGTAATAAGCAAGCAATTCTTTTTTGTTTTAATGCCGGATTTTCTCCATGATGAGAAAAATGATTTTCCACCCAAGTGGCTTTGTCAAGGCACATTTGAATTAAAATTGACTTTTCCGGCAACATGATGCACCTCATTGCTTCAATTAATTAAAGCATATCATTTCCTTTTATGGTTTGACAATTAAATTAAATAATGATAAATATTAATATTCCCTAACCAATGGGAGGGAATGTGGAAATTGCAGTTGTGGATAGGTGTTATTGTCGGTATGCGGTGGAAATTGAATGGCGTAGAAGTAATCGTCCCAGCCAATTGTTCATTTTTAATCTTTCTGATAATGATGTCCCCAGATTTATTTTCGAGGAATTTGAAGGTAAAGGTTTTCATGAAATGATGGATCGTTATGCTCAGTATGTGGCAATGGAATTTTTGAGTCACCATAATCCTTTGATTCACAATCGTGGCAATGCTTATGTCCGAAGAGTCTTTCGCGTGGAAGAATTGGTGACGAATCAAAAAGATGTCACCAGAGTCGTATTCAATGTTGACACAACGGATATTACGCCGAAGAAGCAAGGCTGATTTTAAGGAGGAGTGGACATGCGAACCCATAAATATTGTTTAAGAATTTCTTGGAAATCTGATCCCACTAAGACGCATGAATTTTTCTTTTGTGTTGATGAAGGGGATGTTTTTGATAGCTTGTGGAAGAAGTTTCCAAATGATCGTCAAAAAGCGATTAATGAATATGCCAGAGGATTGGCTAAAGAATTTTTGGCTCGTGGCTCGGTTCTTCTGCCGAAGCATGGGGAGTTTGATGTTATCGGATTTTTCCATGTTGTTGGTTATAAGAATCTTGACTATGCTGAGCAGGGACATGAGAATGGTGGTTATGAGTTGGAATATTTTATGAGAGAATTGGAGAGGATTGATTGTTAAAATAATTTACCATCGTTAATAACGGTGGTTTTTTGATTGACAAAATATATTTATTATGATAATTTGCAGTATTAGTCCTTTAACAACCCTTTAGGGAGGGGAAACATGCAAGAATTGGAAATGAGTCGAAAATCATGGGTATTTCGTGGTGGTTTGCTGGGTTGGTATATGGTTAATTTTGATAAACTGGATGAAATTATTAGTAATCCAGATTCGCCGCATAGAATCAAAAGTCATAAGAATCGTGATTTTACCACTTGTGATTTGTTCTGGGGATGGGTTTTAAATCTTGTTTTTTGGTGGTGGGCTATGACTTTTATGGTAATTTTTATTTCCGGTATTTTGTTTGCCTTTAGCATGCTTTTTGATATTAGTAGATTTTTGCTTGGTTATCGTCCGAAGTGGGAATTTTTCTTGATGATCAAAAATATTTTCTCGAAAGATTTTTCTATGGATTATGAGGTTTTCAGTTTTGATAATGCTCGCCCATTGTTTCGAGGAATGAAAAATAGGTTCTTGTATTTGCGTCCGGTTTATTTGTTGTGTTGGGGGGTGTTTTTGTATGGTATTTTTGTTGATCCGCATTTTGTTGTTCCTTCAATGCCGAGTTTTAGTAATATGCATAATTTTGTTTTTACTTTCTCTTTTTTGGTGGTTGTGTTGACGGGAGCATATTTGGTCGGAACATTATGTCGTGAATTAAAAAATTGGATTAATTTGCGACGCTATCTGAAGACGGCGGCGAAACCTGATTATTCTGAGAATAGGTCTGGAGTTGGTAAAGCTAGGAGTGAGTTGGGGATTATTTGGCGAGCGTTTCATGATCGAACATGTATTAAGATTAAGGTGACGGATTAATGTTTTTAAAACCACAGCAAAGTCTGTGGTTTTTTATTTTTAAATGTTATTCTGGAGCATTATTGACAAGATTATGGTTTTATGATAATTTACGGGGTCAGTCCTTTAACAACCCTTAAGGAGGGGAAAATGAAAAGCATTCAAATCAGTCGTAAATCATGGTTGTTTCGATTGGCGCTGTGGGGATTTTATGGGTGGAATTGGAATTTGATTGATGAGATCATTGATGATGTTAATCATAAGAAACGATGGTCTTTTCATCGAGGAAGAAACTTCAGTACGTGTGACTTGGTTTATGGATTTTTTGCAAGTTTTATTCAGGCTTTTATTCATTTGATTGAACTTATTTTAGTTATATTGATTCTTGTTATTGGGAATGTAATTTGTTTGGTGATGGATGTTGGGAGGGTATTGTTTGGATATAAGCCGGCTTGGGGTAATATTATATTCACCAAAGATATTTTTAGTAATAATGATAATCCAGTTAATGATAGATTTGAATATACTGATGATTGGTTGATGTGGCGTAGCAAGATTTTGGATCTGCGGCCAATTCATGTTTTGGCGGGAGGTTACTTTCTTTATTTGAAGTATTTTGATAGTAATCCGGGTTATTTCAATCCGCAGAGTATTATCTTGGGAGGATGGGTAGCTTTATTTGCTGGACTTATTTTTTATATAACGTTATTTGGTTTGGTAGTTTCTATCATTTATGCTGTGATTATAAAGTATCGTAAGAATCATCCGAAAAAAGTTGCAGAAAACTCACCTTCACTTGTTAAGGTGGTTTTGCAGTCAGTGCATGAAAAGACTTGTCGGCAGTTGGAAATCAAGGATTAATCTAAAACTCCAGTAAACACTGGAGCTTTTTTAATTTAATTAATAATAATTTTATGACCCGCTTGTCATTGCGAGGAGCGCAGCAACGTGGCAATCTAAAGGACTCATGGGCAAAACTTTCTCTTAGATTGCCACGAGATTTCACTGTGTGAAATCTCTCTCGCAATGAGAAGGGGACCCCCTGAACCTCGCAATGATCGGTTGGGTGTTACTTCTCGCAATTTAGGGGTGTTATGGTCGCCCGGCCAAATTATTACCAATCCAATGAACCGCCGGACTTGTATTCATTGACCCGCGTTTCAAAAAAGTTTTTTTCTTTTTTCAGGTCAATGATTTCACTCATCCAAGGGAATGGATTTCCGGCCCCAAAGACTTTTGGCAATCCGATTCTTTCCAGTCGACGATCAGCAATGTGTTCCAAATATTCGCGAATGATATTAACATTTAATCCCATAATACCGGTTGGTAAAGCGTCTTTGGCATAAGCGGTTTCCAACTCTACCGCTTTTTTTATTTTTTGCACGATGGATTCTCGAAATTCCGGTGTCCAAATTTCCGGGTTTTCTTCTACAATGGTATTAATGAGATCCGCCCCAAACGCCAAGTGAGTTGTTTCATCACGCAAAATGTATTGGAATTGTTCGCCCACACCAATCATTCGATTTTGACGAAGCAAAGATAACATCATGGCAAATCCGGCATAAAAAAATATGCCTTCCATAATGATATAATACCCAACCAAATCATGAACAAATTTTTGAATATTTTCCACTGAATCGGTTTTGAAGTTTGGATCCAAAATCGATTCTGTCATTTGGGTGACAAAATCATCTTTGTCTTTGATGCTGGGAATGGTTAAGTACATATTGTAAACTTCTTCCGGATCAAGCCCAAGTGAATCGCAAATATAAATAAAAGTGTCGGTATGGACTGCTTCTTCGTAAGCTTGGCGCAGTAAATATTGTCGCGCTTCCGGATTGGTTACATGACGATAAATTGATAGTACAATATTATTGGCGGTTAAACTTTCAGCCGTGGAAAAAAATCCCAAGTTCCAAATTATCATTCGTTTTTCTTCGGCCGTTAACGCGCCAATTCCTTGTTTGCTCCAAAGTTCAATATCTTGTTGCATTGGTACTTCTTCTGGAGTCCAATTATTCGCCACGCCGGTTTTGTAATGTAATCTGGCCCAAGGATATTGAAAAGGCAAAATTTTATTGGGATCGGTAATATTACAATTAATAATTTGTTTTTTATAACTCATATTTTTTTTTATTTAATTTTTTATTGGCAAGCTTCACAATCAGGGTCGGCAATTTTGCATAATTTGACCGGTTGAAAAGGCGCCTCTTCTTTTGCGGGGGTAGGGGGAATATTTTTAGAAGTTGGTGAGACAGAACTAAAATCATTGCGAGAATTTATTTTTTGTTGATTTAGCGCTACCGTACTTTTTTCAATACCGGAGGCAGCTAAGGTTCGCAAATAATAAGTGGTTTTCAATCCCATTGCCCAAGCATATTGATAAACTTCGGCCAGTCGTTTGCCGGAAGTGGTTTTTAGGAAAATATTCAGTGCTTGACTTTGGTCAATCCATTTTCCGCGATGGGCCGCTGATTTGATCAGCCATTCGGCATCAATGGCAAAAGTTTCCTTGTATTTGTTGCGCAGGTTAGCCGGGATGGCATTGATTTGGCTAATGTCTCCATCATGACTTTTTATTTGTTCAAGCATTTGTTGATTCCAGAGATTGATTTTTTTTAAGTCTTCAATCAAATATTTATTAACAATGGTAAATTCACCACTCATGTTGGATTTTACATAAATATTTTTGTAAATCGGTTCAATTGATGGTAGACAGTCGGCAATATTGGAAATCGTGGCGGTTGGAGCAATGGCCAAGCAATTGGAATTTCTCAGTCCATATTTTTTTATATCTTGACGCAGAGTGTCCCAATCCAATCGAGTGATTTTATCAATGGCGATTTTTTGTCCTCGCTCATTTTCCAGCAGTTCAATGGTGTCAAAGGGTAATATGCCTCGTTCCCATTTTGAGCCGGAGAAACTTTGATAAGCGCCTTTTTCTTTGGCCAAATTAACAGATTCATTGATTGCGTAATAAGAAATGAATTCCATTGATTCATCGGCAAATTGAACTGCCTCTTGGCTGTCAAAGTTTATATTCATTTGATAAAGAGCGTCTTGGAATCCCATTATTCCCAGTCCAATGGGTCGATGTTTAAGATTGGAATTTTTTGCTTCGACGGTTGGATAAAAATTTATATCAATTACATTATCCAGCATGCGCATGGCCGTGGTGATGGTTTGGCGCAATTTGTCATAGTCTAATTGTTGGTTGATAATATGTTTGGCCAAATTGATTGATCCCAAATTACATACCGCGGTTTCTTGAGCGGAAGTGTTTAGGGTGATTTCCGTACACAAATTGGAATTGTGAATTACGCCGACATGATCTTGGGGAGAACGTACATTGCAGGGGTCTTTGAAAGTAATCCATGGATGTCCGGTTTCAAAAAGCATAGTCAACATTTTACGCCATAATTCTTGAGCTTTGATTTTTCGAAAAACTTTTATTTTTCCCGTTTCTGCCAATTTTTCATATTCCAAATATTTTTCCTCGAATTTTTTGCCATAAATATGATGTAATTCCGGTGTCTCATGAGGAGAGAAAAATGTCCAGTCGGAGTCAGCGATTACTCTTTTCATAAATAAATCAGGCACCCAAGCAGCGGTATTCATGTCATGAGTGCGACGTCTTTCATCACCGGTATTGCGACGCAGTTCCAAAAAATCCTCAAAGTCATAATGCCAGGCTTCCAAATAAGCACAAGTAGCGCCACGGCGACGACCGCTTCGATTGATGGCGACGGTGGTATCATTGGCGATTTTCAGAAAAGGGATTACTCCTTGACTTTCCACGCGTGTGCCTTTGATCAAGGAGCCCATACCGCGAATATTGGTCCAATCATTGCCAATGCCGCCGGACCATTTGGCCAGTTGAGCATTATCACCGATAGATTTAAAAATGTGTTCTAGAGAATCTTCAACAGTTGTCAAATAGCAAGAACTTAATTGCGGATGAACAGTCCCGGCATGAAATAAAGTTGGGGTGGAAGGAATATAGTGTAAATTGGACATGATATTATAAAATTCAATAGCGCGCTCGTCGCGATTTTCTTCGTTGATAGCTATTCCCATGGCTACCCGCATCCAGAAAATTTGCGGCGTTTCCAATAATTGTTGGTTTTCCGGCAAACGCAATAAATATCGGTCAGACAAAGTTTGCAGTCCCAAATAATGAAAATTATTATCACGACTAATATCCAGCTCTTGGCTGAGTTTATCCAAGTCAAATAATAAAATTTTAATATCCAAAATATTTTTTTGGACCGCGGTTTTAATGTTTTGAATAAAAGTTTGACGATGCGCTTGAGTTAAATTTTGGGTATTAAAGTTTTCCGCCAAGGCCTCTTTGTAAATGGTATTATTTAATACTTTGGCGGCTAATAGGGAATAAGCCGGATCTTGTTCAATTCGACTGCGTAAGGCTAAAATAATGGCTTCTTGAATTTTTTTGGTTTCAATTCCGTCATACAGTTCTTTTTGAACTTGGTAGGTAATGGTGTCAATGTCAATAATTTGATTTTCTTTTTCAATAAATAGGCTGAGAAATTTTTTGACTTTTTCCGGGGAAAATATTTCTTGGCGACCGTCGCGTTTGGTCACTTGCAATTGGTTTTGTTCCACTTTCTCCAATGTTTGCTTTTTATTTTGTTCGCGAATTTGGCGATGTTCATAACGATAGAGGATATACGCTTTGGCCGTTAGAAAAAGTTTATGATCCATTAAGTTTTTTTCCACAAAATTTTGCACATCTTCTACCGTGGGTATTTGTTCAATGGTGGAGAATGTCTTTTCCAATTCCATGACAATATTTTGAGTGACATTGTTTAAAACTTGATCGGTAATTGGTTCGCTACAGGCTTGGCCGGCTTTTTGAATCGCTAACTTTATTTTGTTTTGATCAAAATCCACAATTTGTTGGTTTCTTTTTTTTATTTTAGTGAGGATAGACATAATTTAGAGTGAAAATAATATACGTATATCATAATACGCATATTATTTAAATTTTATTTTTTATTTAAAGCACTTTGAGGACATTCCACCAAGCTTGAATATAATCTGGTCGTTTGTTTTGATACTTCAGGTAGTATGCATGTTCCCAGACATCAAGATTAAAGATCGGTTCATGACCTATTTCATACGGAGTGTCTTGGTTGGGCAATGAATACACTTTTAATTCTTGATTTTCATCGCGAACCAACCATGCCCAGCCACTGCCAAATTGCGATTTGGCCACAGTAATAAATTTTTCTTTGAATTCTTCCATTGAACCAAAGCTTTGAATGATTTCTGCTTGTAAACCCTCATTAATTTGTTTTTTTGCCGATAAATTTTCCCAAAAAATATTATGATTGATATAACCGCCACCAAAGTTACGAATAAGTTGGCGATCAGTTTCTTCTACCGGTAAGGTTTTTAACTCGCGAAAAATTTTTTCCAAAGGCCAGGCGGTTAATTCCGGATATTTGCCTAAGACTTCGTTGAATTTGTCAGCGTAAGCTTGATGATGCTTGGTGTAATGGATTTCCATAGTTTGCGCATCGATGTGTGGTTCGAGATCATTGAATGAATAATTGAGTTCGGGTAATTTAAACATAGGATTTGTTTTATTAATAATTATATTTTTCCCACTAAATTAATTCCCGGTTTCAAGGTTTGTTCTCCCGGTTGCCAATTAGCTGGGCAAACTTCTCCGCCATGTTGGCGCACAAAGATTGCGGCTTGCAGTTTTCGTAAGGTTTCCGAAGCACTACGACCAATATTATTGTCATGAATTTCCATGGTTCTAATTATTCCATCAGGATCAATGATAAAAGTTCCTCGCAAAGACAATCCTTCCTTTGGCAGATAAGTACCAAAAAATTGGCAAACATCTCCGGTTGGATCAGCTACCATAGGGAATTCCACATTTTTGATTGCTTCCGAATGATCATGCCAAGCTTTGTGCACAAAAGCGGTATCGGTGCTGACACTGAGAACTTCAGCTCCCAGTTCTTGAAACTTGGAATAATTTTGGGCCATTTCCTTTAATTCCGTTGGACAAACAAAAGTAAAGTCTGCCGGGTAAAAAAATAAAATCACCCATTGTCCCAAGTATGATTGCAGGTTAACTTTCTTAAATTGGTTTTCATGATAAATTTCCACCTCCAGATCAGGCATTTTTTTGCCGATCAGTGGTTGTCTGAATTGTTTTTCTTCCATAAAAATATGATTATTATTTACATTGATGACAAACCCCATATACTTTGCAAATACTGATATGCGGTGTGCCGTATTTTTTTAATTTTTGACGATTGAGATAATTGGTATCCATAATATCCATGATTTGTCCGCAGCGCTCGCAAATAAAGTGAATATGATCACCATTGTTACCATCATAATGAGTTTTATCATCTTCGGTGTGAAGTTGAATAATATAGTGGTGATCAACCAGAAATTTTAAGTTACGATATACAGTTCCGAGGCTGATGTTGGGAATTTGCTTACGAACTTGGGCGTAAATGGTTTGAGCGGTAGGGTGGGAAGTCACTTGACGTAAATAATTCAAAATAATTAACCGTTGTTTGGTTAGTCGTTTCCCGCAATCATTTAGTTGATCTCTTAAGTTCAGCATGGTTTTTAGATTATCAGTAATCATTACTAATAATATAATACGCAGAGAATTTCTTGTAAATACTATATGTTGTGGATAAGTTGATTTTTTATCTACTAGATACAGGCAAAGTTGCTAAAAAATTAAAATAGCTTAATTACGTGCAAAAATTTAATTATTTTGATATAATACCGGTGAAAATATGAGCAAGAACAATATAAAATTAGTAGCCTTTGATGTGGATGGTGTTTTGTTAAGGGTTAATAAGGGCGGTTTTAAAGAAGTGGCCGAGTTTTTGGGTAAGGGTGATGCGGTTAAGGAGATTCACAAGGAATATGAACGTAAGAAAAATCAAGGTCCGTGGGGCCTGGTGGAATTGGCGCAACTGTATGCCGGCTTTAAGGAAAAATATTTATTGCAAATTGCCAATGGTTATGTGGAAACTCATTTGATGCCCGGAGCGGAAAAATTAATTTCTTGGTTAAAAAAACAAGATATTAAAGTGATTGCCATTAGTTCCAATCCCCATTTTATTTTGGATGTCTTGGCCAAAAAATTAAAATTGGATTTTGTGAAAGGTAATGAATTGGAATATGTTGATGGTGTGGCTACTGGGAAAATATCTCAAGAAATGAATCGTCACATGAAGGCGAAGGTTTTACAAAACAAAATTAATGAATGGAGTATTGAAAAAAGTGAAATCGCTATTGTTGGAGAATCAGTGACTGATTTGCCAATGTCTGAATTGGCGAATTTGTTTATTGGATTTAATCCTAACAGTGAAATAATGAACAAGGTTGATTTTTGGGTGAAAGCTGATGATTTGCGGGCGGTTTATGGTTTTTTGGTTTAATTATGATTAAATTAATTGAATTTAAAAATCAAAAAAAAGAAATTTTGCGCGGTTTATTAAACCCGGCTGATTCTGATCAAGCGGTGGTTTTTGTTCATGGGTTTGAGCGCACTAGCATTGAGATGAAGTTCAAGAATATTGTTGATCGGTTAAAGGATGAAATGGTTTTGTGGCGCTTTGATTTTTCCGGTTGCGGCTTGTCTGATGGTAATTTTACTGATGTTACGGTGGAAAAAATGGCTCAGGAATTAAATTGTGCTCTTAAGACTTTAATAAAATATTATCCTAAAATAAAAAAAATAATTTTGGTGGGGCATAGTCTTGCCGGTTGTGTGATAATTGATTTCTTAACTAAATTTGATCTTCCAATTCATAAAGTGGTATTGTTTGGTCCGGCGTGGAATCAACAACAATTATTACGTTATTACTTTGTTCGAGCAATGTACAAGGATAGACAATCAATTAATTGGGATAATTGGCCAGATTTTTTTCGAGAAATAGATTTTAATCGTTGGTTAAATTCAAAAAATAAAATGCACAAAGCGCATATGATTAACAATCAGTATTTCCGTGAAAATGAAAATCGTGATTATGGTTCTGGGTTGGATAATATTAATTTTCCTTTGGATAAAATGTTGTTAATACTTGGTGGTCAAGATGACAAGGTGCCGCCGGCGAGTTTAGGTCAATTGTCGAGGCACATTAAAAAAATTATTGTTAAACAAGCTGATCATGATTTCGAACGACCGGATGTGGTAAAAAAATATTTGCCATTATTATTAAAATTTATTCGAATTTGATTTTTATGTTGCAGGGTTGGAAAAAATATTTTACTTGGGGTTTTATTTGGCATTATGCGAAGAATAACAGGCGTGAATTGTTGCGTTATCTTTTCGTGGGTTTAATGGGATTGGTGATTGACTTTACTTTGTTTTTTGTTTTGGTGCATTTGACTGTGCCGGTAATGGTAGCGCAATGGTTTGCTTCATTGTCAGGTTTTTCTCACAACCATTTATGGCAACATTTCAAAATTTTTAATCATAATCAATCGTTCAAAAGAACTTATACTTTGGGAATGTTGTTATCCATTATCAGTATTATGATTTCCGGGCCATTGTTGGTTTTTATCCATCACTATTTACCGATTTTATGGTTGAGTAAAGTTTTGATGCTGGGAATTTTAACTTTAATTCAATATATAATTAGGAAAAAGTATATTTTCATTAATCGTTAAATTTTTTAAATGAAAATCCGCCTATCATTGAGGCGGTTTTTTGATTTTTGTTTTAATAAGTTGTGGTGTGATTGGGATAGCGGTTAAAAGAACATTGCGAATAGAACTAAGAACATGGGTTTTGGGAACAAGAACAACACTTATAAAAAGTGAAAAAAAGGGATACAGGGTGGCAAATGGCGCCACATTCATATTATAATGAACTTAATTATAAAAATCAAATAGCAGTTGACAGAATTATATTTTTTGCTAAAGTAATTGATTCATTGCACCTTGATAATCATACCAAACGATTTTTGCCAACCCTTCAAAAGGAGAAATAAATGGAATTATTTATCGCCTTTCTTGTGGTTGTGATGTATGTTGTTGTTGGGTTTATTGTTGCTTTGTTACTCAAGGAATCAATTAATGAAGCTAAACAATTGGACATTCCATTGATTAAGTCGCCTTTATTTTGTATTACTTCCATTGTTGCCTTGATTCTGATTGTTTTAGTGGTTAAATTTATCTATGCTTCTTTTGTGTACTTTTCTGGTGGTTAGCTATAACCGGGGAGGAGAGAAATGGATACATTTATCAATTGGCTTTTTATTGTTCTTATGTTGCTTGTTTCTTTATTTATTGTTTATTTCATGATTAGGACTATCAGTTTTATGATTAAACAAGAGAAAAAAACAACAACCTCAATTTTGAAATCCCCGTTATTTTGGTTGGGTATGTTTATTTGCACACTATCGGCAATCGCTGTGCTTAAGGGTCTAGGTAGTTTATTAGCATCTTACTTGAATATCGGGTAATCCTTTAACCGGAGAAAGGAAGATGTTGAAAACCATTTTGTTTTTGTTTGCATTGACTGTTGTAGGTGGAATGTTGTTTATGGTTTTTAACAGTATTCGTCAAGATTCAAAAAGTGGGGTTGTGTATATTTTCAAAAATCCGAATTTTTATTTGCTGGTCATTATCTTTTTATTTTGGCTTTATGGGGTATTTACTGTAATTCAAGATTTGGTAGCGTATTTTTTAAGGGTAAGTTAATTTGAAGTCTGATAACATCAGACTTTTTTTATTTTGGCTTAATTGACAATTTTTATGATTATGGTAAATTAACGGGCGGTCGTATGGAGAGTCAGCCATGAGCCAAGAATTTTGGTTTTGGTTTATCACAGTATTTCAGCTAATATCTTTTGTTCTTTTAATTTCATTGATTATCATTCAAAAGCTTTTAATTGCAGAGATGGGAAAGCCGGATCAAAATTCATTGAACAGAGTGAAAAAATTGAATAAATGGTTAGGCGTTATTCTGATTTTATTTTCGATATTTTGGCTTATTAATCTTTGTATCTTTGCTCGCTACTATTTTGTTGGAATAACGATTTTTTCTCCCCCAACATAAGGAGGAGTCAATGGAGCCGTGTACGCTTTGTTTGGTTGGGAAAATTTTACTGACCTGCGGGATGATGATTTTGTTCGGTCTTTTAATTGTTCATTACATTAAGTTATTTAAAAACATGTTGGCGGCCATTAAAGGTCGCCATGAAGATTATCCGGCTTTGGTGCAAAAAGTGATTAATCGAAGCGCTATTTTGGCAGTTATTTTGGCGGTGATTTCTTGGGTTTTGAATATTGTTCTTTCTTCTGGAGGTGGCTGATGGAAGCGATTTTTGGCAATATCTTATATCAACAGATTATTTTCTGTGCGATTGCTGTTCTAGCTTTGGTAAGCTTGGGGTTAGTGTTGAGGGTGTATGTTAAATTGTGTAAGAGGATTTGCTTGATTACCAAACCAGGTACCAAAAATCGTAGAAAGCATGTAATTAATTTAGCAGTGATTGGATTGTTGATTTTTGGGATGACTGTTTTTGCTGGTTATATAATTGTTGTGGAGTTTATAAAATTGTTTTGATTAGTGGACTGATAATATCAGTCCATTTTTATTTTGCGTGTTTGTTTTTGTCGGGTATTTTTTAAATTTTATAGGATTTTGATTTTTAAAGGCTGATAACAGTAAACTTGACAATCTCAATATTTATGATATACTGTTCATGCCTTACGGGAATGGAGGCCTCTATGACTGTGAATATTGGGAATCATTTTTTATTTGTATTTGTTGTTGTAAATTTGCAGATTTTGATTCTTTTGGTGTTTGGGATGACCCTGAAAAAATTCTTTCCTGTTATTAGAAAAGCTTGGAGTTCGTTATCTTTGAAGACATTGGATGTAAAGAAAATTGTTTTGTTGATTACGCTGGTTTTGCTGGCTTTGGATATGGGGGTAATCATTGGGATTTATCTTTTTGATATTGAATATCAACTTGCATCGAGAATTATCTCAAAACTGTTTTAATTGTTTAAGCCTGATAACATCAGGTTTTTTTATTTTCCGCGTTTGTTTTTGATAATTAATCGCAAAGCGATGTGCTTCATCGCGTACTTGAATCAAAAGAGTTTTATTTTTTTCAATAAAATGTTGAATGGTTCTGGTGGAAACATGAAATTCATTTTTTTTGCGTTTTATTCCTTTGGCAATGCCAATTACTGGGCGATCAACATTTTTTTCTTTTAGTAAAGCAATAATTTTATTGATTTGTGGTTTACCGCCGTCAATTAGAAAATAGTCGGGAAGAGGCCAGTCATGATGTTTTAGTCGTCGTTCAATAACTTGAGCCAAAGCATCAACATCGCTTGGTTTGTTAAAATTGCGTACTTTAAATTTACGATAATCTTTTTTAATCGGACCATTTTGATCGAAAACCACCATCGATCCAACAATGTTAGTGGTCCCAAGATTGGAAATATCATAACCTTCAATTCGGATCATCTTTGTGGTTTTCGATCCGCTTCGCCCGCGAAGTGAGGCGAGCAAGCCCGAACCGACATTATCGAAAAATGATTTATCGATTAAGGATAAGTCGTGGATTTTTTTCAGATTGTTTATTTGATCGCGTAGTTGTCCGGCTTCCTCAAAGAAGTTATTTTTTGATTTTTCCTTCATTAATTTGTTTAAGTCGGATATAACTTGTTTTTTTCGACCGGACAAAAATAAGGTGAGTGGTTTAATTACGCGGCGTTGGTATTCTATGGAAGAAATTTCACCGGTACAAACACCATCGCATTGTCGCATTTGATAATACATACATGGTCGGCCAATATTAGGTTTGCAGGTGGAATAATGAAAAAGCCGGCGTAATATTTTTAATATTTCCGTGGTGCGAAGTTGGGGAAATGGGCCAAAGGCTTTGGCAAAACGTTTTTTTTGTTCCGCGACTGATAATTGTTGCCAGTCGTGCATGCGGATAGTTTGCAGTTGCGGATAATCTTCTTTGGTGAGCACCAAATAATTCCAACTTTTATCATCCTTGCCAATGACATTGTATTTGGGTTGGTGTTTTTTAATTTCCAGGGCTTCTAAAATAATAGCTTCTAAGACTGACTTCGTAGTCCGCCACTTAATATCATGTACTTGTTCAATTAATTCTTCGATCGGACGAAAGGTTTTTTGTCCATGAAAATAACTGCGTACGCGTGATTTGAGCGCAGTGGCTTTGCCAATATAAATAATGTCCTTGGTTTGATTAAGGAAATAGTAAACTCCAGGTTTAGCGGGTATTTTTTTTAATATTGATTGCATAATATTAATATAACATGAAATTGACAGCTGTTTAATTACTTGTTAAATTTTAAGTGTTCTTTTCAATGAGGTCAAGCATGTCTGACGCTGAAAATTTTGATGATGTTCTTGGAACTAAACCGCGACCAACCGTTGTTCCTGATTTTAAATGTCGAGTTTGTGGTTATCATTATTATCGTCCGATTTATCAAGCGATTGAACCAATAGTTTGTGGCCGTAATAAATGGCGATTGATTGATTATGAGTGTTGTGATTGTAAAACTCGTTTTAGTAATCCACGAAGCTTTTCTTTAGTTAAGAAAGCTTATAGCAATCCATTTTTAGTTGAGGTTGGTGGTCGGCCGGTCAATGATTCAGTGGCACGAGATTTCTTGCAACGGCAAGCATATCTTTTGCAGAAAAGTCTTATGCCTCGAAGAAAGCGTTGAATAATGATTTGTCAATCAAATCTACTTGCCAGCCACGACTGGTATTTTTTATTTGCAGTTTTTATTGCTGATAAAAAATTGACAAAGAAACTATTAATTGTTAAATTGAAAGCGTTCTTTCCAAATGAGGGTAGTAATGGCTGACTCAACAGATTTTGATGCTTTGTTTGGTGAAAAACCAAAGGGGATTGAATTTCCTGATTTCCGTTGTCGTGTTTGCGGTCATGATAAATACTTTCCGATTCATGAAGTAGTGGGACCAGTGGTCTTGGGGCGTAATACTTGGAAAGTTTCTGGTTATGAGTGTTGTAAATGTAGTTCTCGATTTGCTGATCCGCGAAAATTCAGTTGGCCAGTTGAAGGTCAACATGATTCCGGAGATGAGTCAGTAGTTGATATTTTGGTCGATGGTGAGTTTGATCCGAAGGAGCATGATCAAATTGCTCAGGAAATTAAAGCTTCTCCATCGGGAAATTTGCGCGAGCGTTTGGGGCGAGCTAAACCAAAGTTAGGGAAAACAGAAATTGAAGATTAATGAAAACTTTTAATACCAGAAAATCTGGTATTTTTTATTTCAGGCAATTATTTCAACATTTGAGAAAATCGCACATGATTGACTTTTATTGTAATTAATTATAATATGGCAATGCTCTAGTCTTTGTGGGGGTCAGAATGAAAAGAAGTATCAGTTTGGTTTTGTTGGTGGGAGTGATTGTTCTTTTATTGCCTTTTTCATCACAAGCTTGGTTGAATGCGGAAGGGGATTTGCTGGATTGGCAGGATTCGAGTCATGAATGCTGGCCGGATCATATTCAAAATAGCATTGTTGACTTTGATTTTTGGTTGAATAATGTTTATTCTCCGTATGCTCGAAAGTTGGCGGTTGGCAAGTTTGTTGATTTTGAATGGACGCCGGATGGTTGGGCGGATACTTGTGGAGAAAATTGTTACTGGTTATTTGTGGCTGATGCTGATGGAGTTTTGTCTTTCTATGTCTCGAGTGGTGATAATCAACCGCTTCCTCCTGGTCGAACCATTTATACTACGCCGACCTTGAATCATTTTGAGCTTTTCCAAGGAATGGTGGTGACGGATATTAATTTTCGGCAATTTTTTTTCTTGGGATTTGAATCAGATCAAGCATTAGTGCAAGAGTTGGTAGATATTTTGAATGTTCAAATGCCTTTTGTTCGTTTGGAAACCGTTTATATTTTTTAGTGGAATAATACCAGAAAATCTGGTATTTTTTATTTTAAATAACGGCGTAAATATTTTCCTGTTTCACTGAATCCATTGCGGGCAATATCAGCCGGTGTGCCAATGGCGACAACTTGCCCACCTTCTTGGCCACCGCCCGGCCCCAAGTCAATAATCCAATCCGCACATTTAATGACATCCAAATTATGTTCAATCACCATTACCGTATTGCCTTGAGAAGTTAATTGTTGGAGAACATCAATTAATTTTTTCACATCTTCATAATGCAAGCCGGTAGTTGGCTCATCAAGCAAATATAAAGTTTTAGTGGTGCCGCGTTTGGCCAGTTCTTTGCTCAGTTTGGTGCGTTGGGCTTCACCACCTGAGAGTGTTTTGGCTGATTGTCCCAAAGTTAAATAATCCAACCCAACATTATTCAAGATTTTTAATTTTTCATAAATAAACGGAATGTCGCGAAAAAAAATTTCCGCTTCGGCAATGGTCATGTTTAATACATCGGCAATATTTTTATTTTTGTAATGAACTTGCAAGGTTTCTTTGTTAAATCTTTTGCCTTTGCAAATTTCACATTGCACCTCTACGCTTGGAAGAAAATGCATTTCAATTTCCAAGGAACCGCGCCCCTCGCAATGTTCACAGCGTCCACCGGCGCGATTAAAACTAAAACGACCGGGACGATAACCGCGAATGCGCGCTTCCGGTGTACTGGCAAAAAGTTCACGAATATAACTCCAAACACCGGTATAGGTGGCCGGATTGGAACGCGGGGTGCGACCAATTGGATTTTGATCGATTTTAATCACTTTATCCAAATATTCCAGTCCTTTTATTTCCCGATGCGTTCCAACTGGTCGGCGTAAACGGAATAATTTATTTTTTAGTGCTTGATACAAAATATCATGCATTAAAGTTGATTTTCCTGACCCCGATACTCCAGTTAAACAAACTAGGCGCTTCAAAGGAATTTCCACATTAATATTTTTTAAGTTATGTTCTTTGGCGCCTAAAATTTTCAATTTCAAAGTTTTGTCTGTGACACTACGAGTTTCTTTTGGCAGAGGAATTCTGATTTCATTTCGTAAATATTTGCCGGTCAAAGAATTTTTCGGATCGCCAATGATTTGAGTGGTGATTGATTTTTCGGAATTATTTTTCTTAGGATTTAATAAATAATCAAGTGGTCCGGAATAAACTACTTGACCCCCGTTAACACCAGCGCCCGGACCAATATCCACGATCCAATCACTGGTTAAAATTGTGTCTTCATCATGTTCCACCACAATGATGGTGTTACCAATATCACATAGATTGCGCAAGGTATTAACCAGTTGCTCATTGTCTTTTTGATGTAGTCCAATCGTGGGTTCATCGAGAATATACATCGCGCCAACTAATCTTTGACCAATTTGTGAGGCCAAACGAATACGTTGTGCTTCACCACCGGAAAGAGTGCCTGATTTGCGATTTAAAGTTAAATAATGCAAACCAACATCAAACATAAAATTCAAACGATTGCGAATTTCGTTGATAATCACATCGGCAATTTCATGTTGTTGAGCGTTTAGATGATTTTGAAGATTTTCAAAAAATTCACGACTTTGTTTAACTGTTAGGGCGGTTAATTCCCAGATGTTTTTATTGTTGATTTTTACACTTAGAGCATTTTTGTTTAATCGTTTTCCTTCACAAACCGGACAAACTTCATCACTAAATAGATCTTTGGTTCCCAGCCCCGTACATTGTTCACAATATCCATAAGGACTGTTAAAACTGAATAAGCGCGGTTCAATTTCCGGAAAACTAAAACCATCGATTGGGCAAGAGTATTCAGTGCTAAAAGTTTTTTCTTCTCCATCGGGTAAAATCGTTGTACATAAACCATTGGCCAAATCAATGGCTTTTTCAATGGCTTCGGCCAAGCGCATTTCACTGCCTTTTTTCATCCCTTCCACTTGAAACTCTTCCAAACGATATTTATCAATGACAATTTCGATAGTGTGTTTTTTGTGTCGTGCCAAATCAATTCGATTTTGTAATTTATAAAATTTCCCATCAATGCGCGCTTCCAAAAATCCGGAATTGTAAATATCATAAAGCATTTGGTAATATTCGCCCTTGCGACCACGAACCATGGGGGATAAAATAATAATTTCATTGTTTGGTTGGTTCTGGTTTTTGTTGATTTCTTGTAAAATAAAATCGGTCATCTCTTGGCTGGTAGACTTTTCCAGTTTGGTGCCATCCTTTGGACAATGTGGGGTACCGATTTTAGCAAACAAGACGCGCAAATAGTCGTAAATTTCCGTAATGGTGGCAACCGTTGATCGTGGATTGGAGCTATGTGCTTTTTGATCAATGGAAATAGCGGGCGATAATCCGGAAATTTCGTCCACATTGGGTTTTTGCAGTCCGCCCAAAAATTGTCGGGCGTAAGCCGATAAACTTTCCAAATATCGTCTTTGGCCTTCGGCAAAAATCGTGTCAAAAGCCAAGCTCGATTTGCCTGAACCTGATAGTCCGGTGAAGACAATCATTTTGTTTCTTGGCAATTCCAAATCAATATTTTTCAAGTTATGTTCTCGCGCACCTTTGATAATAATTTTATCTTGCATATTTCGAATTGTTATTTTATTAGTTATAAATTACGAATTATCTTTTTTGTATGGATGATTGATGAAAAGTAATCATTAAAATATGAAATCCATTATACGTAATACGTTATACAAATTATATTTTAGAATTTAATTTTTATAATTAATCGTTTCTTTTACTCTTTATAAGCCAAAATGCCCGCCTAAAGCTTTTTATTAGGGGGGTAGTAAAGGGGTTAATTGTCTGATCAGCATAACATGGAGTTTTAAAAATGTAAATGGCCCTAATCTTGACATTTATGAAAACATGGGATAAAATATTTATTTGTATTCCTTAAACAGGAGAAGCAAATGCTTGGTTCTTCGAAAAATACATTGAAAGATGAAATGACGGTTGAATATGTTAATCCTTTTTCGCACAAGGTGGGTGAATTTTTCTTTGTCTTGGTTTCCACGTCAGTGTTGTTTTTCATGTTGCTGTTTGGTGTGCCTCAGATCGGTTTGCCGGTTTTGATTGTTGGTATTTTGTTGTATTTGGTCCCGGGTTTTTTGAGTAATTGGACTTTTTCACCAATCACTTTTCTGCTCATTTATTTGGGAGTTATTTGGTTAGTGACAATGGGGTATGTCTTTTGGCGTTGGTATCATTATGGTAAGGGGCCTTGTTTGTAAAAAATAAAATCGTTGTTAATGACAACGATTTTTTGTATAAAAAAATCACCATATTATGGTGATTGCATTATTAGGCTTTTTGCGCTAAACGCAGGAAAATCAGAAAAACTTTTTCCGGCAAGTCCCAACCATGTAAAAAATGGAAGAACTGGGCACGCAATGAACGCGGAATGAATTCAATATCAACTTCGTTGTCTTGTTCGTTGAGTAGCATGAAGTTTAATTCATGATTGACACAAAGTGAATAGCGGGTACTTTTTCTCGGAGATGGGTCATTGAAACAAACCAATTCCACATAGCTACGATTTCTGGTTCCTTGTTTTTGCCATAATTCCTTCCAGAGGATATCAAATTCCGGACATTCGCTCAATAATGTTCCCAGAATTATCGATGCTTTGACTTTGACATTGTCAAAATTCAAGAAAACATTGGATTTGGGTAAAAGTGTTTCTGGCGGTTGATTTTCATTTTTTACCATAAATCTCATTCGCGTAAAAACTTCAGACAAAGTAATATTACGACACATTTTCTCTCCTTACTTGGTTAGTGATCTTAATTTGTCTGCCACTTCAAAGGGAGTAATGATTTGATCGGCTAATTGCTGAACTCGGGGTGATTCGTCTTCATTATTGAGTACCGCAATTTTCAGGCCAACGGGCAATTCAAACATTTCCAGATCATTGTCCCCATGACCGAAAACCGCCACGTCACTAAGAGATATCCTCAAATCTGACGCTAATTGAACAATGCCTGAGCCTTTGTTAACTCGCGGTGTGACAACATCATAAAGACGAGTATGTCGAAAAATAGTTGAATAAAACTTCATTCCATCTTCAAATTGCAATTGATTGAGTGCATGCCTCATGATAATGTAAATTCTGCACATTTGATATCCAAATAACCAAACACCAAACTGATCTAGATCACTGGTATATTGATAGTGAATGTTTGGATTTTTGGCAGGTAAATATTTACGGCGCTCTTGATCATCGGTGAAAAAGTGAAAGACAAAATTCGGGTTTTCGATCGGTGAAAAACCAATTACAGCGATACAGGGATTTTTTGCTATGCTCAAAATGAATCGTTTGATTTCACCGGTTATCGGATTAGAGAATTTGATTTGTCCGGTATCGGTTACAATTAATCCACCATTTTCCAAAATCAGTGGCCCGGAAAAAGATTCACTGTGTAAATATCGTTCAACATGAATTAAACTGCGACCGGTGGCTACGGTGGTCAAAATGCCTCGACGGCGTAAATCTTTGAAAGCCAGAAAGTTTTGATAATCCGGTAGCAAAAGACCTTCGATTACTCCATCAATATCACTCACTACTAATTTTATTCCCATTTTCACTCCTTATGTTTTAAGGAACCGCCATAATAGTAATATTTTTTTTTAATTTCGTCAATGAAAAAGACTTGCGGTGCGCAAGTCTGATTGGTTAATTGATTTTAGGGTCTTCAATATTGAATTCTTCAAAGCGGCCTTTAATAAAGGGTAAAATTTCATAAGCACCATACAATTTGATACTTTCGTCGTTTAATTCACAAGTTCGGTATAAGTGCATAACTTCAGAATCAGTCATTAGACAAAGGAAAAGCAGAGCTAATTCATCATCTTTGAAATATTGCCAAAGGAGTTCAGAAACTATACGGAGAATTATGGGGGCATTTTTTTGATTGCACTTGTCGTAAATCGTATACATTAAACGTTTTAAGATTGCAAACTGCTGAGCGGTTTCCGAAGTTTTGAAAAGCACTTTATTTGCTTTAGCTGATTCTTCGCATAAAGCATTTACACAAGTGGCGATTCGTTCGCGTTGCGTTGCCCCGAAAAACTTTAATAATTCATTGATTCCCGGATAACTTTCAATTGATAGTTTCTGCCAGCGCTCAAAGATATCATTAATATCAGCAAAAACATAAGCGATTTTATCTGCATACATAACCAGATTCGCTTCCATCGGAGTACCATCAAAAACAATATCTAAATCTCCGGCCCCGCGTGAATGCAGCAAAATACCTTGTAATACTTGTCTGGTTAAATTTAATCCTTTTCCTTGTCTCTCAATCATTTGACAAATAACAACACCAAATTTTTCATGCCGAAAATCAATACCATGACTTTCGCTGATGAAATTTTCTCCCGCATGACCAAAGGGAACGTGTCCTAAGTCATGTCCCAAAGCCATGGCAAAAGCCAGATCAGTATTTAATCCCAAATTTTCTGCTATTGCACATGCAACATTAGCTACTTCCAAGGTGTGTGTTAGGCGATTACGAATATGCATATTCAAAAATCCGGTAAAAACTTGGGTTTTGTTTTCCAGTCGCCGAACAGCTTTACTGGGCATAATTTTATGAACAGCATCAACGAAAAATGGACGCTGATTGATTGGCGTAAGGGATTCATCAATATCCGATTCAATATACGTTCGTTTTGCTTCTTCATCGGGGAAAGCAAATTCTTTCAAAGCTTGAAAATATGAAGGTTTACTCATTTTTCCTCCTTGGTTGATAAAGAACAATGTGTTCTAAGGTTAATAAAAAAATTAAATTTTGTCAAAATAAAAAACATTTGTTAAACGCAAATGTTTTTATTGTAAATTATTTTTTTGCTTTGAGAACCGTGATTTCATCGCGCAGAATGGCCGCTAGTTCAAATTCCAAATTTTTTGCCGCTTGTTTCATTAATTTTTCTTTCTCGGTAATTATTTCTTTTATCGAACGTTTGTCAGCTTGTAATTCCAATTTAAGATTTTCTCTGGCTAAATTACGACGATAGGATTGGCCGGATACTTTTTTGGTTTCTGGAAGAGTTAACCCGAAATCTGCTAAAATGTTTTTTATTTGTTTTTCAATGGTTTTTGGTGTGATTCCATGTTTTTTATTATAAGCCAGTTGTTTGGTGCGTCGGCGGTCAGTTTCTTGCAGGGCATTTTTTATCGAGGTGGTAATGACATCAGCATAAAGCAAAACCCGACCATCAACATTACGCGCCGCGCGACCGATCGTTTGAATTAAACTGGTTTCATTGCGCAAAAATCCTTCTTTGTCCGCATCTAAAATCGCCACCAGTGATACTTCGGGAATGTCCAAGCCTTCTCGTAATAAATTTACGCCAACAATCACATCAATCACTCCTTTTCTCAAATCAGTAATAATCTGAATTCGTTCGAGCGTTTCAATGTCCGAATGAATATAAGTGACTTTGATCTTTTTTTCTTTTAAATAATCGGATAAATCTTCGGCCATGCGTTTGGTTAAAGTGGTGACTAAGGTTCGCTTATTGTTCTTTACTTGTAATTCAATTTCTTTGATTAGATCGTCAATTTGAGAAGTATTTTTCTTGGTGGCAATAATCGGTCGTACAATAACCTTTGGATCCACCAATCCGGTGGGACGAACGATTTGCTCCACAATTTGCTCACTGACGGTCAATTCATAATCAGCCGGTGTGGCAGAAGTGTAAATTACTTTTTTTGTTTTTTGGTCAAACTCTTCAAAAGTTAAAGGTCGATTATCGCGAGCGCTTGGTAAACGAAAACCATGTTCAATTAAAGATTGTTTACGTGATTGATCGCCATGATACATGGCGCGAATTTGCGGGATAGTGACATGTGACTCATCTATGACTGTTAGGAAATTCGGATCGCAGAAATTAAAATATTCCAGTAATGAATAAGGCGGTTCGTGATTGGTGCGTCCTTCGAAATGAGCGGAATAATTTTCAATGCCATTGCAATAACCGATATTTTCGATCATTTCCAAATCATAATTGGTGCGTTGTTTTAATCTTTCATATTCTAAAGTTTTTCCTTGTTTCTTGAATTGGGCCAATTGATTTTTTAGTTCATTTTTAATGGCTGACAAGGCGCGTTTTTTATTTGGTTCACTTAAAACATAATGTTTGGCCGGAAAAAGCCAAAGATCGGGTTGTTCACCGATAATTTTACGTGATACAGGTTCAATTTTTTTGATGTTGTCGATTTGCTCAGTAACTTCTAGACGGTAGATATTTTCTTCATTGACGGGCATAATTTCTAATACTTGTCCGGTTTTTCGGAAATAACCACGCTTTAAATCCGCATTGGTGCGTTCGTAATACATCCCGGTAAGTTTTTCAATTACGGCCAAATGATTTAGCTTTTGCCCTACAGCAAAATGAAGTACTTCGTTTTCATATTCACGCGGATTACCCAAGGCGTAAATTGCGGATACCGAAGCTACAACAATGACATCTTTTCGTGATAGTAAAGCTTGAGTACAAGCGTGGCGCAAGCGATCGATTTCTTGATTAATGGAAGACTCTTTCTCTATGTAAGTATCTGAATTTGGTAAGTAAGCTTCTGGTTGATAATAATCGTAATAGGAAACAAAATATTCCACCGCATTGTCTGGAAAAAACTCACGGAATTCATTACAAAGTTGGGCGGCCAAGGTTTTGTTGTGGGCAATTACTAAAGTGGGTTTTTGTACTTGTTCAATAACATTGGCAATGGTAAAAGTTTTCCCTGAACCGGTAACGCCAAGTAAGGTTTGTTTGGCCAAACCTTTTTTTAACCCGGAAACCAATTCTTTAATCGCTGTTGGTTGATCACCGGCCGGTTGATATTTTGCTTGTAGTTTGAATTTCATATAGTTGGGGAATAGGGAATAGGGATTAGGGATGAAAAATGTTGTTATTATGTATTTATTGTTCCTTTCTTGCTTGTCTAACTTGTCACGCTTGTCTTACTCGTCTTACTTTTCTTGCTTATCATTTCCTCCAATAATTCGTACATTCGTAGCAATTCGTAATTCGTAGTCTTAGTGTTTCTCGCTTTCTTACTTACTACTTTAATACTTGTCTTACTTACTACTTCTTTCGCTTATCTCGCTTCCTTCCAATTTTATCACATTAATATAAGTCAGTCATTTGTTTTGTGCAAGTCTGCCTATTGATTAAGATTAAAAATATTGATAAATTGCTTTATTCTCCATAACGGAGGAGGAGAATGATCGTAGCAATTGCGATTTTGGGTGGAGCGGCTATGTTTTTCCTTTTCCTAAGTCTGATTTCATTAATTTTAACAATTTCCATTCGTGATTTGAATCAAGTTGGTTTGATAGGCTTCGGTATTGCGGTTTGTATTTCTGTTGTTCTTTTAATTCCGGTTTATGTTTTAGCTATTTCTGCTGGTGCCAGTTTGTGGACTATTATTATTGGTGCTTTTGCTATGGCCACTCCGATTTTTTTGCTTTTACTTAATTTTACTGGATGGGTTTTTCCCTTGTTCCTTGTGGGCTATCTGGCTCAAATTACTTTGTTTGTTTTAGCTCTATTGAAGGTGTAGTTATAAATTCACAATCGCTTAATAAGCGATTGTTTTTTTTGTATAAAAAAAACCACTCAATTTGAGTGGTAACTTTGTAGTTGTTATAACTGTATGAAGTTAGTTTAATTCTCCCTTAATAAAATTGTTTGAAGTGTCTACAGCTTCCCCAAGGTGAACAATCTGAGCCATGGTAGCCAGCGCTTTGGGTGTTTTTGATTTAATCCTGATATTTTTGTTTGGAGTAATTTTTACCGCAATCCAGTAAACAGTGTCACCACCAATCAAAGGGCTTCTCTTTTCTGTTTGATAAAAAACAACTTTCCAAGCAGTATTATCGGAGATTCGAATGAATTTTTCGCCAACTTGGCAACTACCAGGAACCAAAACTCGTTCGCATGGTTCATTGATTCCGGTACCAAAGGGTAGGCAATCTCTGGGCCATGGTTGTCTTTCGTATCCAAACGCATCTAACAAAGTATTAACAGCCGTAAAATTAATTGTCCAAATTTCGGTATTTTTTGCTTGTAGGCGGTTAATCATTCTGTCATAAGCATCCTTGATATCAACAATTGGTGTATTTGTTTTACGGGGCATAAGACCTCCTTGTTTTAAGGAACAGAGAATAGTTAAAGTTAACAATTTTAAAACTTTTTGTCAAGGATTTAGATTGTTGTTTTTATGATTCTTATTTCTTTAATAATTTGGTCGAGAATTTTTAATAAAAAAACCACTCAATTTGAGTGGTTGGGTTCATTCTGGTTCAGGAACATTCAACCCTCGGGCGTAGAGGGTGAGCGTTCCCAGATTATCTGGCAAAGTGATGATGACTTTTTCCATCGAAAAATCGATTTCCAAGTCATCTTTATCAACTTCGATAGTCCCCACATCATTTTCGAACGATTCCCAGCGCTTGGTACGCCGGTTGAATCTCTCGGAATATGAGGTGGAGAATTCCAGATGTTCCCCATGATCCGCAATCGCACACAGCGGACCGCGGAAAATATCACCATCTTCAATCAAAATCATCATTCCACCAATGAAATTCATGCAATTTTCCATCATTTTGTGCCAGGCCATATGACCCTCACTTGCTTGGGGAAAGGGACTATTTAATATACACTATTATTATTTATTTGTCAATAGCAAAAAACATCGCTTGGCGATGTTTGTTTTTTAATAACGTTGGGCTAATGCTGTTTGTTGTTCAGCCGGAAGTTTATTTCTGGGAATAATGATAGCACTACCATAATAGGGAGCAGCAATGCGAATTCGACCATTAGGCATCTCATGACAGGCAAAGAAATCCTTGGCAATCGCAATGGCAATTGCCGGTTTTTCAAAAAACTCCCATTGTCTTTTGGCGCTATTCAAGACTTCACTCCACTGCAATTTGATTTTAATTACAGTGCGATTGGTTTCAACCCCACCAATCAACGCGCGGTAAATTGTGCTACCTTCAGAATATTGAATAATACCACCGGCCAAATTTTGATTTTCAATAAATTCATTGGTTGTCATGTTCCCTCCGATAGTTGGAGAACTAGGTAGTTTATAAAATATATAATTATTTGTCAATCATAATGAAAAAACATCGCTTGGCGATGTTAATTATTTTATGGTTGTTTCATGTGGTCTTGCATTTGTGGTGAAAGGCTTGCCAGTTTGGTAACTTTTACGCTTCCCAGGTGAGGAATGGCAAAGGTCAGTTGTCCCTTTTCATTAATGCTACAAACAAAGAAATCCTTGGCCACAGCAATTACCAGGGGGTTTCCGGAACTTCTGTGCCATAATTCATTCTTAGAGTCTGGCACTTCCACCCAGCGCAACTTAATGGTGATAATACCTCTTTTACAGGAAATTTCAGCAATTGGTCCGCGATAGGTAATCCCAAATTCGTTATAGACCATTAACGCTCCAATTAACTCACGATCTTTCAAAAATTCATCAGCTGTCATTATTTCCCTCCGTTGGTTGGAGAACTTTGTAGTTTATGAAATATTTAATTTTTTGTCAACCATAATGAAAAAACATCGCTTGGCGATGTTAATTAACTAAATATTTTTACTGCTAAACGTAGCAATTCCAATATGGGGAATACTAATAATGATTTTATGACCTTCAACACGTGGTTGAGAAAAGTCTTTGGCTACAGAAAATTCTTTGGTAATAGAATTTTTGGTGGTAACTGACGCTCTCTCTTCAATTTTTTGGGATTGTGTCCTACTGCGTCCCACAATAGTAATAATGCCATTGTGCTCAGTGATTTCAGTTAATAGATAAGCGGTGGTCTTCCCGTTTTCTTCCCAAAGAAATGCTTGATGGCGTAAAGCTTTATTATCAATCAATTCTTGCCAAGTCATCTTCCTTCCTTTTGTTAAAGAATATTGATAAATTAACTCATATTTCCATATTTGTCAATGCTGTCTGTTCCATACATATGATATAATTAATATATAAATAATAATTGAAATAAAATGAAGTTAGGTCAATATCAACATTACAAAGGTAAAATGTATGAAGTTTTTGGGGTAGCTAAACATAGCGAAACTTTGGAAGATATGGTGATTTATCAAGCGTTGTATGATTCACCGGAGTTTGGAGATCAGGCGCTGTGGGTTCGGCCATTGCATGAATTTATTGAAAAAGTGCGATCGGGAAATAAGCAAGTGCCACGCTTTAAATTTATTAAATAAAAAAACTCCTCTATTCTTTAAATTTGATGAACAGGGGAGTGTTTTTATTAAGTTAAACTTTGGCCAAATTCTTCAAACAGCGAGTGCAAAGTCGTTGTTTTTTGCCATCAATTTTCTTTGATTGTAAATTGATGTTCAGCGTTCTTTTGGTCGCGACTTTGGAATGACTGACAGATACTGATGATTTTGGGCCTCGGCCACATTTATCGCAAACTTTTGACATATTTTTTGATTATTTATTGCAATAAAAACAGTCTATCATACTTGTTGAAATCAATCAAGTATTATATAATTATTGAGCGATCATTTATTTTTTTTCATAACTAATATAATTATGATATTGGGAACTTTATTTTCTGATCCTCTAATTTTTATCGCTTGGTTGACTGCGATTTTAATTGTTTTGTCGGTTCATGAATTTGCGCATGCCTGGGCCAGCCATTTGATGGGTGATGATACGGCGCGAAATCAGGGTCGATTAACTTTGAATCCGGTTTCTCATGTTAGTGGTTGGGGCTTGTTAATGCTCTTATTCGTTGGTTTTGGTTGGGGCAAACCGGTGCCTTTTAATCCTTATAATTTGAAAAATAAACGCTTAGGATTGGCAATCATTGCCATCGCCGGTCCATTATCAAATTTATTATTAGCCATTGTTACCGGAGTGATATTGCACTTATTGGTAGCTTATAATGTTTTTTTACCCACTAATTTGCTGATTCAATTTTTAACCATTTTGGTGATTTTGAATGTGGTTTTAATGGTTTTTAATTTAATTCCCATTCCTCCGTTAGATGGTTCAAAACTGCTTTTTGCGTTTTTACGTGATGAAAGATACCAAAGTCTTGTTTACCTGTTGGAAACAAGGGGTCCAATGCTTTTGCTTTTTTTGCTAATTTTAGATAATATTATTGGGATAAATATTTTTGGTAATTTTTTCCAAGGGATTATCTCTTTTGTGTATAAATTAATCTTTTGATTTGTCTTGACTTGTTTTTAAAATAATGATAAACTGCCAACACATTTATTATAAGTTAGCAATAAAACTAAATTCATTGACCATTTGATCATTTCAAGATCGATGATCAATTCTTTTTGTGTAATAATTATGCCAACAATCAATCAGTTAACTAGAAAAAAACGAACCAGTAAGAAAAATAAATCAAAATCACCGGCATTACAAACGGTGATGGATACGATTCGTCGCAAATCCAGTACTTTACCTGGTGGAGCGCCGTTTAAACGAGGTGTTTGTTTGAAAGTAACCACTACTACTCCTAAAAAACCAAACTCCGCTTTGCGGAAAATCGCTCGTGTGCGTTTAAGTAATGGTCAAGAAGTGACCGCTTATATTCCGGGTGAGGGCCATAATTTGCAAGAACATTCTATTGTCATGATTCGTGGTGGTCGACGTAAAGATTTACCTGGTGTGCGTTATCAGATTGTGCGCGGTGTTTTTGATACTCAAGGAGTTGAAGCTCGAAGACAAGGTCGTTCACGATATGGTTCCAAGCGTCCAAAAGCCGCTAAATAATTTAAATAATTTTATATTGTAATATGCGAGGTAAAAAAGCTCCCAAGAGAAAAATTAAACCAGATGTAAAATACGGAAGTACCGTAGTGGAAAAGTTTATTAATTATATTATGAAGCGCGGGAAAAAGACCGTGGCGCAAAATGTGGTTTACAGAGCGTTTGAAAAAATCGATGTTGTCATTAAAGCGAAAAAAGTTGAGGTTGAAGCGGAAAATGCGTTGCAAGTTTTTGATTTGGCGGTTAAAAATGTTACTCCGCAAATTGAGGTTCGCGGTACGCGAATTGGCGGGGCAAACTATCAAGTCCCTTATCCGGTAAGAGGTGAAAGAAAATACGCTTTGGCTTTTCGTTGGTTAATTAATGCAGCGCGTGCTAAAAAGGGTCGTTCTATGAGTGAAAAATTAGCTGATGAATTATTGGCTGCCTATAATAATGAAGGTGATGCAATTAAGAAAAAATCAGATGTTCATCGAATGGCTGAGGCTAATCGCGCGTTTGCTCATTTTGCTCGTTAATTAAATTATTAAAATAAATAAAATGATTGTGCAATTTAATATTGACAGTCAATATTGCAAAATAGATGTATGCCACGGGAATATTCATTAGAAAAAACTAGAAATATTGGTATTATCGCTCATATTGACGCCGGGAAAACCACAGTTTCCGAGCGTATTTTGTTTTATACTGGAAAAAAACATAAATTAGGTGAAGTTCACGAAGGTGAAGCAACGATGGATTGGATGGAACAAGAACGCGAACGCGGAATTACCATTACTTCAGCGGCCACCACTTGTTTTTGGCGCGATTGTCGTTTGAATTTAATTGATACTCCAGGTCACGTGGATTTTACCGCCGAAGTGGAACGATCTTTGCGTGTATTAGATGGCGGTGTGGTTATTTTTGATGGCGTGGCCGGTGTTGAATCACAATCAGAAACCGTTTGGCATCAAGCGGATAAATATCATGTACCACGGATTGCATTTATCAATAAAATGGATCGCATGGGTGCGGATTTTTATTATGACATGGGCACGATTCATGATCGTTTGACCAAAACCGCGCACCCGGTTCAATTACCGATTGGCGCAGCGGAGACTTTTAAGGGAATTATTGATTTGTTTACTCGTCGCGCTTTTATTTATAATGATGATTTGGGTATGAATATTGAGGAAACTGATGTGCCGGAAGATATGAAGGATCAAGTAGAAGAATATCGTGGTAAATTGGTGGAAGCGATTGTGGAAAATGACGAAAATTTAATGAATAAATATTTGGCCGGTGAAGAAATTGCCGTTGAAGATTTGAAAAAAGTATTACGTAAGGCGGTAATTAATAATAAAATTGTGCCGATTTTGTGTGGTTCAGCTTTAAAAAATAAAGGTGTTCAAAAATTATTGGATGCGGTTACGGAATATTTGCCTTCACCTTTGGATGTTCCTCCAATTATTGCTCAAATGGCTGATGATCCGGAAAAAAACATGGAAATTACTCCTAAAGATGATGCGAAATTTGTAGGTTTGGCATTTAAGATTGCCACCGACCCTTATGTTGGTAAATTATGTTTTTTTCGTGTTTATCAAGGGGTTTTAACTTCAGGTTCATATGTGGTTAATACCACTACTGGTGAACGAGAAAGAATCGGACGAATTGTGCGAATGCACGCAAATCATCGTGAAGAAGTTAATGAAATTTATGCCGGAGAAATTGCGGCGGCTATTGGTTTGAAAAATACTTTTACCGGGCATACTTTATGTGATGAGTCCTTGAAGGTAGTTTTGGAAAACATTACCTTCCCGGAACCGGTTATTTCTATTGCCATTGAACCAAAAACCAAAGCTGATCAAGAAAAAATGGGTGTGGCTTTGCAAAAATTAGCCGAAGAAGACCCGACTTTTCAAGTTCGTACCGATGAAGAAACCACTCAAACCATTATTTCCGGTATGGGTGAATTGCATTTGGAAATTTTGGTTGATCGTATGAAACGAGAATTTAATGTTGAGGCTAATACTGGTAAACCACAGGTGGCTTATCGTGAAACCATTAAGAAAATGGCAGAAGCCGAAGGAAAATATATTCGTCAATCAGGTGGTCGTGGTCAATATGGCCATTGTTGGCTTCGAGTTGAACCGCAAGATCGTGGTAAAGGTTTTGAATTTGTTGATGAAATTAAGGGTGGTGTTGTCCCACGTGAATATGTCCCTGCTATTCAAAAAGGTGTGAAGGAAGCTTTGGATAAAGGTATTATCGCCGGTTATCCGGTGGTGGATGTGAAGGTAGCGGTATATGATGGTTCATATCATGAAGTTGACTCTTCGGAAGCGGCATTTAAAATTGCGGGTTCATTTGCGGTGCAGGAAGGTGTGAAAAAAGCCAGTCCGGTTTTGTTAGAACCAATTGAAAAAGTGGAAGTGGTCACACCAGAAGAATATATGGGTGATGTGGTTGGTGATTTGAATTCACGTCGTGGTCAAATTAAGGAAATGCGCGATCGTTCCAATTTGAAAGTTATAGAAGCGGAAGTACCGTTAGCGGAAATGTTTGGTTATGCCACACAATTGCGTAGTATGACTCAGGGACGAGCCAGTTATTCAATGGAATTTTTACAATATTCTGAAGTACCGAATAATATTTTAGAAAAAATCAAAGGAGAAAAAGCCAAATAATATTTAATTTTTATGGCGATTAATTTTGAACAAATTATCAGGTTAATGAAAAAAACCGGTGAAAAGTTTATTTTTAATCAAAATGATGAGAATTTTATTGTTTTGACCTTGGATGAGTATGAGAAATTATTGTCTAAGCAAGATGATATACGGCCGGTTGGTGATTTAACAGAGGATGAATTGGTCGATAAAATTAATCGAGAAATTGCTCAATGGCGCACCACTCAAACCAATGAAATTGAATCTGATTTTTTTGAAGCGGAAAATGATCTCGTCAATTCAGCAAAAAATGAAGAGGATGATCAGTATTATTTGGAACCGGTAGATTAGCTAAAATAAGCCAAATATTGTCAATAATGATGAAAATGGCGTTAGACCTTGCATATTTTTAATAATCTGCTATAATATTTCGTGAATTAATATTTTAATAAAAATAATAAATTATTAACTAATTGTGGTTGGCTAAAACCTGAATCTGCAATAAAATAACGCGATTCTGGGCCACAAAACAGGAGAATAAAAACATGGCTGGCGTATTTGAACGAACAAAACCACATGTTAATGTGGGAACAATTGGTCACGTTGACCACGGTAAAACAACTTTAACCGCGGCTATTTTGGCTTATTTATCAACTCAAGGTAAAGCTAAGGCCCGTTCAGTGGATGCAATTGATGTTGCTCCCGAAGAAAAACAACGCGGTATTACTATTAACACCTCTCATGTTGAATATGAAACCGACAAGCGTCATTATGCGCACGTAGATTGTCCGGGTCATGCTGATTATGTGAAAAACATGATTACCGGTGCCGCTCAAATGGACGGTGCGATTTTGGTGGTGGCTGCTACTGATGGTCCAATGCCTCAAACTCGAGAACATATTTTGCTTGCTAGACAGGTAGGTGTTCCTTATATCGTAGTATTTTTGAATAAGTGCGATATGGTTGAGGAAAAAGAATTGATTGATTTGGTAGAAGAAGAAGTCCGTGAATTATTGAAAAAACAAGAATACCCAGGAGATGATGCTCCGGTGGTTCGTGGTTCAGCATTAAAGGCTTTGGAAAACCTAACTGACCCTGAAGCAATTAAACCAATTCAAGAGTTAATGGATGCGTTAGATGCTAAGGTTCCGGAACCGACTCGTGATACTGATAAACCTTTCTTAATGCCGGTTGAAGATGTATTTTCTATTGAAGGTCGTGGAACTGTAGTGACTGGTAGAATTGAACGCGGTATGATCAAATTAAACGATGAAGTTGAAATCGTTGGTTTGAAAGATACTACCAAAACTGTTGTTACCGGAATTGAAATGTTTAACAAGACCTTAGGTGAGGGGCAATCTGGTGATAATGCCGGTTTGTTGCTTCGCGGTACCAAAAAAGAAGATGTTGAACGCGGTCAAGTTTTGGCTCAACCGGGAACCGTTACTCCTCATTCAGAATTTGAAGGTGAAGTTTATGTTTTGACCAAAGATGAAGGTGGACGACATAAACCGTTTTTCAAAGGTTATAAGCCCCAATTTTATATTCGAACTACCGATGTTACCGGTGAAGTGACTTTGCCGGAAGGCGTAGAAATGGTTATGCCGGGTGACACGATTACTTTTAAAGTAAAATTGATTACTCCGGTAGCTTTGGAAGAACAACAACGATTTGCTATTCGTGAAGGTGGCCGAACCATTGGTGCTGGCGTGGTAACCAAGATTATTAATTAATCCCAAAAGACATGTCAGACGTAAAAGATAAAAATGCCAGCCAACGAATTCGAATCAAAATTCGTGCTTATGATAGCAAGATCATTGATCAATCTTGCAAGACTATTTTAGAAGCCAGTGAACGTACCGGTGCGGAAGTTTCCGGTCCGATTCCTTTGCCGGTTGAAAAAAAGAAAATAACTGTTAATCGTTCAACCTTTGTGCACAAGGATGCTCGTGATCAATATGAAATGCGTATTCATAAGCGATTGATTGATATTATTAATCCGACCCCGCAGACAATTGATTCTTTGACGAATTTAAATCTGCCGGCCGGTGTCGATGTAGAAATTAAAATGTAAGTTTTGCGTGCCTGAGATAATAACCGTTTCATTTAGAAGCGAAGTGTTAATTCCGGCATTCATCACTAAGGAATTGAAAATTGGGATTATAGGACTAATTTATTAAAATGACTTAAGATATTCCGGTAAAGAGCCGGGCGTTAAGTCCCGGCTCTTTATTTTCCGCTAAATATATATGAAATTCATTCTAGGTAAAAAATTAAACATGACACAACGGTTTCAAGAAAATGGAACGGTTGTTCCGGTAACAGCGATTAAGGTTGGTACTTGTTTGGTAGTGCAAAAGAAAACCATGGAAAAAGATGGTTATACGGCTGTTAAATGTGCTTATCAAGAAAAGAACAAGGTTAGTCAAGCATTGCGAGGGATTTTTAGTAAATTCGGGAAAACAAATTACCAATATTTGCGTGAATTTCGTTTGACGGAAAATGATCCGATGTATAGTAAGCTAAATGAAGGTGATGTGATTACCATTGATTCTTTTGTGGTTGGTGATCAAGTTACGGTACAAGGTTATTCCAAAGGTAAAGGTTTCCAAGGTGTGGTGAAACGACATGGTTTTGGTGGTGGTCGTAAATCACATGGTAATAAAGATCAGTTACGAATGCCCGGTTCAGCCGGGGCGACCGGTCCGGCCCATGTTTTTAAGGGTATGCGAATGGGTGGTCGAATGGGTTTTGATTTGGTCACAGTCAAGGGCTTGGAAGTTATTGAAATTAATAAAGAAGAAAATATTGTTTATTTAAAAGGTGCTGTTCCGGGAGCGCGTAACGGTGTTATCTCTTTGGTGACTGATGGTGAGTTTGAGGTGGTTAAACCCATTATCGAAGCAGAAAACAAAGTTGAACCAGTTTCGGTTGAAGCGGAAAATATTTCGACAGCGTCGGCAGAACCAGAACAAGTTGAAGAAACACCGGCTGTAGAAGTGAAAGAATCAACTGACGAAATTTCAGTCAGTGAGCCAGTAGCAGCTGATAGTATTACAGAAGAAAAAAAATAATATAGATTACTACTTATTTATCAAAGATATATGTCACATAAAGTAAAGGTATACAATGAAAAAGGTGAAGCGGTGAAAGACATTGAATTGTCTCCGGCTGTTTTTTCCGTGAAAATTAACCCATCGGTTATTCATCAAGTTATTTTGGCTTTACAAGCTAATAGTCGCTTGAATTTGGCCCACACCAAAGATCGTAGTGAAGTTCGTGGTGGTGGTCGTAAACCATGGAAACAAAAAGGTACCGGTCGAGCACGACACGGATCTATTCGTTCTCCTTTGTGGGTTGGTGGTGGTGTGACATTTGGCCCACGCAATGATCGAAATTTTTCTCAGAAAATAAACAAGAAGATGAAGCGTAAAGCTTTGTGTATGAGTTTAAGCGATCGAGCGCAGTCAGGTATGTTAAAAGTTTTGGAAATGATTGATTTTAATGAATTTAAGACAAATCGAGTAGTTAATTTATTAAAAAAATTAGATTTAACTAAAAGTGTATTAATTGTTAGTGACAAGGCGAATTTGAAATTGGTAAAATCAGTAGCTAATCTGCCAAAGGTGGAAATGATTGAAGCGCGAAATTTAAATGTTTTAGAAGTGGCCAAATATCAAAATTTATTGATTATGGAAGGGGCTTTGGAAAAAATTGAAAAAACATTTTTAGATAATAAAAAGGAAAAAGTTGAAATTAAGAAAAAAGAAGATAAAGTGATGGTAAAAAAAGCAGTTAAAAAATCAAGTAAAAAGTAAGATAAACCAAATATATGGGTTTGATTAAAAACATTTTCAAAAATGAAAGCGACAAAGATCAGAAAAATACAGTGGCTCAATCAGGTGCTGTTCAATCTGATGCAGTTTCAGTTGACAATGATGTGACTGAGAATAAAAATGTTTCCGGTAACAAGAAACAAACTAAAGTCGTAGCAAGTAATAATAAGAAGAAGAAACAAGATTCTGATGCTTTTCGAATTTTGTCTGCTCCGGTAATTACGGAAAAGGCGACTGATTTGGCGCAGGTCGGTAAATATATTTTTGCGGTTCCGGTAAAAGCAACCAAATCACAAGTAATTGAAAAAATTGAAAATGTTTATGGTGTTTCCCCATTAAAAGTAAATATGATTTATGTGACTGGGAAAAAGGTTCGTCGTGGTCGACAATGGGGTAAACGCAATGACTGGAAAAAAGCCATTGTTACATTACCGGCTGGAGAAAAATTAGAAATTTACGAAGGTGTATAATAAAGAAATCAATTAGCAATTATATATGGGTATTAAAGTTTATAAACCAATTAGCAATGCGCGACGCCAAATGAGTGTCGACACCTTTTCCGATATTACGAAGAAAAAACCGGAAAAATCATTAATTGTAATTAAAAAGAAAACCGGTGGCCGCAATGCCAGTGGAAAGGTTACGGTTCGTCATATTGGTGGCGGTAACAAGCAATATGTGCGCGTAATTGATTTTAAACGCGATAAATTTGATATCCCGGGTAAAGTCGTGAGTATTGAGTATGATCCAAATCGTAATTGTCGAATTGCCTTAGTTAATTATCCGGATGGAGAAAAACGTTATATTCTTGTTCCAGCTGATTTGAAAATCGGCGATCAAATTATTTCATCTCGCAAGCCGGTAGAAATTAAATCAGGTAATACAACGGCAATTGAAAATATCCCGGTTGGCATGATGATTTATAATATTGAATTATCGGTTGGTCAAGGAGGAAAAATCGTACGTTCAGCTGGAGCGCAAGCTAAATTAATGGCTATTGAAGGTAGATACGCACAAGTGAAATTACCGTCATCGGAAATTCGATTGATTCCTCGTGAATGTTTGGCAACCATGGGACAAGTTGGTAATGCGGAAATTCGACATATTAAGGTTGGCAAAGCTGGTCGGAAGAGACACATGGGTATTAAGCCGACGGTTCGCGGTAAGGCGATGAATCCGGTTGATCATCCTCATGGTGGTGGTGAAGGTCGTAATCCGATTGGTTTGAAGCGTCCGAAAACTCCGTGGGGTAAGATTGCTTTGGGTGGTAAAACCAGAAAAAACAAGAAAACCGATAAATTCATAATTCAAAGACGCAAAAAGCGTAGTCGCTAAGTTAATAAGATTATAATATAATATGGCAAGAAGTATTAAAAAGGGACCAAATATTGATGAAAGACTTTTAAAAAAGCTTATCAGTTTAAAGCCGGGCGATCGGGTTAAAACTTGGTCTCGAAGTGCGACAATCACTCCGGAAATGGTTGGTTTTACATTTTTGGTGCATAATGGTAAAGATTTTTTAGAAGTTCGAGTAGTTGAAAATATGGTTGGTCATAAATTGGGAGAATTTGCTCCAACGCGAAAGTTTTTCCGTCATGGTGGAAAAATGCAAAAAGAAATCGAAAAAAAAGCCAATAACTAATTGAATAATAGATAAATAAATAAATTTAATATATGGAAGTTTCCGCCAAATTAAAGTATAGTCGAATCGCCCCGCGTAAATCACGGTTAGTGGTTAATGTTGTTCGCGGTATGGCGGTAGAGTCGGCGCTTGATCAATTGAAATCCATGAATTTGAAAGCAGCGGGTTTGATTTTGAAATTATTAAAATCAGCGATTGCCAATGCGGAAAATAATTTTAGTTTGCAACGCTCTAATTTGTTTATTAAAGCTATTACTGTAGGTGAAGGTCCGATTTTATATCGTTGGATGCCTAAAGCTATGGGCCGAGCGACTCCGATTCGAAAGAAAACTTCACATATTGAAATTGTTTTAGCGGAAAAAAATCCCACTCAAGATAATAAAGCAAAATCAAAAAAATCGGCAAAAGTTTCCGCAAAGCTGGATAGCGCTCCTGCCACTGTTGAACCGGAAAAAGTTAAAAATATTGATGAAAAAATCAGTGAAGAACAAGAACAACAACACGGTAAGGAAATTTTTGATAAAGCTATGGTTGGTAAACATCGACATAATGAAAATTTAGATAAAAAAAATAAGAAAGGCAAAGGTTTTCTGAAGAAAGTATTTCAAAGAAAATCTGTTTAATATTTTATGGGAAAAAAGATTAATCCAAAAGTTTTTCGCCTCAAGAATGTGATCAATTGGGAATCGCGATGGTTTGCCGATAAAGATTTTGATAAACGTTTGAAAGAAGATGTTCAAACAAAAGATTATTTGCGTAAAAAGTTGCTTGAAGCTTCAGTTTCCAAGATTGAAATTGAACGATCTGCCAAAGAAGTTAATGTTATTATTCATTCCGCTCGCCCGGGAGTAATTATTGGTAAGGGCGGAGTAGGCGCGGAAGATTTGCGTAAACATATCAGCCGTCAATTTATTAAGAACAAAAATGTTAAAGTAAATATTAATATTAAGGAAGTTAGCAAACCAAATTTGGAAGCGGCTTTGGTAGCGCAAGGAATTAAGTTTGATATTGAAAAGCGTATTCCTTTCCGTCGGGCCATGAAGCAGGCGATTCAAAAAGTGGAACGAGCCGGAGCATTGGGAGTTAAGGTTATTGTGGGTGGGCGATTAAATGGTTCGGAAATTGCTCGTTCAGAAATGTTGGTAAGCGGCAAGTTGCCTTTACATACCATCCGTGCCGATATCAATTATGCGGAAGAAAAAGCATTTACCACTTATGGCGTAATTGGTGTCAAAGTTTGGATTTATCGCGGTGATGTATTCAAAAGTCGTCGTGTTGAAACCAAAGAAGATAATAAAGAAAAGTCCAATGTTAAAGTTAATGTAAAATAATATATGTTAATTCCGAAAAAAGTAAAACATCGAAAATGGCAAAAGGGGCGAGGACGTTTTCGCGCCAAAGTGGCCACTACTTTAATCAATTTGGATTATGGTGATTTTGGTTTAAAAGCGACAACCGCCGGTTGGGTAAATTCCAGACAAATTGAAGCTGCTCGTCGATCCATTGTTCGATATTTGAAAAAGGGTGGCAAGTTGTGGATTCGTATTTTCCCGGATAAACCAATTACTTCCAAAGGGACTCATTTTACCATGGGATCAGGAAAAGGATCACCGGAATATTATGTGGCGGTGGTTAAACCGGGAACAGTATTGTTTGAAATGAGTGGCATTAGTCGGGACTTGGCGCAAGAATGTTTATTGGCAGCAGCTCATAAATTGCCGGTTAAATGTCGTTTTATTGAGTTTAATGAAATTTAATTCTGGATAAAATATATGAAAATCAAAGAATTACGAGAAAAAAAACAGGCGGATTTGGAAAAAATGCTTTTGGAATTAACACAAAAAATTCAGGATTTGAATTTTAAAGATGCCAATAAACAATTAAAAAATGTTCGTGAAATTCGTATGGTAAAAAAGACCATTGCGAGAATCAAGACATTATTAAAAGAAAGTAAATAATATGACCGTCAATAATGAAAAAAAATCACGCCGCTTACGAGGAATCGTTGTTAGCGATAAAATGGACAAGACGGTTGTCGTGCGGATTGATGAAGTTAAAAATCATCCGGTATATGCTAAAAAAGTTACTCATAGCATCAAATTGAAAGCGCATGATGAAAAAAATGAATATAAAATTGATGATGTGGTAATTATTGAGGAATGCCGTCCGCTTAGCCGAGATAAAAAGTGGTTAGTGGTGGAAAAAGTTAAATAATATATAAAGTGATAAGTTAAATATTATATGATACAACCGCGTACAATGCTACAGTCAGCCGATAATACGGGAGCAAAAAAGCTTCAATGTATTAAGGTTTACGGTGGTTATAAAAAACGTTATGCTCGATTAGGTGATATGATCACTTGTTCGATCAAAGAAGCTAAACCACATTCCGGAGTAAAAAAAGGTGAGGTGGTGCAGGCGGTTTTGGTTCGAGCGAAAAAAGAAACTCGTCGATCTAACGGTACTTATATTCGTTTTGATGAAAACGCGGTGGTTATTATTGACAAGAAAAGCGGTGAACCAAAAGGGAGTCGTGTTTTTGGTCCTATCGCTCGAGAATTGCGAAAAAAAGGATTTAATAAAATAATTTCATTAGCCCCTGAGGTATTATAAAATAATATGGCACAAAAGATAAAAACGGGCGATAAAGTGCAAATCATTGCCGGTAAAGATCGCACCAAAAAAACCAGTAAAGGTGAAAAAACCGCCAAAGCTAACCAAGGCAAGGTGACTCAGGTTTTGATTAATGAAAATAAATTGGTCGTTGAAGGTTTGAATGTTCAATATAAACATTTACGACCGCGCAAAGCTGGTGAAAAGGGACAAAAAATTGAATATCCATCACCACTTGATATGTCCAATGTAATGCTGGTTTGTCCCAAATGTAATCAACCGGTTCGAGTGGGTTTCCAAATTTTAGATGGTGAAAAAGGACAAAATAAAAAAGTGCGAGTTTGTAAAAAATGTCATCAAGTGATTGATTAATAATTTCAATATAATTTATTTAGTATGCAAGAGCTGAAAAAAATATACCGTGAACAAATCATTCCAAAATTAAAGGAAGATTTCGGTTATAAAAATAATTTGCAAGTGCCAAATCTGAAAAAGGTGGTGCTTAATGTTGGAATCGGCGCCGGATTAAAGGATGGTGATTTTGTCGAAACGGTACAAAATAATTTGGCTCGAATTTCCGGACAAAAACCAGTCAAAACTTTAGCGAAAAAAGCGATTTCTAGTTTCAAGATTCGTCAAGGAATGGTTGTGGGGGTAAAAGTTACTTTACGCGGTGATCGTATGTGGGATTTTGTGGAAAAACTGATTAAGATTACTTTGCCTCGTGTTAAGGATTTTCGTGGCATCAGCGATAAAGGTTTTGATGGCCAAGGAAATTTTTCTTTGGGATTTAAGGAACATTTACCTTTCCCGGAAATTAAACCTGATGAAGTTGAACGTATTCATGGCTTGGAACTATCTATTGCTACCAGTGCAAAAAATAATAAGGAAGCCAAAGCTTTTTTGGAATATTTGGGCTTTCCATTTAAAAAAGATTAATCGAAATATATTTATGGCAATTAAATCACAGATTGCAAAATCAAATAGAAAACCGAAATTTTCAACTCGAATCGTACGTCGTTGTTGGCGTTGTGGTCGTAATCACAGTTTTATTCGCCGTTTTGGTTTATGCCGCATTTGTTTTCGAGAACTGGCAGAGCGGGGTGAAATTACAGGCGTAACTCGCAGTAGCTGGTAAAATATCAAATAATTTATATCAATAAATGTTAAATAATGTAATATTATGACAGATCCAATCGCTGACATGCTAACAAGAATTAGAAATGCCCAGATGGCAAGAAAATCTGAGGTATATATTCCATTTTCCAAAATTAAAATGGCGATTGCCGAAATAATGCAAAAGCACGGCTATATCAAATCAGTGGAAAAAGTGGAAAATCAATTTGCGGAAATTAAAGTGGTTTTGAAATATAATGAAAGTCGTTTACCGCAAATTCATAGTTTGAAACGCGTAAGTAAGGCCGGTAGCCGAATTTATGTTAATAAGGATAGTATGAAGTCGGTTTTAGGCGGACGCGGGATTAGTATTGTTTCTACCTCCAAAGGGTTAATGACCAACAAAGAAGCGCGTCAAGCCGGTGTTGGTGGAGAATTAATTTGTGAAATTTATTAAAAAATATGTCTAGAATAGGAAAAAATCCAATAATTATTCCCGCCGGTGTGCAAGTAACATTGGATGCGTTGGAAATAAAGGTTAAGGGCCCAAAGGGCGAGTTGGCACAAGCATTACATCGTCAAGTTAAGGTTGAACAGCAAGAACAAAGTTTGATGGTAACGGTGAAAAACCCGGAAGATAAAAAACAACGTGCTTTGTGGGGTCTTTATCGTAGTTTAATTCAAAATATGGTCGTGGGTGTTAATGAAGGATACAAAAAAGAATTGGAAATTAACGGAGTTGGTTTTAAGGCGGAAGTACGTGGAAATGTTTTGGTGTTAAATGTTGGTTATTCTCATCCGGTAGACTTTTCTATTCCGGCCGGAATTAAGATTGAAGTTAATAAGAATGTTATTGCCGTAACTGGGATTGATAAACAATTTGTTGGTGAAATTGCCGCTAATATTCGTAAGATTCGCAAACCAGAACCATATAATGGGAAAGGTATTAAATATCTAGATGAAGTCATTAAGCGAAAAGTCGGTAAAACAGCCGGCAAAACCGAATAATTGAATTGATAAAATATAATATGTTAAATTTGGAAAAAGCAAAATTAAATAAAGCGATTCGACGTAAAAATCGTACCCGAGCAAAAATTTCCGGAACGGCGATTAAGCCACGTGCCAGTGTTTTTCGTAGCGCTAAATATATTTATATCCAATTGATTGATGATCAATCAGGTAAAACATTGGTGTCTGCGTCAAGTCGTGAATTAAAAGCAAAAGGGAAACCCATGGAAATAGCAATGGAAGTGGGGAAATTACTGGGTAAAAAAGCAGCGGAGAAAAAGATTTTAGAAGTGGTTTTTGATCGTAATCGTTATAAATATCACGGTCGTGTTAAAGCATTGGCGGATGGAATGCGCGAAAGTGGTTTAAAATTTTAATAATTGAATTGAATTATATAATCTTATGGTAAAAATGAAGCGCAAATCAGGCCCAAACGGCGCTGCGGAAAAAGAATTTGAGCAACGAATGATTGATATCGCGCGTGTTACTCGTGTTATGGCGGGTGGCAAACGTATGCGTTTTCGCGCGTGCGTAGCGATCGGCGATCGAAAAGGTCGTTGCGGTATTGGTTTGGCCAAAGGCGCTGATGTTACTTTGGCGATAAATAAAGCTGTTAATCAAGCGAAAAAAAACATGATTGAAATCCCGTTAATTAATGGGACGATTCCTCATCGTGTTTATATCAAGCATGGTGCAGCGAAAATTTTGTTAAAACCGGCTCCGCTTGGTACCGGTGTTAAAGCCGGAGGTGCGGTGCGGATGGTTTTGGAATTGGCCGGTGTTCCCAATATTGTGACAAAAATTTTAGGTACCAATAACAAAGTGAATAACGTTCGCGGTTTATTGGTGGCTTTGCAAAGTTTTGTGTTGACGGACAAGGATAAACAATCAAAAGATAAAGTGGTAAAGGTTGAACCGAAAAAAGTTGAAAAATCAGAAATTAAAAAACCGGTGGTGAAAAAAGCCGTTGTTAAAAAATCAGATGATAAGAAAAGTAAATAATTTTTATGAAAGTTGCATTAAATAAATTAAAAACCAATCGTAATTCCCGTAAACCGGCGAAAAGAGTGGGGCGTGGTAATGCTTCAGGTAAAGGGACTTATTCGGCGCGCGGTTTGAAGGGACAACGTTCTCGTTCCGGTGGAAAAAAAGGTTTGAAAGCTAAGGGTTTTCGTCAAAACTTATTGAATTTCCCAAAATTCAAAGGCATGAAAAGTGGACGTATGATCAATGAAATAAGTTTGGCGACTCTAAATAAACATTTTATTGATGGGGATCAAGTCACCCCTCAAACATTGAAAGAAAAGGCGATTATCGCTAAAATTGAATTAGGGGTGAAAATCATTGCCACCGGTGAACTGACTAAGAAATTAGAAGTGTCAGATTGCCGTGTTTCAGCCGGAGCGCAAAAAGTAATTGAGAAGCTTGGTGGTAAGGTGAACCTCCCGGCTGTTGCTGAAAAATCGGAAAAAAAGACCGTTGCTAAAAAATAAATAAAAAACACATGTTAGATAAATTAATGCAAATTTGGAAGGTGCGTGATCTTCGTAACAGCATTTTATTTATTTTGGGCGTGTTGGTGATTTTTCGTTTAGCGGCCCATATTCCTATCCCCGGAGTCAACATTGAAAATCTACGATTATATTTTCAATCCAATCAGATATTAGGTTTAATGAATTTATTTTCCGGTGGTGGGATGATGAATTTCTCAATTGTAATGCTTGGTGTGGCTCCATACATCACTTCATCCATTATTTTCCAATTATTGGGGATGATTATTCCCAAACTTGAAGAAATGATGAAGGAAGAGGGAGGACGACAAACAATCAATCGATATACCAGAATTGCCACTGTACCATTGGCTTTTTTACAAGCTTATGGCATGATTGCGATTTTACAACGGTCACCTCAACCGATTATTGAAGCTACCGGTATTACCAGTTTAATTTTGATGATGTTAACAATTACTGCCGGAACAATTTTTTTGATGTGGCTTGGAGAATTGATTTCTGAAAAGAAAATCGGCAATGGTATTTCTTTGTTGATTTTTGCCGGGATTGTTTCCGGTATTCCTTCGGCTTTACAACAAGTAGCTATTAATTTCAGTAAAGATCAATTGATAACTTTATTGGTGTTTGCAGCGGTGGCCGTCATTACCGTTGTTGGAGTGGTGATTATTACCGAAGGGCAACGTAACATTCCCGTTTCTTACGCTAAACAAGTGCGTGGTAATCGTATGTATGGCGGAACTAATACTCATTTACCTTTACGTGTGAATCAAGCTGGTGTTATTCCTATTATCTTTGCAATTTCAATTATTATGGTGCCTCCGATGCTCGGTCAGTTTATGATGCGAGCGCAAACAACTTTTATTGCTAATTTAGGAAATTGGATGAGCACGGTTTTCCAAGACAATATTGTGTATGGTATTTTATATTTTGTTTTAGTATTTGCATTCACTTATTTTTATACCGCTGTAATTTTTCATCCTACGCAAATTGCGGATAATCTTCAGAAATCCGGTGGATTTATCCCTGGAATCAGACCTGGTGAGCAAACCTCCGGTTATTTGCAAAATACAATTGGTAAAATTACTTTGTTTGGAGCCTTGTTTTTAGCTTTAATTGCGGTATTACCTTTAATAATGCAAAATGCCATGGGTATGCAATCTATGGTGATTGGCGGTACCAGTATTTTGATTGTGGTGAGTGTGGTAATTGAAATGATCAAGCAAATCAATTCTCAATTAACCATGCGTGAATACGATGAAATTTAATTAAAATTTTCAATTGAATATATTGAGCGCCGTTTCATTGCGAAGCGGCGTTTTGACTGAAATAAGAAATTTTGTTATATTTACAAGAGAAAATAAAGTAAATTATGAAAAAAGCTTATATTTTGATGGGTCCGCCCGGTTCGGGTAAAGGTACGCAAGCGGAATTATTAGCGGAAAAAAAGAAATTGACATTGATTCAGCCGGGTGTGTATTTGCGAGCAGAGGCGGAGAAAAAAACAAAATTAGCAAAAAAAATTAAACGATTGATTTCTCGAGGTGATATAGTGCCTGGCGAATTGGTTGATCGTATGGTTTTTAATGCTATTAATCAAACAGCAAACAATGTATTATTTGATGGTTATCCACGAACGCCCAAGCAATCAGAAAAATTGTTTGATTATTTAATGAAACATAAAGTAAAAGTATATTTTATTGAAATATATTTAAGTGATGAACAGATAATTGAAAGAATTAATGGCCGTCGTAGTTGTCAATGCGGTGAAACGTATCATGTGAAATATAATCCGTCGAAAAAGAAAGGAATTTGTGATAAATGCGGATCGCATTTATATATCAGAACGGATTCTAAAAAATCGGTAATTATTAAAAGAATAAAAGTTTATTATCAGCAAACCGCACCGGTATTGCAATATTTCAAACAAAATAATAATGAGAATATTAAGTTTGTCTTTATTGATGGTGATAAACCGATAAAGCAAGTTTTTAATGAAGTGATAAAAAGCATTCAATGATTACTTATAAATCAAAAGAAGAAATTGAATTGTTGCGTCAAGGCGGTAAAATATTACATCAAATATTACATCAAACCGCTGATTTGGTGCGTCCGGGAGTCAGTACTTGGGAATTAGATCAATACGCGGAGCAAGCAATTCTGAAAGCCGGTGGAATTCCGGCATTTAAACATTACGGCCGGCCGCCTTATCCGGCGACTTTGTGTACTTCGGTAAATGATGAAGTGGTTCATGGTATTCCGACCAAAGATCGAATTTTGCAAAATGGTGATATCATCAGCTTGGATATTGGGATGCGTTACCCGGCAGCGGGAGGATTGTATACAGATATGGCAATTACCGTTTCGGTGGGTGAAATTGATAAAAAAACCGAAAAATTAATTGAGGTTACGCGTAAATCATTGGAAATGATCGCTGATAATATTGGACCGGGAGTTGATTGGCAATATGTGGCCGGGAAAATTCAGCGATATATTGAAGCACATGGTTTTGGGATTGTGCGTTCTTTGGTGGGGCATGGTGTGGGACATGAGGTGCATGAAGATCCTCAATTACCAAATTATGTGATCAATGATTATCACTTAATATTAAAGCCGGGTATGGTGTTGGCTTTTGAGCCTATGGTCACAATGGGAAATTATAATGTGAAAACTTTAGATGATGAATGGACTGTTAGTACTACTGACGGCTCATTTGCGGCCCATTTTGAACATACAATGGCAATTACTGAACAAGGGGTGATTGTGATTACCGAAGCATAAATATGAAAATTGAGAAGAAAATTTGGCCGAAATATTTTGATAAAATTATTAGTGGTGATAAAAATTTTGAATTGAGGTTGGCAGATTGGGAGTGTGTGCCAGGAGACGTTTTGGTGTTACGGGAGTGGAGTCCTGAAACAAATTTATATACCGGACGAGTGGTGGAAAAACAAGTAACCTATGTTTTGAAAACCAAAGATATTGATATGTGGCCGTATGAAGATGTTGTTAAATACGGTTATCAGATTATTTCTTTTAAATAATATGGTTTTTTTGGGGATTGATTGGGGCAAAGCAAAAATTGGTTTAGCTATTGGATCAGACGAAGTTAAAATCGCCAGTCCTTTTATAATTTTAAATTATAGAAATATCGAAGAATTGATTATGGAACTGAAACAAATAATAAAATCTGAATCGATAGATGTCTTGGTTGTGGGACAACCATTTAGCTTGCAAGGTCAAAAATCCATGGCAAAAAATTATCAAGAATTTGTGGAAAAATTGAGAGCAATTAACAAACCGATTTATTTTGAGGATGAAAGATTATCAACCAAATATGCCGCTAGCGTTAAGAAACAATCCCAGAATTTCAAGAAAATTGGTGATGATGATGTGGCGGCAGCGGCTATTTTACAAACCTTTTTTGATCGTTTATGAATAAGACCTTTCGAACAATAGGAATTGTATTAAACAAAAAAGACTGGCGGGAAGCGGACAGTCTTTTTACTATTTATACCGCGGGTTATGGTAAGTTGGATTTGGTGGCGGTTGGTTGTCGAAAAATAAAAAGTAAATTAATGGGTCATTTATCATCTTATGGTCTGGTTGATGTTATGGTGGCTAAGAGTAAAAGGATTGATAAATTGGCAACCGCCCGTTTGGTGGAAAAATTTAACTTTGATATTGAGACGGATTTTTATTATTTTAATTTTTTATTTGAAGTGTTGGATAAAGCGGTCGGGATTGGTCAAAAAGATTTGGCGTTATGGCAACTTTTATTAAATTGCATTAAGTGGTTTTCCGGTACAAAAAATAAAGCGGAAAAAAATATTGTGATGGCGTATTTTGTTATTCAACTGATTAAAGAAATTGGCTATACCCCCGAATTACGCAAATGTGGGAAATGTGGTGTTGATATGGAAAAGGTACAATTTTTTTCTTTACTTGATAATGGCGTTATTTGTAATTCATGTATTGGCGAAAAAATTTCATTACCCTCGGAGATGATAAGGATGTTTCAATATTTATTATCTAATAATTTAGATGATTTTACCAAACAATCATGGAAGAATTCGACTATTGAAAAATTGATATTTTTTATTAAACAGTGGAGTGAATTTGTTTTGGAAAAACCGATTAATACATTTAAATTTATTTAAATAAAAAAGTCCATTTTGGACATTTTTTTATTTTAAATTAATTAAAGAGATTGCAAGTTGTTTCCGGCAATTGCTCTGGCGATACGGTCTTCTAACATTTGGTAGCTTTCTTCATTTTTGAATAGCCCATATTTTTGCCAAACGGTTTCATTTTCAAAAAATTTATTGGGATAAATTTTGTATAGTGGTCGAAATTTTGCGGGAGTTAAATTAAACATTAATGAGTTTGCGCCGGCTTTCAAAGCTTGAATTCGAGCATTTTCACCTCCCAGTGTTTCGAGAGCAGTGGAAACCGGGATGCGAGCTTGTTTCATCATTAAACGAATAATCGCCATACTTTTAATAGTTAAATCAACGGTTCCACCGGTTTGATTTTCCAGAGGTGTTTTAGGGGTAGGAATAAATGGTCCTACCGAAGCCATATGGGACCATTTTACAGTTTGTAAGATATCATTTGCAACATCTTCAATTGTTTGATTCGGCAAACCAATAATTGATCCAGTTGCCACAAAATAGCCTAGTTTATGCAAAAATTCTAGATGATTAAAGCGTTCCTCCCAATTTTTACCGGTAGGATGAATTTTTTCAAAAAGTGTTTGGTTAGCTGTTTCAAAACGAAATAAAACGCCTGAAGCCCCGGACTGATATAATTGTTTATAACTATTAAAATCTCGTTCGCCGATACTTAAAATTAAAAAAACTTGGTGATCTTTTTTTATTTCCCGAACAATTTTCATTAAAATTTCGGTAGTATAAAATGGGTCTTGGCCTGATTGTAAGACTAATAATTTATAGCCTTTTTCGATAATGGCATGCTGAGCGATTCTAATAATTTCCTTCGGTGATAAACGATATCGAATCAATTCTTTGTTGTTATTATTTAATCCGCAATAATGACAATCATTGGTGCAATAATTGGAAAATTCAATAATGCCATGAATGCAAATAAAGTCTTTGATATAAGTTCGACGGAGACTGTCCGCTTTTGTTAGTAAAGCTTGATGTTCTTCACCTGTTGTATTTAATAAATAAACAACTTCCTGTTTGGTTAGAATTCTTTGTTCGCTTTGTTCAATAATTTGTTGAAATTGTGGGCTTAATTTCAATAAATTAATTTTTGAAGGGGTATTTTCCAGCAAAGTTAAAATTTCATGGGCCTCATCAGCGGGGATTTTTCGTAGTGCCAGTTCATTGATATATAAAATCCAGTCATTGACTTGTAAATCATTGATTAAAGAATTTTTAATTTTTTTTTCACCATTAAAAGTTTCAATAATAACATCAGTATTTTTTATTGCTTTAACTTTTGCCGGGATGGTTAGACACATAAAATTTTTAAGAAAAACGCCTTAAAAATTCTTCACGATTAATAGTCATCATTTTTATTGGACGATTCTCTGTAGAAAAATGTTCGGCTTTAATATTTTCAGGGACATCTTGTATTTGAAATCCAAATGATTCTAGCATTGTGCTAAATGTTTTTGTTGCTAAAACCCATGAAGTACCGGTTATGAATTTTATGCTTTCATCACTTTTCATGATTTGTGCCAGTTTTTTCATCGCATCAATGAACAATCCAGGTAAGTTTTCTTTCACTGAATATGATGGTGCAAGATGAAGATGAACTGAGTCTTGATGCTTACCATAAGAAATTCTTTCATTAAGTGGAATAAATCCGGCTGTTTCCATCCAAGCTTGAGCTTCAATGTCTTCAAAAAGTTTTGTTTTTGTCAGTTTTAGGGTAATAATTGGTTTGAGGGCAGTTGTCATACATTCCATAAATTGTTTTTTGTCAGTAATAGTAGTACATTTTTGAATTTGAGTGGAAAAAGTTTCAGGCGTAATATTAGGTAATTCAGCCGCAATTGTTGGATGTGCTAATATTCTTGATATTCCTTCTATTGTTTTATTTATTCTAGAAGGATCGGTCTGTAATTCCATATATAGATGTTCGAGAGTCTGATCAATTTGATCCTGAATTTTTTGGGCTAAGGTTTTAATGGTTGGTGGTTGTTCGAAATTCATAAAATTGTATTATTTGCATTATTATATTACTTTATTTTTAGATAAAAATCAAAAATTCACTTAACAGTGAAATTTTATGGTGGGCGGCACGGGACTTGAACCTGTGACCTCACGGATGTGAACCGTGCGCTCTAACCAGCTGAGCTAGCCGCCCAAAAAATATTTTATTGAAATAATGAGCTTATTGTATCTTAAATTATACGTAATTTCAATATGATCATTTGGTTTGACTTTTGATAGGGATTGTGATAAAAATTATTGTTGTACCTTTTATTTGTTCTCCTAAGAGGAGGAGAGGATGAAAAAGTTAAATAATCCAATTACAATTAAATCTCGGTTGTTGGCAGAAATTGATAAAACTTTGGGTCGTTTGCAAAGAGCCGAAGTACAAGTACGGACTTTATGGAACAAAAATTATCAGCGTTTTTTGAAAGCCACTGAATTTTTAGCAAATGCTCGCAATAACAAAACCAAGGCTTTTGCCAGGGCGGCAGAAATTGTTCGGCAATGGCGTTTGCAAAGTGAAAATTTGACCAAGCGACGTGATCAATATCGTGATGATATTAATCTTTGGCAAGATAAAAAGAAACAAGTGGAAGTGGAGTTGTCAGTTTTGCATGCTCAGTTAGAATCTCAGATTCGTGAAACTGATGGAATTGTTGATCAGGTTTTTGCCTTGAATGATTCGGTGGTGCAGGCTTTGGAAAGTCGGGATGCTTATGTGAGTAATCATGTGTATAGCCGTTTGTTTGATGATAAAGGCCATTTGCGTTCGCAAGTAACGATTGATAGTGCTGATGGTTTGCGTCGGGTTGTAGCCATGGTTAATACCATTACCAAGATTGAACCGGTTTTGGCGGCTGAGGCTTTACGTTTGATTGAATCGTTTTTTGCTAAATACCAGCAACAGTCGGAAGTTGATGCGGTGATTCGTTCTTGGATTGAAATAACTTCGGCTTTGCTGATCGAAAAGGTCTCCTTTAAGGTGGGGCCGAATTTGTATCGTTTCTTGGGTGTAGATATTGATTCTGATTTGTTGCCAGAATTGGCTCAGGCTCAAATGTTGTTGCGTAAGAGTTTGCGCAGTGAAAAAACCAATACGTATTTGCGTTTATATTGCCGGACGTCGCGCGTGGATAGGTGGATGCCGGTGCGCGTCAGTTAATTGATAATCGTGGGAATCCCACGATTTTTTTATACAAAAAAACATGAAAGAATCATGTTTTTATGGTGGGCGACAAAAGAGTCGAACTTTTGACCTCATCGACGTCAACGATGCGCTCTAACCAACTGAGCTAGCCGCCCTAAATATAAACTGAATAATGATGGCTAGCGAATGTCTACACCAACTGCCTGCCCCGTATACGACGAAGTCGTTATGCGGGGAGCTAGCCGCCCTAAATATAAACTGAATAATGATGGCTAGCGAATGTCTACACC
>CAYPSS010000001.1:309797-318445 GCA_964413735.1 uncultured Gammaproteobacteria bacterium
AACTGCCTGCCCCGTATACGACGAAGTCGTTGTGCGGGGAGCTAGCCGCCCTGGCTTATAACTTTTTATGGTGGGCCTGCTGGGATTTGAACCCAGGACCCCCACTTTATAAGAGTGGTGCTCTTACCGACTGAGCTACAGGCCCTTGTTTTGTTATTTATTTATTAATAATACTTTGAGCCTATTATAGCAAGGAATTAATGATTTGTGAAGAGTATTTTTTATTTAAGTAATGTTTTCAAATGAAATATTATGTCTTGAGGTGTACTGTCTTGGAGTGTTATTTTTACCAATGATTTTGATCCGGTGGGGCGATAATCTTGTAAAATTTCCAGCAAGTTATAGTTATTTTCCGCCTTGATTATGCAATTTAAATTATCAGCAGTTTCATAAAAAATCACGGATAAAACAATGCTGGGAATATTGCTAATCATTTCCTCAATAATATTTGGGATGACTGAAGGGGTGGTGACAGTAGCAATGAAATCTTTTTTATCTAAATATGACCAAGCGATTTTTTGTTGGTTGTCAGCTTCCAATTTTTGCAGGGCTTTGCCCCAAAGTTTTAAGATGCCAACTGATTTGGTTTGATATAAATTCCTAATAATCATTTCTCGATTGGCGCCACCGGCCATTAATTCACTGGCGATTCTTAGACTTTTGGGGGTTACTTGAGGGGTTTTAAAGCTTTTGGTTTTAATAATCATGCCGGCTAGAAGATAGGTGGCAATTTCTTCATCCAGTAAAGACAAATCGATTTCTTCCAATAAATCATAAACTATTTCTGAAACTGACGTGGCGGTAACTTTTACCAGATTATAATGTCCGAAGTTTTCATTTTCCGTTGAATGATCAATGTTTAGGATTGGTGTGCTGAAGAAAAAATCAGTATGTTTTTCATAAATATTTTTTAAAGAATCTAAATCCGGTGTTCCCAGAGTAATAATTAGATCATGGCGATATTTTGTTTCTAAAGTCGATAAATCATTGGGGGTGAAAATGCCACTTCCCGGTTCAAGAATAATATTGAATTTGTTCCCTTGATTCTCGTAATCAATTTTTTGTAAATTGGTATTGGTGGTATTAAGACTAATAATAAAACGACGTAAATTATTTAAATTGGGTTTGATTTCATTTACCAGGGGAAAAAATTTTAAATGTTCCGGGACAACGAAATTATCACTGACAATTTCTTGTTGTTTGTCCATTTTTCGTAAAATTTTATTAAATGCCAAACCGGCGGCAATGGTATCACCGTCATGTTCTGGTTTGAAAGTAATAATGGGAGATTGTGAATTTTTCAGCGCTTCGTAAATTTGTTGTGTTTCGGTCAGAGCCATAATTTTGCTAATTTTCCGCTAACAAAAAAAGTGCGGTTTTGTTCTTTAATATATTATCTTAATCAAAAACATGACAAATGTCAATAAACAATATATAATCAACAATTAAAATTCATTTTTGTCAAAAATATCAATTTAATAACATTGTATTTTGCTTATTTTAATGGTAGAATTGAATTATATGAATCAATTGGACAAAGCCTATAATCCTCAGCAATATGAGGATGAAATCTATCGTTATTGGGAAAACAAAAAATTGTTTGATCCTGATGTTATTGGTAAAAGGAAAAAACAACATTTTTCCATTGTTTTGCCTCCGCCAAATGTGACAGGGACTTTGCATTTGGGACATGCTTCAATGTTGGCTATTGAGGATTTGATGGTTCGGTACAAGAGAATGAGCGGGCTTGATACGGTTTGGATTCCGGGTACTGATCATGCGGCAATTGCCACTCAAAATGTGGTAGAGAAGAAGTTATACCAAACAGAAAACAAAACACGTCACGATTATGGTCGCCAAGCTTTTTTAGAAAAAGTTGAAGAACATGTAGAACAATCAAAGAGTACAATTCATCATCAATTACGAAAAGTAGGTGCCAGTTTGGATTGGGACAGAGAGGCATATACTTTAGATGAAACTCGAAGTCGAGCGGTAAAAAAAGTATTTAAGGAAATGTATGATGATGGTTTGATTTATCGAGGATATCGAATTGTGAATTGGTGTCCGAGATGTCAATCAACTTTGGCTGATGATGAAGTTAATTACAAAGAAACAAAAAGTAAATTATATTGGTTAAAATATGGACCGTTTGTTTTAGCGACAACTCGACCGGAAACAAAGTTAGGTGATACGGCGGTAGCAGTGCATCCCAGTGATGAACGCTATCATGATATGGTAGGGAAGAAATATATGATACCCGGAGTTCTGGGTGAATTTGAAATAACGGTGGTGGCTGATGAGGCAGTTGACCCGACGTTTGGTTCCGGCGCAATCAAAGTAACTCCCGGACATAGTCAAGTTGATTATGAAATCGCTCGTCGTCATAATGTTCCGATTAAAAAAATTATTGATGAACAAGGTAAAATGATGAGTAATTGCGGAAAATACGCGGGAATGACCACTTTGGAAGCTCGAGAAGCGATTGTAGCCGATATGGAGAAACTGGGATTGATTGATCATATTGATGAAGATTATGAAAATAAGTTGTCTCTTTGTTATCGTTGTAAATCAGTGGTAGAACCATTGCCGTCTGATCAGTGGTTTGTGGATGTTAATAAAAAAGTGACGAAAAAAGGAAATAAATATTTTAAAAAAGGGGCTTCATTGAAGGAAGTTGCTTTGAAGGTCGTGCGGGAAAAGGAAATTAATATTATCCCGGAGCACTTTGAAAAAATATATTTTCACTGGATGGAAAATTTGCGTGATTGGTGTATTTCTCGTCAAATTTGGTTTGGACATCAGATCCCAGTTTGGTATAAAAAGTCACCAGAGTTTAAGGTTGTTGCGTCGCGTCATGGTGAAGCGCAAAGTAATAAAAATGGGTTTTTGAATTCCAGTATTGTGAATCGTGATAATGAATTGACTGCTTTGGGAAAAGAACAAATTATCAATGCGGCGGAAAATTTTAAAATTAAAAATCAAAAGTTTGATTTAATTATTTCTTCAGATTTGATTCGAACCAAACAAACAGCGGAGATTTTTTCTTCTATTTTAGGAACCAAAATAATTTTTGACGAACGATTGCGAGAGGTGGGCGTCGGTGATTTTGAAGGTGGCTCCGGCAAAGAATTTGATAAATTACGCGAAGGTAATTTTGGTGCTTGGCAAAATAATTCTCCTCACGGGATTGAGTCTTTTACAAATTTGAAAAAAAGAGTTTATTCGTTTGTTGAAGATATTAAAGAAAAATATTTGGACAAAAAAATTCTTTTGGTGACGCATGGTGATATTTTTCGTTTGTTGCAGGGATATAACCAAAATTTAACCGATGAAGAGATTTTTAATTTGACCTATCCGCAAGTGGGGGAAAATATTACAATTGATTTAACCACGCCTCCAGAGGTTTTTGTGGGTGAGTCAGCTCCTGCTGGAGCAAATTGGGAACAAGATCCGGATACTTTGGATACTTGGTTTTCTTCCGGTTTATGGACATTTACCTCTATGTTGCCAAAGGATTGGGATGGTAAAAGTTTTGTTTGTCAAGATATTAAACGATTTCATCCCACAACAGTTTTGGAAACCGGTTATGATATTTTATTTTTTTGGGTAGCGCGAATGATTTTAATGACCACTTATGTCATGGGAGAGGTCCCGTTTGAAAATGTTTATTTGCATGGTTTAATTCGCGATAAAGATGGTGAGAAAATGTCCAAATCCAAGCCGGAAACGGCTATTGATCCGGTTGAGGCAGGGACTAAATATGGTTTTGACGCCGTGCGCTTAAGTTTATTGGTGGGGAATTCAGCAGGAAATGATATTCGATTATATGATGAAAAAATAGAGGGTTATCGAAACTTTGTTAATAAATTTTGGAATATTTGTCGTTTTATTTTGACGAATTTGGCGGAATTTAAAGTGGAAAAAAATGTTAAACCGCAAACTTTGGCGGACCGCTGGTTATTATCATTGTTTAATCGAAAAAAACAAGAAGTAACCAAATTGCTTGATGATTATAATTTTTCATCGGCGGCGGAAATTTTACGAGAGTTTACGTGGAATGATTTGGCTGATTGGTATTTGGAAATTGCTAAAATCGAAAAAAATAAGGATCAAATTTTATCTTCTGTTTTGTTTGATTTATTAAAATTATGGCATCCTTACATCCCTTTTGTGACTCAAGTAATTTGGAATCAGTTGAATTTGTCAGAAGAATTAATGTTATCATCTTGGCCGGTTATTGAAAAAAAATTATTAAGTGAAAAAGCAGAAAAACAAATGAATGCCTGGCAAGATTTGGTGGTTAAGGTTCGTAATTTACGAGCTGAATATAAAATTGATCCGGCAAAAAAAGTTCGTTTCGCCATTAAAGATTCAGCGCCTGATTATATTTTTGAAAATACAGAAATTTTGAAAAGTTTAGCACGTTTGGAAGAAGTGATTTTTGTGAAAGAAAAACCGGAAAAAACAGCAGTTGTGGTATCTACCATAGTTGAGGGGTATTTGTACTTGCAGGATTTAATGAATTTTGATCAGGAAAAAGATCGTTTGGCCAAAGAAATTGAAAAAATGCAAAAATATCAATTTAGTTTGGAAAATAAATTAAATAATCAAGAATTTGTTAATCAAGCACCGCCAGCGGTAGTGGAAGGTGAAAAAGAAAAACTAGTTCAAACGAAAGAAAAAGTTGGAAAATTAAAAGCACAATTAGCGGAAATAAATTAATTCATATGATTCATGACTATCAATTAAAAAGACGTCGTGGATATTTATTGATGGTGATTTTTTTATTTGTCTTTTTAATTTTGCTCGTAATGTCTGATATTTTGATATATATATTTGAATATCGTTATAATCCGCAAATCCAAAGTATGGATCAATCATTTGTGGCAGTGGAAGCGATTTTCAAATTAAATACCGGTGAAATATATCCGATTACCGCCGGCGGACGGATTACGGCTATGGTTACTTTGATTTTATCAATATTACTTTTTCTATTATTTGCCGTTCAGGCGTTTACGATTTTCAGTACTTTGGGTTGGCGTCCTAAAAAACAAAAGAAAATGTTGATAACTAATAAAAAAAATAACATAAAGCAACAAAAAATAATTTTAAATACTAAAAATGAACAAGAATTACCGATAATTGAAGAAGATATTTACGCTAGTGATGAAAAGGTAATGAGGAAATTGGAGATAATCGGTCACCTGAAGGATCAAAAACCAAAAAAATAATATGTTGATTATTAAAAAGCAATTGGTCAAAGCCATTAAAAAATATTTAATGATTGAGGTATTGCCACAAGAACTGACTCGTCCACCAAAAGTGGATTTGGGAGATTGGACATGGCCGTGTTTTTCTTTGGCTAAAGAAAAAAAACAATCTCCGATAAAAGTCGCTCAAGAATTGGCTCAAAGTTTAAATAAGGTTAATGATATTTGGGACAAAGTTGAAGCGAGCGGACCGTATATTAATTTTTATTTGAAAGATAAATATTGGAATCGTTTGGTTTTATCGCAGTCAGGCCGAGCTCCGATTTTTCCGGCAGAAAAAATAATGATTGAATATTCACAACCTAACACGCATAAAGAGTTTCACGTTGGGCATTTACGTAATGCTTGTTTAGGCTCAAGTTTGGTAAATTTATACCGATTCGTGGGGCAAGAAGTGATCAGTGCCAATTATATCGGAGATATTGGAATGCATGTGGCAAAGTGTTTATGGGGATTGAAAAATTTACCGGAATTTAAAAATAAAATTAATTCCAATGAATTGAATTCGGCGGATTTGGCGATGGCTTATACTCAAGTTTGTCAACGAGAATCAGTAATGAAGGAAGATCCCAGTCAATCGGAAAAATTAATGGATTTTTATCATGAAGTAGCGGAAATATATCGTGAAATTGAAGATGATAAATCAGCAATTCATCGTTTATGGGGAAAAACCAAGAAAATTTCAATGCATGATTTTCATCGTATTTATGCGGAATTGAATATTGAATTTGATGAATGGTTTTGGGAAAGTGTTGAGGAAAAAAATGGCAAAACTTTATTGAATTCATTGCTTAAGAGTAAAAAAATCAAATATTTGAAAGAAAGCCAAGGGGCGGTGATTGCGGATTTAAAGGATTTTGGTTTGGATGTTTTGGTTTTAATAAAATCAGATGGCAACTCGCTTTATGGCGCTAAGGATTTACCTTTAGGAAAGAAAAAATTCGATGAGTTTGGTGTGGATAAATCAATTTATGTGGTTGATAATCGTCAGCAATTATATTTGAAACAAATTTTCAAGCTCCTTGATTTGTTTGGTTACGAAAAACAAACCAAAATTCATGTGAGTTATGACTTTGTTACTTTGGCAGAAGGGGCAATGGCTTCACGTAAAGGAAATGTGGTAACTTATGATTCGTTAATGGAACAAGTAAAGAAAAAGGTAAAAGAAGAAACGGAAAAAAGACATTCTGATTGGTTAACGGAAAAAGTGGCGCAAACAGCGGAAAAAATTGCTTTTGCCGCAATTAAATTTTTTATGTTAAAATATGATAATAATTCGGTAATTGTTTTTAATATTGACAAAGCTACGGCTTTGGATGGTGCCAGCGGACCATATTTACTTTATGTTTTAGCCAGAATCAATTCTATTTTAACTAAAATGTCTTGGCTATATAATTTGGGGCCGGTAAAATATGAGTTGTTAAATTCACCGGAAGAAAAAGAATTAATTGCTTTGTTGAGTCGTTTTGAAGAAGTGGTAGAGTTGGCGGTGGTCAAGCAACAACCATCGTTTGTTGCCAATTATTTATTGGAATTAGCGCAAAATTTTAATTCTTTTTATCATGAACATTCGGTTCTCCGATCCAGTTGGCCGATACGTCGAGCACGCTATAAACTTTTGTTAGCGATAAAAAAAACTATGGAACTGGGTTTACAATTGCTTAATATTTCCGGTTTGAGAGAAATGTGATTAAATTTAATTAATATATAAATTAATAAATGCTATGTCTATGTTTAAAAACAATGATCAGGAGGGATTTGATCATGTCCAAACACAACCCGATGATACAATTATCGGCAGTACGATTAAAATTGAGGGTGATTTGGTCAGTAATGGTAATATTGTGGTTGAGGGTGAAGTGTCCGGTAGTTTGAAAACCGAAAAAAGTTTACGGGTAGGTCCGGATGCCAAGGTTAAAGCCGACGTGAAGGCTTCTGAAGCTTTGATCGCCGGAACCGTTGAGGGGAATTTGGTAATTGATGGTAAAATTCAATTAACTGAAACCGCGGTGGTTAGTGGTGATATCAAGGCAAAAGTTTTGTCAATTGATCCGGGCGCGACTTTTAATGGTTCATGCACCATGGAAGGTGGTGTCAGCGTAGTGGAGAAAAAAATCAATGATCAAGATGAAGAGGATTCCGAGTAAATAAATTATGTATTATTACCTTTACGATAGCTTTTTAGGTGATCGCAAATATGAAAAAGTTTTAGACAAGATCAAAACTCAACTTTTGGATTTGGATATTCAAGGGAAACATGAAAGATTATCTTTGTTGAAAAATGTTGATAGTTTGATTGCTGATGAAAGCAAGCGGGGAGTTAAAACCGTGGTTGTAATTGGTAATGATAAGACATTTTTACGGGCAGTGGATGCGGCCGCTAAAGCCGGGGTTACTTTGGGGATTATTCCTATTGGTGAGCAAAATGAAATTGCTAAAATTTTAGGGATTCCTGCTGGTGAACAGGCTTGTGGGGTGGTGGCGGCTAGGAAAATCGGAGAGTTTGATTTGGGGAAGGTGAATGGATCATATTTTTTTTCCAAATTGGAAATTACCAAAAATATTGATCGTATTTCCATTAGTCATCAGGGTTATAAGGTCCTGCCCAAATCCAGTTGTTCGGAAATTTCCGTGGTTAATTTTTTAACTTCTACCGCGGAGGTAAAAAATAAAGCGTTACGTAAGGTGGGAGCGCAGGATAATTTGTTGGATTTGGTTTTTCGAAGTCAGGTTGAGACTAAAGGTTGGAAAAAGATTATTCAGCGTATTCCCGAACAATTGGTTGATAGTGTGATTCAGGGCGTAAATTTTGAAATAAAAAGTTTTGAATATTTACCGGTAATGCTTGATGGCTATAAGGTGATTAAAACTCCGATTAGTGTGAAATTGGCGGATATTAAACTAAAAATAATTGTGGGAAAAAATAAAGAAATAACCATTAAATAATATGATTAAACCAAAAATTGATCAGGAGAAGTGTATTGGATGCGGGACTTGTGCCGCTATTTGTCCGGAAGTTTTTGAGCTTAATTCCGAAGGGAAAGCTGAAGTTAAGCCGGCGGATTATGAAGCGTTTGAAAATCGAATTAAAGAGGCTCAAGAAGCTTGTCCGGTGGAGGCGATCAGTCTTGATGAAAATTAATTTCTTTGATAAACTAAGGCAAGCTGATTTATGGTTTGCCTGATATGCCCAGGTGGCCCCGCTAAACAATTACATTTCTAGCGGGGTAAACGAAATTGGTATTTTAGTTTGATATCCTAGAATAAATTGTTATTGTTCACAATTAAGTATGCCCAGGTGGCCCCGCTAAACAATTACATTGCTAGCGGGGTAAACGAAATTGGTATTTTAGTTTGATATCCTAGAATAAATTGTTA
>CAYPSS010000001.1:318545-318699 GCA_964413735.1 uncultured Gammaproteobacteria bacterium
TTGTTCACAATTAAGTATGCCCAGGTGGCGAAATTGGTACACGCACTACCTTGAGGTGGTAGCGGTCGCAAGGCCATGGAGGTTCGAGTCCTCTCCTGGGCACCATGTAGTGAGCGGTTTCTGAAGACCGTGGGGCTTGCCCCTGTAGTGAATG
>CAYPSS010000002.1:0-19189 GCA_964413735.1 uncultured Gammaproteobacteria bacterium
AAAAGATATAATTTAGTTTATCCAAGTAAATGGAAAAAATGGCATCAATATCCGGGAAGATCAATCCCTGAAAAACCTGGTATTTTAGTTGAAATTGATTCTATACGAGAAGGTTTGCCGGAACAAGGATTATATATTTATGCTTTAATAGATGTTTGTTCTCGTTGGGCTTATGCTAAAGCTGTTCCGAAAATTAATTCTTGGCTAAGTATTGACTTTTATCATGAAGCTAAGAATTTGGCAGATTTTAATTTTTTAACAATTCAATCTGATCATGGCTCTGAATTTGCTAAATGGTTTTCTAGACAATTATTATCTGACGGAATTAACCATCGACATTCCAGAGTAAGAAGACCAACTGATAATGCTCATATAGAAAGATTTAATAGAACTTTACAGCAAGAATGTTTATCTCGATTACCTAGCAGTCTTAATGCTTGGAATAAAGCCTTACCTGAATTTTTACATTACTATAACTATGAACGCCCTCATATGGGCATTAACATGAAAACCCCTATGGAGGTGGTGCAAAGCTATTGACTAGAAAACATAAATTATTATTTTTTTTCTCTAAATTTAGATATAATTTGTATAATGCCTACTATATTTTGTAATTAGCTTGATTATGCTTTATAATGTACGTATTGAGCATTTGTAGGAATACCATTATTTGATCGATAAAATAGCTTATTAAACAGTAAATTTTATGACAAAACAGGATTTTTTTGAATCACAATCATCACGTAGTGAAAAATTACCCGGTATGGAAAATAGAGAAACTGAACAACGAAGAGTTTTGGAACTTGGTGACAAATTTTGGAATAAATTACGTGCCAAAGTCGGTTCCCGAATCGGCAATCCGCGTTTGGTTGATATTGTTTTTCGTTCAACCAAGGATAGTATTCAGCAAACTATTCATCGAATCAATCTGGTTGATCCGATCAGTAATTATGAATATGTGATTGTTGGAAATTATGATCCGGAAGATGGGTCAATTCACTTTAATATTGGGCCGGATGATATTCCCGGTGATGAATTGGCGCGTGTTTTAACTCATGAACTTGTTCATATGTTGCAAGATGATATGGGTAAATTCCCGGAAATGGGCAAAAAGAAAAAAGTTAATTCCAGCGGTGTGGATGTTGAATCTCCGTGGGAAATCGAAGCTTATAAGATTCAAAAAGAATTATTTCCTGATTTTTTGGCAGATTGTAAAATTTACTGATTATTGAGCTTGCTAAAATATAGAATTGTTGTTATAATACTCTAATGCTTAACTATCATCAAAATCAAAAAATTTCACTGGCAGCCGGAATTAACCCGGTTGTTTGAAGTTTATTTTATTAAAAAATAATTCATAACAATCGGCATTAATAAGCCGGTTTTATTTTTATATGAGTCAAATCTACATGACCAAAAATGATCACAAAAAATTGATTGAATTACTTAATGAAAAAAGTCCGCATACTACTGACGATAAACATCTTTTAATTAATTTGAATAATGCCATATTAGTGGAGTCGTGCGATATTCCGCCTGACATTATTACTTTGAATTCCTTGGTGATTTTTTCTGAAATGGCAACTGATAAAGAAGAAAAATATTGGTTGGTTTATCCGGCTAAGGCGGATTTGAATCAAAGGAAAGTTTCGGTTTTATCACCAATTGGTCGATCATTGCTCGGAGCAAAGATTGGTGATCAAATTATTGTTTACACCCCCAAAGGCGAAAAAACATTAAGAGTGGAAAAAATACTTCATCAACCGGAAGCGGAGGGAAATTATGAATAAAAGGATGGGTGTTTTGTAATTGAATTAATTATATAAAAATCGTGGATTTATCCGCGGTTTTTAAAAAAAGGTAATATATTTATTATTAAATAATCCTCAACAATGTTGATTTGGATAAAATCAATTAAAATGTTAAAATAAAAAGGTATTATTTAATAAATAAATGAATAATTATGTCATTTGAACAACCGGTTAATGGACCTATCTTTAAAACTGAGGCACACTCGGTTTCTTGGCTTAATCCGGAAGCAAAAATTCATTTGGAAATCAAAGAAAAAGAGGGTCAGTTTCATTTAAATACCGTAGTGGAAAATTTGGCGCCTGAATATGATTGGCTTGACCTTTGTCCGGCTACTGTAAAATTTGATGATTTGGACAAAGCCAAGGAAGTAGCTGAGCAAATGATTGCTGACCGAGAGAATTTAATAAATACGACAAAATACGCTTAATAATTTGGGGGAGTTTATGTTCACTAATCGAAAAGTTTTAATTACTATTATTGTAATTTTGATTATTATTTTAATTGGTTTGTTGAGTTTTAATTGGTATTTAAACAATAAAGTGGTGTCACCTAGTATTAATAATGAATCTCAAAATTCAAGTATGGAGGGATTGACTGTTGTTGCTGAAGCATCATTACAAGAAATCTCAAACCAACCGACCGTAACAGTTGATGATAAAACAAAATCGCGAACGATCATAACGGATGTAAACCAAATGTGGGGCCTTTTCACTAATCCTAACGGTGGCTATACTTTTAATCACCCGGCAAATTGGAATCCGGTGGTGAGCCAATATAATAATAAAAGCTCTTTTTTTGGCGTGGATGCCACCGCCAAGGCCGGAGAAGGTGGCGTAGAGGTGATTAATTATAAAGGGACATTGGAAGAATATTTGAATAACATGGAACAAAATGCGGAAATTAGATATTTGGATAGAGAAAATATTATTAATAATGGAATTCCTGGTATAAGAACTAATTTCAAAGGTTTCCCGGTTAGTGGTTATTCGGTATTCTTGAAAAAGGGTGATCAAATTTACAATGTATATATTAATAAAGAAAGGGCTGGTGTTATTGAAGAATTTGACAAATTAGTTGCCAGTTTTTATTTTTCGGATTAAAATCAATAAACAACTCAAACGGAGACAATCATGGATGAGTTTGATGAATTTGAAATGGAAGAATTTTTGGGTAACAGTCATAAATGTGCTCGATGTGGTTACTCGTTTTTATCAACATCAGATAAATGTTCTCGTTGTGGTTCCTCTTGTTTGTTGCCGGTTGATGATCACAAAGCAAAACCAGTTGCCAAAGATGATGTCATATTGGTAGAATTGATAACCAGACCTGATGGTAGCTTTGAAATTCATTCACCGGACAGTAGCTCAACCAAAGATTATTAAGCGAATTCTCAAAGTAGATTCGCTTTTTTAGTTATAAACAGTTGGAGATTAGAGTAAATTTTGCTATAATTTATTTATAAAATAAAAATAAATTTAAATTATCATGACTATTTTATTTGATTCAATAATTTTGTTGATTTTATTTTTGGCGCTTGGTTGGCTGGCAGATTATGTTGTCAAACATATTAAGTATATTAGCGCAATATTGCATGCCAAATTATTTGCATTTGGGATTTTACTCGGACTAGTGACTTCTTTGCCGGAAATATCATTGGGAATAAATGCCACGATTGATAAGGCGGCTACTTTGTCGGTTGGCAATTTGTTGGGTGGTATTATTGTGATGCTTGGATTAATCCTGGGTGTTAGTTTAATGCTAAACAAAAGAATTAAAACCGATGGAGATTTGCGATCTTTGCTTCCCACAGTGGTGGTGATTTTTGTTCCGATTATATTGGGTTTTGATGGAAAATATTCCATCTTTGATGGTTTATTGATGATTGGTGCTTATTTTGGTTTGATTTTTTATCTTTATCGTCTGAATTATCAAAATAATCCGACTGATTTGGAACATTCGGGGAAAAATAAAGTCACTTGGTCGATTATCGCTGTTGTTGCCGGTGTGATTGGCGTTTTGTTGGTATCACACTGGATTGTTAAAATAACCTTGGATTTATTAACAATGATTAATATCAGTAAACTGTTCGTTGGTTTGGTGATTTTTTCCATTGGTACCAATTTGCCGGAAATCAGTATTGCTTTGGCGTCTTGGCGAAAAAAAAGTTCAGAGCTATCTTTAAGTCATTTAGTCAGTTCATCATTTACTAATGTTTTGTTGTTAGGACTGTTGGCTTCGTTTAATACAATCAATTTTCAAGTTAACATATCTTATTGGTTGGTGGCCATATTTATGTTTTTATTATTAATTTTATTTTCCATTTTTTATTATACCGGAAAAAAATTAAGTCGAAATGAAGGTTTTATTTTGGTATTTATTTATTTGTTATTTCTGGTTTCCAGCATAGTTCTGGGAAATTTTGAAGTTTTTTAGTTAAGGATTTAAACAAGTATATTGCTTCCGAATTATTTCAAGCAATTGACAAATTAAATTGATATGAAGAAGAAAATAGGCAAGAAGGAATTGCCACAATGGAAGAGTTGAAAAAATTAATGGATTTTAATAGAGTAAGATTTAGTTACAGCTTAATTAGTAAATAAAAATAAATTAAAATATGTTTAAGGCTTTTTCTGATAAATATTCTCCAATTAATCGTGAAATGGTTGATTGGGATGTTGAGTCTGTGGAGGAGTTTTCCTCCGCGGATTCATATCGATTACCTATGCAAGATCAGGTACTTTCTTATATTGATGCGGGAAAGACTAATTTGCGACAATATAAAGAAAAAACTGATCCTAAAATTATTGAAGCATATAATAACGAAGACAATTTTGTGCAAAAGATGAAATTATTGTTATCAATAAATATTGAAGATGCTCTTGATTTGGTTATCTCGAGTACCCAAAATGACAAAGTTCGTAATTATTTAGCAAGTAGGATCAAATTTTATTATGATTTGATAAATGGAAATGCTACTAGAATTGCTCAAAATGATGAGGAAGTTTATTCTCATTATGATCCTGAAAGAGGAAATTTATATTTTCATTATAAAAAGGGTGATGTAATTCCAATTAGTGGAGTAGATCTTTCTCCGGAAAGTGTTCACTTGGGTTTATTTCGAGATATTTTTTATGCTCAAATGATTGGGACTCCGGAATTAGCTGTTTATAAAATAGCTCAGCAGCGTTTAGAAAAGAAAAAACAATTACACTTACCTAAGTTACGTGGTCGAGGATGTGATACGATAATTGGTATTGCACCAACGCGTATTGTACTTGGAAGAGCCATTCCTTTTTTTCATAAAGTTTATCAAGATGCTTTGAGAGATATAAGAAATAAACGAGGTGATCGTGAAAAAATTTTGCCTGATAGTGTTTATGAACATGACGCGATCAAATTAGCTAGTGATTGGGTGGTTAGATCAATGACGTATAATTCAATAAATCGTGGACCTGAATCTCCTTATGTTTCTACGGCTGAAGAGGCTGTAGTTTGGTCACGATTAGGTTCCCAAGTTCAAAGACAATTAAAGGGAATGCGAAATAAAATAATGGGTATTAAATTACATGGCATTTCGAGATTTATTGGTAAATCAGGAGATACGGAATATTATTTAAAGCGTCAAGAATTAAAAAAGCAACTGAAAGAGATGGCTGATGATGATCCTGAACGATCAAAACTTGTATTATCTCTAGAAGAAACAGAAAAAAAATATGCGCAACATGCGAGTTTAATGCAACGGGCGCTTGATTTGTTTTTTTGGCAGAGAGAGTTTGAAGGAACTGATTCGTTGACAATTGATTGGATAAATAATGCTCCTTATGGTTTAATAAAGTGGACTCATAATGCTATTTTGCGTGGTGTTAGTAAAAAAACGGCATTTGGATATGCTAAAGCTGTTTTTACTTTTCCTAATGCAACTATTGATAAACGATTAATTGAAATGTCTACCACATTAAGTGATTGTCAAATACTAAATATTAGGAGTATTACGACGTTTAATAAATCTATAGGCCTTGTTGATACTCCAGAACAATTATTTTGTCTAAAAAATGTTCATACTAATGTTTACCAACAACTTATTCAAAAAGGTTATCCTTTTGATTCTTTGGTCAAGAATCCGTGGTTAATTGTTGATGAAACAGCCCAACTACCAATTGGAGATGAATTTCCATGTAAGTCTAATGAAGCACAACAAAGGTCTTGGTGTGTCCGACATGCATTTTTTAAGCCACTTGGTTGGAATTCAAAACGATTAGGATCTATTATTCTTGGACGTTTAAGAATGGGGGTTGATACTAATCTTCATGACGCTACTTATTGGTTGCAAGAATTTGATGTTCCGGAACAGAAACATGATATTGTATACAAAAATCATAACCTAGAGATCTCTTTATTATATTCAATTACTAATGTTACAGAAAACGTCGCGCACCGATTACCAACTTCTTCAAACAAATATGAAATTTTATTTTCTGATGAAGCGACGCAGTTTATTTATGAATCAATTTTACTTTTGGTTGGAAAAGGTGAAATTGAATTTGATAAAATAGTAAAAGTTGTTAATGCGAGATTGTCGGAATATCAAGAAAATCCTCGTCAAGCGCGCTCATTAAAAATCCCTTTTCCCTTATTTCGTGAAAAAGTTGATAATTGTATTAATGAATTAGAAATTTTATTTAATCATAAATCAGTTCGTGACCCGGCTCCGAAAATTATTGGTGAATTAAAGGTCATTGGCGAGAATCGAACTAATTATATTAATACCGCCCAAAAATGGGTGGAAAACCATGCTTCTACGCCTCGCACCTTATTAACTTTGGCATGGGCAAATCGCGATATAGCCTTAGCTGATGGTTGTGAAGATAATCCGCGAGCCATCAAAAACTGGGCAGATTTACATGCTCTACGAAGTACTTATGAAACATTGTTAAAAAATGGTCAATTGCCAGCCAATATTGAAAAAAAAGATTTATCCACTTATGAAAATTGGTTCAAGGAATTAATTAGGTGTTATGATGGAAATACTGTGTTTAATTTTTTCTCTAAAATTAAAGAAAAATATAATCCTGAGGCTGAAATAACGGCAATAAAGATTGATCTTGGAAATGGCTTTGTGGGGGAGGTATTACCGAAAAATGACCCTCGGGGAGCAACAATTGGCTATGATACTGGTTGTTGTATGACTTTGAAAGGTGCGTCAGAATCTTGTATCCATGCCGGTTATATGGGTGCTTCTTATGGTTTTTTTGCTCTTTATAAAGATGGTATATTGGTTGCTCAGTCATTTTTATATAATAATAAAGAACATGATTCTCGAACTATAGTTTGTGATAATATTGAGGCTAATGAGGGTAGAGATAAAAGTAAAATTATTGAATTATACCAGAGATTTTGGCAAAAATATTTGGAATTGCATTTAAGACGATCTCCGCTTCCACGATTTTCACGAGTACACGTTGGTGAAGGATATTCTTCAGTCGGATTGAGCGAATTATCAATTGCTGATAGTGTACCCATGAAGAATGAGGGTATTAATATTTATACCGATGCTTTAAGGCAAAGACTCTTATTAAATTTGGAAGCAGAAAATGTTGAACAATTAAAAAAAATAAAAGCTTCAATTATTAAACCAATTGATTGGCCAAGAATTAGATCTGCAATTATGCAACTTGAAGTAAAGGCTTTCGAGTCTAAGGGGTATTCTGAAGCAGAATTGGAAAAAGAATTTACTGACCCTAAAAATATCATTATTGTATTACGTGATGGAGATCAAATTATTGGTTATACTTCAGCTATTCCGGAGAATAAAGATAGTTTATATATTTCCTCTACTGCAATTTTACCTAAATACCAAGGGCAAGGTTTTGTATCTGATTTGATGGCTAAACTTGATACTATAGCTGTTGGAAGAGGTTATCAATATTATGAAAGGCATGCTGCTGTAGAAAATGGATATGCTGAGAAATTAAAGCGAAATTATGAAATTATTGAAGAAAGTGAATATTATAGTGATCAATATGGGAAACAAAAATATTTTAAAATGAAAATTCCTCAACCACCATCATCTAATTTGGATGGAGTACAAGAAATAAAACCACCAAAAGAAAAATTGTATTTTAGTCCTTTGGAATATGGGCAATCTCAAATTGTTGCTGAACTTGAAAGAGAAATTTATCCCGATTCTTTGGTTCAGCCAGTTGATGATTGGCGGGATGAATTGCAATATGAAGCAACGAAATTTGATGGAGGAAATGCCAGTTTTTTAATCATGGAACATGGTTCGGGAGAACCAATACCCGTTGGTTATGCAATTGCTTATATTGCAAATGCAGAAATTGATACTAATTACTCGCCATTTTTATATGTTCGTGATTTAGCAATTAGACCAGAAAAACAAAATTTGGGTTTTGGTCGATTAGCAATGCAACAATTGATCGAATTTGCTCAATCAAGACAAAATATGCCGATTGAATTTTATGCTAGAGAATCAACTTCTTATCAAGCAATAAAAAAGGCTTCAATTGAATTGTTGAAATTGGGATATAAAATAGTAAGTGAAGAACTGGATGAGGATCATGTTGATTCAGGTGAAAATTTTTATTTATTGCGTTTAGAAAGAGTAAAAGAAGAGAGAAAAGCTGCGTAATAATAATTAACTTGACGATTAAAATAAATAGTTAATCTATGGAAGCTGATTTAAAGGAGGAAGTTATTTTTCGGGGAAAAATAAAGTCACTTGGTCGATTATCGCTGTTGTTGTCGGTGTGATTGGCGTTTTGTTGGTATCACACTGGATTGTTAAAATAACCTTGGATTTATTAACAATGATTAATATCAGTAAACTGTTCGTTGGTTTGGTGATTTTTTCCATTGGTACCAATTTGCCGGAAATCAGTATTGCTTTGGCGTCTTGGCGAAAAAAAAGTTCAGAGCTATCTTTAAGTCATTTAGTCAGTTCATCATTTACTAATGTTTTGTTGTTAGGACTGTTGGCTTCGTTTAATACAATCAATTTTCAAGTTAACATATCTTATTGGTTGGTGGCCATATTTATGTTTTTATTATTAATTTTATTTTCCATTTTTTATTATACCGGAAAAAAATTAAGTCGAAATGAAGGTTTTATTTTGGTATTTATTTATTTGTTATTTCTGGTTTCCAGCATAGTTCTGGGAAATTTTGAAGTTTTTTAGTTAAGGATTTAAACAAGTATATTGCTTCCGAATTATTTCAAGCGATTGACAAATTAAATTGATATGGTAATTTTATAGCGCAATATGGAGGCGCTATGTTTAGAGAAAAATGGATGAAGGCGATGTTAATGGCTGAACAAATGTTTGGAAAGGGGAAAAAAGAACCTGATTTGCCAACCTGCTGTGTGTGTCCGGAGAAAATTCATTTACCATTGCATATCACGGTCTTGGGGCAAGATGTGACCTTGGATGATTCAGAGATGTGCGAAAAATGCGCCACTGAATTTTTGAATAAGAATTCAACTTTGTGTGCGGTGTGTGAAGGCGTGATTTTGCCAGGTGAAAATGTCGGGCGCGCTCCAATTGGCGCTAAACATGAGTTTGTTCATTTAACAATGGAATGCACGGAAGTGAGCAGTCAATTTTGTGGCACATGGGGAGAAGGTCGTTTGATCTCTTTTCATGAGTCAATGGGATTGGAATAATTTGAAAACGCATTGATATATGCGTTTTTTTGTTCAATTGAAGAAAAAATGATATTATATTCATATATTTTTTATCGATAAACTATCAATATAAAAATTAGTAGAATATTACACTAAATAAATATTTTATGAAAAAAACAGCTGTGCTTTTTATGATTTTATTCATTGTTCTATGTTTGATTTTTGTTTTAGTTTATCATCGAACCATTTTTCAAGAAGGCAATCCTTGGCCGTACTTAAAATCAATTATCAGTCTTCAATTTGGTGGTAATCAATCCGTTTATGTTAATCAAACAGCCAATTTATTAATGACAAAAAGCACCAGTGGACAAAAGCCGATAGATGATTTGTTGGACAAACAAGACTATCAATTTTATGAACAAATGGGTTCTGGGTATTTTTATATTAATCAAAGTGGAGAATCTATTATTATCACGCGACGCCATTATTCACGTTGGTATTATATTTGGCATATTTCTGAGTCAAGAAAAACCTTTGATATCACGGAGAATTTAAATCAAGCGTGTGAAATGCAAAATGATTGTGAATTACCATTTGATTATGCAATTAGGTCGGTTTGTCCATATGAAGTTCGTTGTTTGATGGGTCAATGCCAAGTAGTGTGCCCGATTAAAGAAAACAACTGGCCGTTGATTGTAGACGCTTTAAAAAATTGTCAGGTGCAACAAGTTATGCAGGCGCATTCTTTGCAAGTGGAAGCCAGATTAAAAAATAATGAGGTTATTTTTGGCATTGAACCGCAAATTGATGATATTATTCATTTGGCCGTTGAAGCCCGAGAAAAGTGTGATCAAGATTTGATTATTTCGACCGAATAAATTATGAAAAAAATAAATTTTTATTCCTTGATCAAGAAAAACACTTATCCTTTTTTGGTTTTTTTAACCGGCGCGGCAATCTTGGTGATCGAAGTGACGGCCACCAGAATTTTAGCACCGTTTTATGGTAATACGATTTTTACGGTTTCCAGTGTGCTTGGTATTGTTTTAATGGCTTTGAGCTTAGGATATTATTGGGGTGGTAAGTTGGCAGATAAATATCCGGACAAGAAGATTTTTTTCTTGATGATTTTCTGCGGAGGAATTAGTGTTTTGATCATGCAAATTTGCATTATTATATTTTTGCCATTTTTCGCTTATCAGCTTTCCATGATTGTCGGACCGCTTTTAATGGCGATATTTTTGTTTTTCATTCCCGCTTTATTACTTGGTACTTTGTCACCTTATGCAATTAAGCTCCATGAATTAAGTAATCCAGAATTAGGAATTGGTACAATATCCGGAACAATTTTCTTTTGGTCAACGCTTGGTAGTATTATCGGAAGTTTGGGGACCGGTTTTTTGTTAATCCCGAATTTTGGCGTGCAAAATATTATTTTAGGGGTGGCAATTGTTTTAATTGTGCTTGGAGCGGCCCCCTTGTTTTTTTTCTGGAATCAAAAAAAGAAAATTTTATTTTTTTTATTGCTTATTTCAATAATATTTATCGCAGTGATTATTTCGTCTCAAATGTTCAAACCGGCTAATGTGGTTTATGAAGCTGATGGAGTGTATGAAAAAATACTGATTTATGATGGGCAATATCAAGGTCGTCCCACCAGGTTTTTCCGACAAGATGGCAGTAGTTCGGCGGCCATGTTTTTGGATAATGGGAAGCCGGCTTATAAATATGCTCAATATTATACCTTGTATCATTTGTTTGATAAACGAATTAACCATGCTTTGGTGATTGGTGGGGGAGCATATTTAATACCCAAAATGATTATTGAAGATTTCCCTGATGCTCAGGTGGAAGTGGTGGAAATTGAGCCTGAGTTATTCCAATTATCAAAAGAATATTTTGATTTATCCGACGATCCTCGACTTATTAACCATGTTCTTGACGGCCGACGGTTTTTGTATGAGAGTGATAAAAGTTTTGATTATATTTACAGTGATGTTTTCAAAACTTTTTGTTCCATTCCAACTCACTTTACCACGATCGAATTTTGGGAATTATTGAAGCAAAAATTATCACCAAATGGTATTGTATTGGCCAATTTAATCGGAGAAATGAATTTGTCGGAAAATGAAAAATCATTATTTTGGTCACAAGTTAAAACCATTAAAACCGTTTTTCCGAATTCATATTTTTTTGCCATTGAAGGGAGGAATGAAACCAGGGCGCAAAATATTATTTTCTTGGGGGTTAATGGTGATAAAGTAATTAATTTTAATAGTTCAAAAGTTTTACAATCAGATGTCTACCCATTAGCTGATTTATCAGATCAATTATTGGATATTTCCGTGCGAAATTTATCATCTCAGTTAATATTAACCGATGATTATGCGCCGGTGGACAATTTGATCGCTCCGCTTATTAAACGAATGCAATGGTCTTAAATAAGGCAAATATTATCCACAAACGCAATATTGGTTGCAATTTTTATGGATTTGTGCTATAATGTAGCAGTTAATAAGTAAGTTTGTTTTTCGCGCTTTGTGATCAATTTCATAAGTATTCGTAAAGGTTTTAATCTTTACAGCGAAAACAATGGATAAGGTCGACTTACATTGTTATTAATGTAGGATTAAAATCATTTATGGCAAAAAAATTATTTATCGGGAGCATCCCTTTTGCTTCTACCGACGCTGATTTGAAGGCTCACTTCGAACAAGCCGGTGCTGTAACTTCAGCTACCATTATTATCGACAAAATGACCGGCCGATCAAAAGGCTTTGGTTTTGTGGAAATGGAATCAGATGAAGATGCGGAAAAAGCAATTGAAATGTTCAATGGTAAGGACTTCATGGGCCGCGAAATCGTGGTTAATGAAGCTCGACCTCGTGAAGAAAGATAATCTCTTCAAATAGAAAAAAGTTCGCCGCTCGGCGGACTTTTTTTATTTTCGTAAAATGATATAATTATATCAAAGTATTATTTTATGAAAAAAAAGTTATTATTTGTTCTACTTGTTTTCTTTATTATTGTTTTTTTATTGCTCGGAGTTTTTGCATATTTGTTTTTCAGTTCGCGTTATTTTACTTTTGATCATCAATTCATTGTTAATCGACCGACGACGCAGGTTTGGCAAGATTTTTCCCGGGCTTTTACCGATTCGCGTCAAACCGATTTTTGGCCGAATGAATTAAGTAATGTTGTTTCCGCCGGGTTACGAAAAAACGGATTGTTAACCGTTACTTATATGGCCGGGGCAAAACAAACAACCGTTCAATATGTTTTTACTCAAGTACAAATCGGTCAAGTAATTAAATATCAAACCAATGACAACCATCCTTTGATTGGATTAGGTGAAATATATTTTATCGATCAAGGTGATAAAACCAAAATCAATTGGAAAGGTGAGTTCGGACTTCAAGATTTCAGTTTGGCCGGGATTTATGCCAAATATTTTTATGTGAATAAATTTTTTGAAGCTTTGGAAAATAATCTAAATTAAAATATGGGCTATAATTTTGAATACTGTCAAAAGATCGTCTTGTTTCGCAATAATTTTTCCGAGGTTTTACTGGCAAAAAGAAAAAATGAAAATGATTTTGATGGGATATATTCCTTTATTGGAGGTAAAATGGAAACCACTGATGATTCCATTATCGCCGGATTGCAACGAGAAAAGAATGAAGAAATTGGAGCAGCGGTAAAAATAAAAATTTTTCTTGATTATAGTGTTAATCATTTTTATGTAAAGAAGAGTGGGGCTTCGATGATTTTGCCTCATTATCCAGCCGTTTATCAGTCTGGTGAGATTGTTCTAAATGATGAATATTCGGATTACCAATGGGTTAAAATAAATGAATTGGAAAATTTTGAACCGAAAATATTCACTATTTATCCAATTACCTTAAAACTAATTAAATTAATTCAAGCTATTCCTGACTTGGAAGCACAAATTATATGAAAAGAGCTTTATTACACGGTCTTGGATTTGGTTTAACCTCCGGAGTTATTACTACGCTGGGCATGATGGTGGGAATGTATAGTGGTACACATTTGAAAAGCGTTGTTTTGACTTCAATTGTATTAATTGCCGTGGCCGATGGTTTGAGCGATGCTTTTGCCATTCACATTTCCGAGGAAACCGACAAGAATAATTCCAAGACAAATGTTCGTCTTTCGGCTTTTTCCACTTTGTTTGCCAAGTTGTTAATGGGCTTGTTGTTTTCTGTGATTGTTTGGTTGTTACCATTGCAAACTGCGATTATTGTAAATGTGATTATTGGGTTTACAATTCTTGGTTTTTTCAGCGCTTTGATGGCAAGAAGGAACAATCGAATTATTTATCGATCGGTAAGTGAGGATTTATTGATCGGCCTGATAGTAATTGTTATCGGATATTATTTGGGCCAATTTTTGCAAACAATATAATTATTTAAAATGAAAAAATACTCGCTTGGCGAGTATTTTAAATTATTTTTTACGGCACTTGATTTTTGACAGTTGTTCATTAAGACTTAAAAAGGCGAAAATAATACTGACAAACAACGCGCCGATGGCCAGGTAGATGGTGAATAGCGAAATATCATCCATTTTGTTGTGAGCAATATATATTTGGTTGAGGATTAGCAAGCAAATGGCGCTTCTTTCAACATTGGTTTTGATTTTTCCGCTCGGTACGGCACTGATGGAAATTTTTTTGATGAATTTATTTTCATTTAACAACATATAAATTCGACCGATAATCAGTGATAACCCCAATACCACGATCAGTACTCCCACCACTGCAAAAAATGTCAAAGTATTTTCGCTATCTGCAATAATAGTGGAGAGAACAAACCAGAAATAAACAATATGACTCCAAGTGTTCAATTTATCGGCTAATTGATCAAAAAACGCTCCAAATTTTGATTCCATGTAATATTTGCGTGCAATTTTGCCATCCAGTCCATCCATGATCCAGCCAATTACGTAAACGATCAGTGATGAAATGAGATATCCCTGCCAATTAAGAAAAATAAACAGGGGGATCATTAGGATAAGTCCAATCAGGGTAATAATGTTTGGTATCCAACCTTTTTTCAAATCAAAAAAGCGATCATTGTGGCTCATAGCTCCTCATTTTGAAGGAACAGGTTCATATCCTAACATAACCTAATCAATTTGTCAAAAATGGAATTTAATATATTATAATAAAAAACACTCCCTTTTGGGGAATATTTTTATTAATACTTATTTTGATAAGTTGTTCAACTGTTTTTTTATTTGTTCTATATCAATTTGAATTTTTTGAATTCCGCGCTCTGCTTTGCGATCAATCAAGTAATCATAGTGTTGGCGCATTCGATCACGCTCTGATTGTCGATTTTGACTCATCATAATAATTGGGGCTTGAACAGCCGCCAAACAGGACAAGACAAAATTTAATAAAATAAATGGGTAAGGATCCCACATTTTAAAAATAATTTCCAAAGCATTGATTATAATCCAGATTAACAGTATTGCAAAAAGAGTTAAGATAAACGTCCAACTACCGACAATTTTAGTAGTAAAATCCGCGGCGCGTTGCCCGATGGTTAAGTTTTTCTTCATTTCCGGCGGCAATTTAAAATCATTATTAATTTTTTTCATAGTAATTTTTATATTAATTATATTATAACATATGTTAATCAAGCAGTATAATAATTGATTTTTTAGCTGGTATGATATAAGATTATTAAGTATGGATCCAATCGAAGAAATCAAACAAAAGATCAATATCGTTGACCTGGTTTCGCAATATGTGGAATTGAAAAAGTCAGGGATAAATTGGAAGGGGCGTTGCCCGTTTCATAACGAAAAAACCCCATCTTTCATGGTTAATGAAGAAAGACAGTTTTATTATTGCTTTGGTTGCAATCAAGGTGGAGATATTTTCAATTTTTTACAAAACAAAGAAAATTTGGAGTTCCCGGAAGCCTTGAAGATTTTAGCTAAAAAAGCCGGAGTGAATCTACCGACCAATGATTCTCGCTTGGTCAGTCAACGAAACCGAATTTATGATTTACTCGATGATATAACCAATTATTGGTCACATGAATTGCAAAAACAAAGTATTGCCAAACAATATTTGAATAATCGTGGATTGGATGAAAAAACAATTATTCGTTTTCGGTTGGGTTATGCTCCGCAATCATGGGATCAATCCTTGCTGTTTTTGAAAAACAAAGGTTATACGGAAACGGAAATTTTCAGTGCCGGTTTAACGGTTAAAAAGGAAAAAGGATCGGGGTATTATGATCGATTTCGTGATCGAATTACTTTTCCCATAATGGATATCCATGACAATGTTATTGGATTTAGCGCGCGAGCTTTGAGTAGCGATGTTCCGGCTAAATATATCAATTCACCGGAAACCGCGGTTTATAAAAAAAGTCATGTTTTGTATGGTCTTCATTTGGCGAAAGAAGAAATCAGACAAAAAAAGTTTGTAATTTTGGTGGAAGGTAATATGGATGTTATTGCTTCTCATCGCGTTGGGATTACTAACACGGTGGCGGTATCGGGGACAGCTTTGACTGATGAGCAAATATTATTATTAAAAAGATTTACTGATAATCTGGCGATTTGCTTTGATATGGATGTGGCCGGTCAAAATGCGGCGCGACGCTCAATTGATTTGGCTTTGAAACATGAAATGAATATTCGCGTTATACAATTATCTCACGGAAAAGATCCTGATGAATGCATAAAATTAAATCCGCATAATTGGAAGCAGGCGATTGAAAACGCGGTGCCGATTATGCAATATTATTTGGAAAAAGTTTTGGAAGATTATAATCCGCAAGATATTAATAGCAAGAAAAAAATTATCAAAGAATTTTTACCGGAAATCAATAAGCTGGTCAGTAAAATTGAACGAGATCATTGGATCAAAATATTGGCGAATAAAATAAATGTTGATTATACCGTGATTTATCAAGATTTGCCGATGGGGGCAGGGATTCAAAAAAGCACCGTCAAAAATCAATTAAGTCCACAGGCCCATGGTCTAACGGCTCTGGATGATTTGTTGATTTCTTTTATAATTAATCATCCGGAATTTTTGAACTTGGTAATTGACCAGTTGATACCGGAAATGATTGATAACATTTATCAAAAACTTTACAGCCAAATAATAATCTGGTATAATCAAAATGTTAATATTTCATCTGAAAGTCTGGTGGAAAAAATAACCGCCATGACTGATTTGGGTCTAAATGAAAATTCTTTACGCTCATTAATTTTGCTCGTCGATCGTGATTACAGTGATTATTCATTAAATGAATTGCAAGTTGAGGTGATGAAAGTAATTTATCGATTAAAATTAAATTATTACCAAAAACGCAGTCAAGAAATTCAAAATCAAATGTCGATGGTATCAGCGGAAAAAATCAATGATTTGATCAAAGAATTGCAAGATATCAATAATAAAAAGAATCAATTGAAAATCTAAAAGTTAATATACATTATGGCCCGGAAAAGCATTGTGAAAAAAATTAAGAAGGCCAAAAAAAATACTGCCTCGAAAGCAGTAAAGAAAAAATCTCAATCTACCTCAACAAAAAAAAGTAGATTATTGAAAAAGGCTGCTCCCGCCAATAAAAAGGGGCAAAAGATTGTTAAATCTGCTAGCGTGCGCTATCAAAAATCAGCGCCTCCGGACAATGAAATAATTCAAAAGCTCATCACTAAAGGACGAGCGCGTAATTTTATTACCGAAGAAGAAATTTTACGCACCTTTTCTTCTGTGGAAGACTATATCGATGTTTTCGAGGATTTTCTTGATGACATTGATAGTATGGGGGTGAAAATCGTCGAATTAAAAGGCGGTGCTTTGTCAAAAAAAGAGGATCGTGAAAAAGTATTGCTTAGTGTTGGTGTGACGTCGGAAAATTCCGCGCGAATTGATTTGTCTGAACTGTCAGCTGATTCCATTCAAATGTATTTACGAGAAATCGGTAAGGTGAAATTATTAACCCAGGAGGAAGAATTATCTTTGGCCAAAAGAAAAGAACGTGGTGACAAAGAAGCGGAAAGAAAAATCATCGAAGCCAATCTTCGATTGGTTGTATCTATAGCTAAAAAATTTGTTGGTAAAAGTTTATCATTACTTGATTTGATTCAAGAAGGCAACATCGGATTATTCCGTGCGGTAGAAAAATTTGAATATCGCAAAGGTTATAAATTTTCCACTTATGCCACCTGGTGGATTCGTCAAGCCATTACCAGAGCTCTCGCTGATCAATCACGGACTATTCGAATTCCGGTTCATATGGTGGAAACAATTAATAAATTTCAGCAGATTGAACGTCGCTTGATTCAAGATCTGGGACGTGAGCCAATGCCGGAGGAAATTTCCGCAGAAATGGGTGAGGATTTGCAAAAAGTAAATTATATCATCAAAATTTCTCAAGAAACCATATCATTGGAAACAACGGTCGGTGATGATGATGAAGACTCTACCTTGGAAGATTTTATCGAAGATGTGAAAAATGTTTCACCGGATCGCGCGGCCGCTTTGCAACTGTTAAAAGATTATGTTCGGGAAATAATCAAGGAACTGTCCCCTCGAGAACAGAAGATTTTGGAAATGCGCTTTGGTTTGGTGGATGGTGTTTCTCATACTTTGGAAGAAGTGGGACAGGAGTTTGATGTTACTCGTGAGCGTATTCGGCAAATAGAGGCCAAGGCCTTGGAAAAAATTCAGCAGTTTAAAGGTATTGAAAAACTACGTGATTATTAAATATTTTTATGGAGGAGATTTCTCAATCAATAGTATCACCGGAAGCGGAAATTGATTTTATTGATGCGGAAAATCGAACGAAAAAACAAAAGCTGTATATTTTATCGGCAATTGGAGGTTTTATTGTAGTGACTTTATTAAGTATATACTTGATTTTTGTTTTTACCGGACAACTAACCTCAGTGGTGGCTGATTTTTTGTTTAATATAAAAAACCAGAAAATTGATGAGGCTTACGCTTTGATGACCGATGAATATCACGAAGCTGTCCCCAGAGAAAATTTTGACTATTATATTGCCAAGAAACGATTGAATAAAATTATTAGTACTAATTGGCAGTTAAGAGAAACAAATGGCAATCAAGGCAAGTTAACCGGTGTGGTGGTAACTGATTTGGGACTGTCATTGCCGTATGAGGTGTATCTTGAGAAACAAAACAATGATTGGAAAATCGAGAAATTTCGTGACGTGTTGGCTGAAGAACAACTAAAGATATTAACCAATACGCAAGCGAAAAAAGTGGTTAACCAAACTCTGGAAAACTTCACCCGTGCGGTTGAACAAAAAAGTTTTGATGAATTTTATCGTGGATTCTCACAAACCATGAAAGCTCAAGTGTCTTATGATGATTTTGTTTCATCTTTCCAAATATTTTTTGGTAATGAAGTTTACTTAAAAGACGTTATTAACAATTCTCCGGAAATATATTTTAATGATGTAATTGATCCGGATTTAAACTTTATTATTATCTCCGGGCGCATTGCCTCGGAAATTAATTATATAGATTTTGAAATCGGTGTTATTCCGGAAAATGAGGTCTGGCGGGTGGCGAGTTTGTATTTACAAATGGATTAAGTCGTAAAGTAGGTGTGGACTTGCTTTTTTTTATTAAGTGTGATAGTCTATTTTAAGGTAATTCTTGTAAGATTATTCCGCGGTAGCTTCCCGCACAACAACTTCGTTGTATGCGGGACAAGC
>CAYPSS010000002.1:19289-41021 GCA_964413735.1 uncultured Gammaproteobacteria bacterium
AGTGGCGTCGACAGTTCGCTACCGCATTACAATTCAACATTATTCCGCGGTAGCTTCCCGCACAACAACTTCGTTGTATGCGGGACAAGCAGTGGCGTCGACAGTTCGCTACCGCATTACAATTCAACATTATTCCGCGGTAGCTCAGTGGTAGAGCAGTTGACTGTTAATCAATTGGTCGTCGGTTCGAATCCGACCCGCGGAGCCACAAAATCAACACTTGCTGTTGATTTTTTGTTTAGTCGGGTGAGAAGTTTATCCTGAGCATAGCGAAGGAAGTCCGACCCGCGCCTGCCTGCCGGCAGGCAGTGACCAGCCTCTGGCTGGGACTGTTAATCAATAGGTCGTCGGTTCTGCGCCAAGGGCGTATTCGCCTTCGGCGAAGAATCCATTTAACCCGCGCCTGCTTGATGAATCGGAAATGATTATCTTAGATAGCTTTAAGTTAAATAAAAAACCAACGACTTTGTCACTGGTTTTTTTGTTGTTTTTAAAATTAATCGATTTCAGAAACTAGGAACTTATCACCTGGAGCAAATTCTCCAAGGAAACGTAACCAAGCACGATCACCGGTCTCATAATCATAATAACCATATGCAGCCTTACCACGCAAAATGAATTCAAACGATCGAAATCTTCTTTCATCACCATCATCATCAGTATGTGGAGCAAAATATCCCACATGATAATAATAATAGTCATTATAATAGCCAGTATTTGAAAAAGTACAATCAAGAGTAAAAGCACAATAACTTTTTTTTGCTGTTTGTTCACTAATTGAAAAAATTTCTATATCTGAAGTGGTCCCAACAAGCCAAGAATGATACCAAAATGCAGGGGCTAAAATATCGCCGTCAAAAGTCCCTCTAATTTTCAAATATTCACCTTTTCTGATATTACGAAAAATATTACAGAAAACCCAAATGTATCGAGTATATCCATCCCGTCCAAATACCAGAAGGCGAATTGACATGCTATCATTTCTGATTCTAAAAGTATCAACTTTTCCATAAATCAAAGCGTGAGGACGTCTAGGCATAATCCTCTCCTTTGTTAAGGATCAATTGATTAATATAGCACTTTCAGCTCGTCTGTCAATACTTATCATAATTTCTTTTATTACCCATTATAAAATGCTATAATTTAAACAGTTAATTATTAAAAAAAAACTATGAAGCTTTTTCTTAAAATCCTTAATGTGTTTTTCGTGGTTCTGGGCGTAATTTTTTTAATTTTCATTTTAATTGGCGTTTATTTTTGGGTCGCCGATCCATATGGTATTAAACCGTTAATTACCGGTACCAGCAGTATTAAAATTGAGGATTTTAACAATTTAGAGGCTGATGATTTGTTAAAAAAGGTGACTCCTCAAATGTCAGATTGCATTTTCCAAAAATTGGGAAATGCTCGTTCAATGGAATTAATGGCCGGGGCCACACCGACCTCAGCTGATTTGAGTAAAATTGCTCAATGTTTGCAATAATATGAAAAAGATCAGCAATCGTTTGTCGTAACAACAAAGAGCTTTTGTAAGCTCTTTTATTAAAAATATGAAAAAAATAGTTTTAGATATAGAAACTCGCAATTCATTTCAAATGGTGAACTCCACCAATCCGCAAGACTTGGATTTGGCCTTATTGGTTTTGTATGATTATGAGACTGATGAATATCAATCATTTTGGCAGGAAGATTTGTCTAAGCTATGGCCGATTCTTGAAAATACTGACTTGATAATCGGTTATAATCAAATTAATTTTGATTTGCCGTTATTGAATAAATATTATCCGGGGAATTTAGGCTTAATCAAGCAGGTTGATTTGCTGGATGAAATTTATAAATCTTTGGGAAAAAGAATCAGATTGGATATGGTAGCCGAAGGTACTTTGGGAATCAAGAAAAGCGGTCATGGCTTGGAAGCGGTGAAATGGTGGAAACAAGGTGAAAAAGACAAAATTTCGGCTTATTGTCATGAGGATGTGCGTATCACCAAGGAATTATATGATTATGCGCTACTTAATAAAAAACTTAAGTATAAATTGGTGGAAGATATTTTGGAAATTTCCTTAAATCCGATTAATTGGGAAAGTCCTCAATCACCCAAAATAAATTATACCTTGCCGTTTTAATTTGCTATAATGAAAAAAGAATAACTTATAATATGGATAAACAATTGATTATTTTGCCGTTTGATCATCGAGCGTCTTTTTATCGGGAAATTCTTAAAATTAAGAATCAGCCGAACTCAAAAGATAAGAAAAAAGTTATAGAATTGAAAAATATTATTTACCAAGGATTATTGCAGGTTAAAAAGCAATATCCTGATGTTTTAGGTTTTTCTTTACTGGTTGACGAAGAGCATGGTGATAAAATATTGAAATCTGCCAAGAAAAATGGCGTAATTAGAATCTTAACTACGGAAAAAAGCGGGCAAACGATTTTTGATTTTGAATATGGCAATAATTTTTCTGAACACATCAATAAATATCAACCGGAATATGCCAAAGTCTTGGTGCGTTATAATCCACAGAATAAAACGGATAATATTATCCAATTAAAACGATTAAAAAAACTCAGTGCGTTTTGTCAAAAAAATAAAATCGGATTCTTGTTCGAGTTATTGGTACCACCAACGGAAAAAGATCTGAAAATTGCCGGTTCGAAAAAAAATTATGATCAAGGTTTGCGTATTATACGAACAGTGCAAGCCATTAACGAGATAAAAAAGATATTAAGAGTTTCAGTCTGGAAACTGGAAGGTTTTAATACTTCCGGATGGGAAAAAATTACCAAGGCTGTCGGCAATCAAGGTAAAATTGTCATTCTTGGTCGTGGTGAAACACCAAAGGTGGTGAAGCACTGGTTAAGCGATGGTGCCAAATTTCCGCAAACAATCGGTTTTGCTATTGGTCGTACAATCTTTGAAAACCCTCTTAAACAATATGTTGTCGGTAAGTTGAATCAAAAACAAACCATCGATAAAATTGCTCGAAATTTGAGCTTTTATTTAAATATTTGGCTAAAAAACAAAAAACTTTATGCCACAACCAAAAATCGTTCTCCTCGTTGAAGATGACAAATTACTGGTTAATACATTATTAAAAATTTTTGAACACGAAAAATTTAAGGTGGTAGTGGAAACTAATGGCCTAAAAGTGCTAAGTGCAGTGAAAAAAATCGACCAAATTTAATTTTACTGGATTTATTATTACCCGGTATGCATGGTTTTGAAATCATGAAAAAATTAAAAACAGATGAAAACTATAAAAACATTCCAATAATTATTATTAGCAATTTGTCGGAAAAAAATGATAAGGTCATTGTTTCCATTCAGGATTTCGGATATGGGATACCTAATTATCAACAAAAAAGGGTTTTTGAAAAGTTTTTCCGGGCTGACAACATAGCCAATGTGGCAACCGAAGGCACCGGACTTGGATTATACATTGCCAAGGCCATAATTAAGGCGCATGGTGGCCACTTGTATTTTACTTCCAAAGAAAATCAAGGCTCGACTTTTGGTTTTGAATTGAACAAAAAATAATGGTAATTATATGAAAACAATTTTAGTGGTGGAGGATGACAAAATCCTTATTGAAGCGATTAGAGCGTATTTGTCAAATAATGGTTATAATTTACTAACTGCCGAAGATGGTGAAAAAGCGTTGAAAGTTGTTAATAAAAACAAACCGGAAGTTATTTTACTGGATTTGATGTTGCCACGAAAAAGCGGTTATCATGTTTTGTATGAATTAAAACATGATTCCAAAACAAAAAATATCCCGGTGATTATTATGACGGCGGTCGACAGTGAAACCAGCAAACAAGAATGTTTGAGCAATGGAGCGGACGATTACTTGGTAAAGTCAGAATATTCATTGGAAGAAATTGTCGCTAAAGTGAAAAAACACCTCAAATAACCTATAATTCCTGCTTGAATTTGCCTCAAGCTTGTGTTATAATTTGTCCATTAAATATAATCTATGGAAAAAATTATCAGTAAGAGTAACGCCAAAATCAAAACTTTGAGAAAATTAAATGACAAAAGAAATCGTCAAACTTTAGGTTTATTTAAGGTGGAAAATTTGAAAATCATTATTGACGCTTTGAAAGTAGGGATTGAACCGCGCGAAGTTTATTTGACCGCTAAGAATAAAAATTTGGCTTTGAATTTAAGTCAATCAACAATTTACGAAATTACCGACGAGCTTTGCCAAGCAATTTCCGAACTTGATAATACTTCCGGGATTATCGCTGTTTATGATGTACCAAAGGAAAAGAACAACTTAACAAAAAATCTGGTTTATTTGAATAATATAAATGACCCGGGAAATTTGGGAACAATTCTTCGTACCGGTGTAGCATTTGGGTTTAATAATTTTATTTTGGATGAAACTTGTGCGGATGTTTTTAATCAAAAAACTATTCAAGCAAGCAAAGATGCGATTTTTAAAATTAATTTTACATTTGATTCCAAATTAAACCTTTTACGTCAAATTAAAAAAACTCATATTTTGATCGCCACCACTATGAACGGGGAAAGAATCACCAAAATTAAATCGCCTTTTTGTCTGATTCTCGGCAATGAAAGTCATGGCGTTGATAACAAAATATTAAAGTTGGCCTCCAAAAAATTCAATATCCGGATTCAATCGCAAATGGAATCTTTGAATGTCGGGGTGGCGGCCGGGATATTGTTTTATGAATTAAGCAAATAACATGAGTGATTATCAGCAAAACTTAACGGTGCAACGAGAATATTATGATCGCACGGCACAAAATTATGATAAATGGCATATCCAACCGGTCAGTGCTCAAATTGTTGATGCTTGGAATTTTCAAAATTTAAAAAATTATTTAAACAATAAACCGCTTAATCGGATTCTTGATCTGGGCTGCGGCACCGGACGATTGAGCGAAAAATTATTAAGTTTAAGTGATAATGTTTATGGTGTAGATGCTTCTCGGGAGGTCTTGAAAATTGCCCGCGAAAAACATCCGCATTTGAAGTTGGCTTTTGCCGAGGCTATTGATTTGCCATATGAAAATGATTTTTTTGATTTAGTGGTAATCAATGGTTCTTTGCATCATTTTTTTGCCATGGAACAAACTTTCCAAGAAGTGGAAAGGGTTTTGGCGCCCGGCGGAGTTTTTGCTTTACTGGGGGAACCGAATAGTAATTTTAATATGTGGTGGAATCCTTTTAAGTATAAATTTTTGGCTTATCGATTTTTAATAGTATTAATTAATATTTTTAGAAAAAACAAGGAAGTGATTAACGAACCGATTGAACCGGATGCGGAAAGTTTCACGATTAAACAGATCACCGACACACTGCGAAAATATAATTTTGAAAAAATCAACAGTTATACTTACGATTACTTGCCTCGGATGGAAAATAAATTATGGTTGAAAATTTACCCGTATTATTTGAAATTCGAACATCAATTCATAACAAAAATACTGCCCAGTCTGGGCAGTGCGATTCAATGTTTTGGCAGTAAAAAAATTAGCGCTGATATAGAAAAATAAACGCTTGACCATTGCCGATTTCCCAAAAATGATCGGCATTTTTTTTCGCATTTTCAATTGTCGCGGTGTAATTGGGCCAATAATCATGGACCGTTAAGTATAATTGTTCTACCCCGGCAAAATCCATGGCCTTAATGGCCGTTTTTCTGTCCGGATAATGATAAGTCATTTGTTCGTAAAAATCATTTAAATCATGCCCCGGATTAGTGGGGATTGAATAATAAAACTGATCATTATAATAATGAGCAAACCCAAATTCCTTGATTGCGGTTGCTGCGGTTATTTGATTACCAAGAACAATATAGTCTTGTGTTGCGTGATCATTAATCAAATGCACCATTTGTAAATCATTTTCACTGACATTAAAACTTTTGGAATTATAATAATCATTTTTTTGTGGATAAGATAAATACAAGGACATGCTTATCACGATAATTGTTAAAATATAAGCAAAATATTTAATTGCTTTAGTTGGTTGTTGCCAGATTTCTGCAAATAAATACAGAACTATCGGTAATAAAAAGTAGAAACATAAATCCAAAATTCTCAATTGAAAGTCACCGGCGTTTTTAATTGCCACAAAATCCAATGAAACAAATGTTTTTAAAAATAAGAAATTAATTAAAGCCGTTCCGGCAAAAAGAGCATATATGGAAATGCGTGACCATGATTTTTTCACTACTGCCAAAATCAAACCAAAAATTGCCAGAATCACAAAAATTATTCGAAAATTAAGTCCATAACTGTACAAAAAATCCCAAATCGATTGATATTGAATATTTGTTAACCAAAGATCTTTAAAAAGAAAATCATAATTAAAACCAAAGGAAATTTTTTGTTTATTTAATACGGCATTGGCCAAAAACATCAGTGGTACGATAAAGCAAGAAATCAAAGCCATGGCCCACTTTAAAATCGGTTTGTGAAAAATATTGAACAAAACAAAGAAAAGAAGGGGCAAACCGTACAAAACATGAGTGGCAACGGAAAATAAAGCTAACAGAATTAAAATTAAAGATTTATATTTGTGCCTTGGCCACAAAGAGTAAAAAATAATAATCAAAGCCAGAAAAACGTTCAACCCATGAGGGGTGGTGTTTATCAACATACTGATCGGCAAAACAAAAATCATTAAACCGGTTATCAGCGCCTTATTGATTATTAAATTAAAACCATATTTTAATCCATTGGTAATGACAATCGGAGAAATTAAAGAAAATAAGCCGGGAACCAAAAAAATATTTAATGATTCTAGGTCAATACGGGTTAAATAATGGAGGTAAAGTACTAGACTGTATTCACCAATATAATAAAACGGTAGGGGAGTTAAAGTGCCGGTCGCCAGAATATTTTTCATGCCCGCCAAATGCAAAAAAGGATCAAATCCGTAGCCATAAAAATAGAGCAAACCAGCCACTCCGCTGATGGAAAAAAAATGAATAATCAAAAACCAGACTGAACTTGTTTTTTTGGTTTGGGAAAGAATTTTTATCAGGAAAAATGTTGCCAAAGCAAATAAAACAAAAACATAACTCGGAATAATATTCCAGGGGCCGGTAATCGCTTCGGCGGTGCGATGTTTAAAAATTATAAAAAAATAACCGCCAATGGTAATAATATAGGCGATTGAATAAAGCCAAACTCGCAAACCGTTAAACTTGAGCTTTGTCCAAATAGGTTCAATCTCTTGATTAACAATACAAAATTTTTCTATGACAAATAAAGTGATAGACAATGAAGTAATTATTGTTAACGCATTGATTTTATATAAATAAAAACAAGCAGTTAACAGTAAAGAATTAGCCACCAACCAGATAAACCCACCCAAGATAATGTGAATAATTGGCTTATTTTGAGGGAATAAAAATCGCCCGAGCCGTTTGCCATAATAAATAAAAATAACTACACTGATCATTATTCCCACCAAGGTATTTTGAAAAATTAAAAAATTTGCTAAAATAATAGTAATTACACTAGCAAATATTTTCCATTGATTAATTAATTCTCGAAATCTCATTTCTTAATTTTAGCATAATTTCTTGGAATATGCGAATAAGCGAAAAAAATCTGAAAATCATTGTTCATTGTGTTATGGCTGTTTTTTTACTTGTTTTTTTCGCTTATTTAGCAATCCAAAAGTCATCTTTTGGCGAAAATCAAGTTTATCAAATAAGTCCTGTTTCCAGTAACAAATTTATTCAAGGGCCATACCCAATCGGTCGAATTAATCCAATTGACAATCATTGGCAAATTGTAGTTGAACCGATTTATTTCAAAATTTATTCACCTAAAAAGTTCAGTCAAGCTCAAATAACAATTATCTACAAGAAAAATATTGAATTATCGGCCAAACTGGGCGTGAAATTATCCGATCATGATTATGCGTTTTATTTTCATGATTTTAATGATAATAATAATGATTGGCAAACTCAAGAATTTATTTTTGATTTAGCAAATGCTGATTTTACAAAAAACAAACTGCAATTTATAATCTCCGGTCCTGATATCGTGGCTAATGATTTTTTAATTAAAGAAATTGGTTTTACTCTAATAAAATAATATGCGTTTATTAAATATAACTCTTAATATTATTCTGGCCTGGCTACTTAGTAGTTTTATAATAGCGTGGTTACTGGAATGGGCTATGCCCGGTTTTGTCATTTATTATATAAATTTATTTTACTATTTTGCTTTTCTGTTTGGAACTGTTTTTATAAAATTATTAATTTATGAAAAAAAATAAATCAAAATTGATTTTCAGTTTAATTCTCAGTATTTTTTTATTGTCCGGATGTGCCATCCCTTTTACTAACAAAATACCGATACACCCAATTACGGCTATTGACTTTGAGTTTTCGCCAACGGAAATTACCGTGAACGCCGGTGAACCGTTTATTATTGATTTTCAAAACAAAGCGGGCCGACATAATTTGGTGATTGAAAACACCAAATTTCGCACATCGGTTTTAAGTGATAATAATAATGAACAAATAACAGTCCAAATTGATAAACCCGGTAAGTACAATTATTTTTCCAGTGTTGGATCGCATCGACAGCTTGGCATGACCGGAGTGATAATTGTTAAATAGTGTGTTATAATAAAAATATAAATAAATAAAAATATGAATGAAACAATGAATCGACCATTGCTAATCATTATGATTATAGCTTTGGCATTTTTACTGATTACCAATTTAGTATTGGTTTACTTCTTGGTCGCAAATAATGAAGCTTATCAGCAAGTAATCACTGAATTAAAAAATCAACCAGAAGAGATTAACAACCAACCAGCTGAAGAACAAGATTCCGAATCAACGGATATTATTGTTCAAAACTCTGACGCTACAACTACCAAAGGTAATTCCTTGGGCGTAATTTGGAACTCGAACATGGTTAATGCCAGCTGGTACTCGATACAAATTGAAGCCGATGAAATCAAGGATCCCGGTTTATTAAATAATGCCAATTTGTATCATATTGGAGAGATCAATGGAGGCCAATATGATAATTTTAAATTATATTTGCTGGATATTGAGTGGCCAAACGAAGATATGTGGGTGTCCGGCTCTTCTAAATATTATTTAATTTCTGATGGTGTATATCAATCCAAAGCAATTGTTTTAACAAAACATTCTGATGCTTATCCGGAAGAATATCAAGATTTGTTTGTTTTGAACGATCAACTGTCGTTGCAATTGCCGGTTATTCCTAACGAAATCAGTATCCCAAATTCAACTCACAAACTTATTCTTCAAGAGATTGGGTTTACTCGCATTTTATCTCAATATTCTAAAATACAATATATTTTTGAGGATTCAAATGGAATTAAAGTTTACTTTGATAGCCAAAGAAATTGTTATTTGATTATTTTGCCCGATTTTTCCATTCGTGAATATGCTTTGGCATTACCGTTTGCTCAAGCATTGCCAGAAACCACCGATTATAATCCCACCAGTATTTTAAATATTACGTGGGATGATCAAATATCCCGTAAAAATGAATACGTTATTCGCAACTATGGCGGTTGCGGTTTTAGCGGATGTAACAGTTATCCGCAATATGCCATTACGATTAATGACCTAAAAGTGGCAGGGAAGACTTCAACCGGTGAAAATATTTATGAATTAAAAGATCAATCTTTTAAGGTCAATTACATCGGCTACTCAGAAAAAAAAGAATTATTGCAAACGATTTATGATAATCATTATCCCGGTTATGTGGATGGAGATATTTTAGATAAAAAACCTTATGACCAATTTATTAATGACAAGCCTTTGATTTTTTGGCAAGATCCGTTTGGTAAAATCATGGAATTTACACGCACCGATTATATGCCGGCGGTAGAGTGTGGCAAACCGGTGATTTATCTATATCCGAAAAAGACAATGGATGTGGCCGTCAGTGTGGCTCCCGAAGGCGGAATTTCCGTTTCTGAGCCATTACACAATGATGGCTGGTTGGTTAAGGCAGAACCAAACGGGACTTTGTTGAATTACAGTGATCAAAAACAATATGATTATCTTTTTTGGGAGGGTTATGGCTATAAATACCAACGACCCAACAATGGTTTTGTTGTATCAGAAGATAAGGTAGAATCTTTTTTCCGTAATACTTTAAATAAACTGGGAATGATTGAAAAGGAGACAAATGATTTTCTGGAATTTTGGCTCCCCAAATTTGTTGGGAAACCCTATTATTTCATTACTTTTATACCGCAAGCAGAATTTGATCGCATTGCTCCCTTGACTGTTAATCCTAATCCGGACACAGTGATTCGTATTTTTATGGATTACGAAGGATTGGATTATCCAATAAAAGTTAATCCTCAAAATATTGTCACACCCGCGCGCAACGGTTTTACCGTAGTTGAATGGGGTGGCGCACTTCACGATTAATGAACAAGAAATTCATTTATTCAATTGCAATTATTTCAATCCTCCTTATTTTGATCAAAGGGGGATTGATTTTGTTTGGCCCCACAGTGAACAAAACAATTGGGCAAAAAAATGAGCAGCCGCAAAAATATTTACGAAGTATGTTTATTTCACGCGAATATTTTGACCATGCCTATGATCACTCCTCGCAAATAATCACTTTTCCGAATAATGAGGTTATGGCGGGGATAATTCCGCACCATTTATTTGTTAAGGAACACTTGGCTTCTTGGTTTGATAATTTGGAAAGTGATTATGAAACAGTAATTTTAATTGGTCCTAATCATTTTAATCGCGGAAAAAGTGATTTTATTACCGCAGATTTAAATTGGTCAACGCCTTATGGAATCTTAAATACCGATCAAAAATTACTTACATGGTTTAATGATTCACTATCGTTAACAATTGATAATCATACCATTCAAAATGAGCATTCAATCACCGGTTTAGTTCCGTTTATCAAAAAAAGCCTACCGCAAGCAACACTGATTCCTATTATAATCAAAGAAAAAATTGCATTTCAAGATCTTGACCATTTAGTAAAAATTTTGCACGAGATAAAACAACAAAAGAAAATTTTAGTAATTGCCAGTGTGGATTTTTCCCATGACCAAAACTTGGCAACTTCAAATGAGCAAGATGAATATTCGGCTCAAAATATATTGAATTATAATTTTAATGCTTTAATTGACGCTAAATTGGATTCACCGGCCAGTATTTATACGGTTATGAAATATGCCCAAAATCTTGAAGCTAAACCATACTTTGTGGGACATACCAACACCAGTGAATTACTAGGGCAACCGGAAGCACCAGGGACTTCACATTTGTTTTTTTATTTTTATTGAGTAAATTTACAAAAAAGGTAAATCATGCTATTGTTATATCAATAAACAAGTATTTTATGAATGAAAAAGTCATCTTAACCGGCGTTCGACCAACCGGCGTACTGACTATTGCCAATTATCTCGGCGCGGTACGACCAATCATTGAATTGCAAAAACAAGGATTCAAACCTTTTGTATTTATTGCGGATTTACACGCTTTTACGGACAATGAACCGGCCAAGGTTAATCAATATATTACCGGATTGTTGGCAGATTATTTAGCACTCGGCCTTGATCCCAAGCAAGCGGTTATTTATTCACAAAGTCAAATTAAGGGCCAAGTCACGACTCTAATGAGCTATTTGGCGCGCTTAATCACGGTGGCCGAACTTTTACGCGTTCCAACCTTAAAAGAAAAAATTAAGTCCGGCACACGAGTGGAAACCGCCAATAGTTTGCTATTCATGTATCCGGTTTTAATGGCCGCTGATATTTTAATTCAAAAAGCGGACGTGATCCCGGTTGGTCAAGACCAAATTCCGCATTTGGAAATCAGTCGTTTGTTAGCCAAACGTTTTAATGAACGTTATGGTGAAGTTTTTCCCATACCTCAACCGCACATTTTGAAAACTCTACGAATTTTATCACTGAAAGGTGATGGCAAGATGAGTAAAAGCAAACCCGAAGGTGCTATTTTGTTAACTGACACGCCAAAAGAAGTGGATAATAAAATTAAACGCGCCCAGACTGCCTCCGCTGGTGAAATTACGCCCAGCCTCGAAAGTTTAATTACCATCTGCCGAGAATTAAGTGAAACTGAAACGCAAAAACAAAATATTGAAGCTATAATTAAACGTCACAAAAACAAAGAAAATGTCATGGGAGAATTTAAAAAAATTGCAACGGAAATTATCAATCACTTTTTACAACAATATCAAAAGCGTCGAGAATCAATTATTAAAAATACAAAACTGATTAAACAAGTTTTATCTGATGGGGGAGTAATCGCTATTAGTCATGCGGATCAAACACTTCAAGAAGTGGAGAAATTAATGAACAAGTAAAGTTACATAAATAAAAAATTATCCAAGCGGATAATTTTTTTTGTATAAAAGTAATTTTTTATATTGTCGCACTGAGCATGCTCACCTCGCTTCGTGGGTGAAGCGGGTCGAAGTGCTCTGATTCATTGTTTTGCTTTACCCCTTGAGGCACTTCTCGACTAATTTACACCACATAAATCTGACTCGAAGTGACAAATAGAGAAATCGCTTATCGTGGATTCTCGGATAAAACGAGTGACAATTCAAGGGGCAGGCTTTGACTTCGCTCAGCCTGACAAATAACTACGCTGTTGTCACCCTGAGCATGCTCGCCTCGCTTCGCGGGCGAAGCGGGTCGAATGGGTGACAAGCAGATATTATTTTATCACCCAAACAGTCTTATCACCTTGATCTTGAATTTCTATGCCCATTGACTGTAACTCAGCTCGAATTTGATCAGCACCGGCATAATCCTTGTTTTGCCGACAAACATTTCTTTTGGCGATCAAATCATTGATTTTCTTTTTATCAATTTTATTTTTTGGCGCTTGGCTCAAAAGGAAACCCCAGACCAAGTCAATTTTTTTAATTATATTCAAAGCTTTTTGCACTTGGAAACGATTGACTAAGCCTTTTTCCAATAAACCATTAGCTAACTTTTGAAATTCAAACCAGCCGGCAATGGCTTGGGGAGTATTCAAATCATCATCCATAGCTGATTGAAAATCTTTTTCCAGTTTGTTAAGCAACAAATTAAAATTATTTTTACCGGAACCTTTTGCTTTTTTTAATTTGAAAATAAACTTTCTAATATTATTAAGAGAATTTTCCGCAGATCGCAAAGATTCAAGCGTAAAATTGATCGGGGTTCGATAATGACTGGTTAAAATCAAATAACGAAAGGCCATAGGATCAGGTTGTTTTTCCAGAATTTGTTTTAAGGTGAAAAAATTACCCAAACTCTTGCTCATTTTTTTGCCATCAACTTTCAAATAAGCGCGATGTAACCAATAACGAACAAATTGCTTACCCGTCACCGCTTCACTTTGGGCAATTTCATTTTGATGATGGGGGAATATTAAATCTTCGCCACCAGTATGAATATCAATTGTTTCCCCTAAATGTTTCATGCTCATGGCCGAACATTCAATATGCCAACCTGGACGACCTGGACCCCACGGTGAATCCCATTTATTATTACCATCGGCCTTATCCCAGGCTTTCCACAAAACAAAATCCGCCACATTATCTTTTAGATATTCATCGGTGTTAATTCTTCCACTGGCACCCACTTTTAATTGCAATTGTTTGAGGTTGGCCAACTGTCCATATTTCTTGAATTTTTTTATGGAAAAATAAACACTTTTATCCTCTGCTATGTAAGCAAAACCTTTGACAATCAGTTTTTTGATGATTTTTTGCATTTCCAGAATATAATCACTGGCGCGCGTCAAATGTTTGGGCAGATCAATCTTTAATGTTTTCAAATCTTGAATAAACAATTTTTCATAGCCCCGAGTATATTTTTTCAGACTAATTTGTTTTTGCCGAGAATTACGAATTGTTTTATCATCAATATCAGTAATATTCATAACATCTACGACCGTTAAACCGGAATAACGTAAATATCGCTTTAATAAATCCGAAAATAAATAAGAACTTAAGTTCCCAATATGCGCAAAATCATAAACCGTTGGTCCGCAAGTATAAACCGAAGCTTTTTTGTTTTTTAGGGGGATAAATTTTTGTTTTTTGCGTTCCAATGTATTGTATAAATGTAACATATTTATTTTGTTTATAATGCAATTTTATCTTTTTTTCGCTGTTTTGTCAAAATAAACAAATTGCCATTTTCTCAAATCTTTGCTATTGTAATAATATAATTTACTTGTATTATAATTTCCAATTATTATTTTTATGTCACAAAAATCACTAGATAAATTGATTGCGTCTTTTAATATTTCCGAACCGATTCATAGCGAGGATGAATTGATCAAAATCAACCAAGTGATTGGCGCGGCGGCCTTGATTTACGAAAAAGTGCGCAATGCCATGGATTATCGCGAAGATCATTTGTTGCGCAAAAACGCTATTTATCGCATTTTGAAGCGTAAATTTTTAATTGAAAAACTACTGTTAAATCAACCGGAGGAAAAAGTGGCCGAACAAATTGTGTATGAAATGATTCGAGCCGGTTATTTGAAGAACAACCAAATTCCGAAAACCAAAATCAATGAGGTTTTGAAAATTACGCAAAAATACCATTTACTGTCACAACACGGAGATTTGACCCAAGCACAATATTTATGGGTATTGGAATTACAAGCTTGTGAAATTGAAGATGCTCTATGTCCCAATCATATTGACCATGCACTGGTAAAGTTCGCTTTTCAGGTCATGCATCCGCGTATTTTGACCAATCGTGGTGAAATTGAAGACAAAGAAAAAGAATTGCAACTGTTAATTTCCCTTGATCGTGCTTTGCGAAAATCAGACAATGCCATGCTTTCTTATAAATTATGGAACCTGTATTATCCGCATTGGATCAATGCATCAAACGATGAAGTCATCAAAATCGCTCTTAATACCGGGAAGATTAAGCAAGAGATTGAGGAACAACTTAATCATCCTTGGCGCAAAAGCTTGAATAAAATCATTCGTAAACACGCTATTGTTTTTTGGACATTAAAGGACATTATCGCCAAAGACCCGACCGCCGCCTCAGAAATATTTTTTGATGAAACCAGCTTGGAGTTATCCATTAACAAAGCCACTGAAGCGCGATACAAGGATGTAAGCAAAAAATTGCGTCGCGGTGTGGTACGAAGTATTATTTACGTTTTTTTCACCAAAATGCTTTTGGCGTTAATTTTGGAATTACCGCTGGATTTATATTTCAAGGGGGTAATTGATTATGCGACCTTGGGAATAAATATTTTATTTCCACCAATTTTGATGTTTTTTGTGGCCATTACCATACGTACCCCGGGCAAAAAAAATACTCAGAAAATCATTTTTGAATTAAAAGATATTATTTTTGATAAAGGCAAAGCGCAAACATTCAAATTAAAAGCCCCGCGCAAAAGATCATTTTTCACTTCACTGATTTTAGACACTTTATATTTACTGGTGTTTGCCGTTTCCGTTTATTATATATTTAGAGGTTTGGAATTATTGGAATTCATGTGGTTTAGTGCGCTGATTTTTATTTTCTTTTTGAGTGTGGTCAGTTTTTTCGGCATTCGAATTCGTCGTCCGATACAAGAAATTACCATCGAAGAAAAGCGTGATAACATTTTCACTTTATTGATTGATTTTCTATCTTTGCCATTTGCTACCGTCGGCCAATGGCTTAGTTTCAAGTTTTCCAAAATCAATATTTTCGCTTTTGTATTTGATTTTATCATTGAAGCACCTTTTAAAATATTTATTGAAATTCTGGAAGATCTCTTCAGTTTTTGGCGCGAGAAAAAAGAAGAAGCTTACGAACAAGAATAATCTTTTAAAACAGGCGGAGAGCCTGTTTTTATTTATTTATGGAAAATGGATTCATAATTATAAACAAACCAAGTGGGTGGACTTCGCATGACGTGGTGGCCAAATTAAGAGGTATTACCAAAATTAGGAAAATCGGTCATTGTGGGACGCTTGATCCGCTAGCTACCGGTGTTTTGATTGTTGCTATTGGACGTAATGCCACAAAAAAAATTGATCAATTTCATCAATATCACAAAACATATGTGGCTGATTTAGAATTTGGCTTGACCACTGATACTTATGATATAGAAGGAGAGGTAATTTCCAAAATTCCTGCAAATAAATTGACACCGATTTCCAAAAGTGAATTAAAAAAAACTTTGGATCAATTTATTGGTCTTCAAGAACAATTACCTCCGGCGTTTTCCGCCAAAAAAATTCATGGTACACCGGCCTATAAATTGGCGCGCGCCGGGAAAACCGTAGAATTAAAACCAACTAAGATTGAAATTTCAAAAATAACTTTAATCAATTATAATTTTCCTCAAGCCCAGATTGAAGTTGAGTGTTCCACCGGGACTTATATTCGCAGTTTAATTCATGACTTGGGACAAAAAATTAAGTACGGAGCGATTATGACTGATTTACAGAGAACTGCGATTGGGCCATATCAAATTAATCAAAGTGTCTTATTGACTGATCTCACTTTTGACAATTGGGGAAATTATTTAATAATAAATTAATTTGAACTTAATTTTTTTCATGATTAACTTTTTTATATTAACTAAATAATATTATAAACCATGTTTTACAAGATATTATTCATCAATTAGAAAAAAAAGGGGATTCATCTGAATGTTTCAACTCTCATTAAAGACAGTGCAACAGTGGAAATGATAATTGATCAGCTTCAACGACAAAATATCATCCCCAGACTAAAGCCTCGAGAAGCTCAACAAAAAAGATTTGATCAATTGCTCGAAACATTACGTGAAACTGGGTTAATAAATGTTCCAATCGTCGAAGAAATCAGTCGATGAAATACAGAAAATATTAATACTTTTGAACAGGGATTGAAAAATATTACCAAATAAAAATTAAACCTAGTCTTTTAAAACCACGAAAAATCGCGGTCTATTGACAAAAAGAAAAAATTTTGCTACAATTCTAATAGATCATTAAATTTATAAATACGCCAGTACAAGGAAGATAATTGAATGGCTTTGATCAAAGCGAGTCGGGGATAGTGATAGCCCGATATCAAAACTTCAATTTACACACCCTTGGAGCCAAGCAATTGGCGCGTAGCTTTAGTCAAAACTAAAGACGAGTTTGAACTCGTTAAACTTCACCTCGATGATAGTCGGGCGTACAAGAAAACTCTCTTTTCTTTTATACGTTGGTATCCGGGGAAAGAGAGTTTTTTTCTTTCCCACAACCAAAAAACAAGAGAAGATCTTATACCATTATGGCGGCCGTAGCTCAATGGTAGAGCACTGGTTTGTGGTACCAGTGGTCGCGGGTTCGATCCCCGTCGGCCGCCCCATCTTGATTAAATTTTAAATTCAAAATTTTTAATATTAAACATTGGATTTAAGAATTATTTTGGAAAAACGCTGACTATCAGTGGTTTTTTTATATTCAAAACCATAAAAATTAATGATATAATTCAATTATTAAAGTTCTTGTAATTAATAAACATATGAAAAAAGATATTTTGCAAAAAGCCAAAGGTGTGCGGGACTTTGGTCCCAAAGAAAAAATCATGCGCAATCGCATTACGGAAAAAATGCGTCTGATTTTTGAATCCTACGGTTATGTGCCGATTGAAACGCCAATCATCGAACGCTATGAACTTTTAGCGTCCAAATTCGGACAAGGTGAACAATCCGATTCCATGCGCGAAACTTTTAAACTAAAGGATCAAGGTGGACGAGATTTAGTTTTGCGTAATGAATTTACCGTTCCGTTGGCTCGTTTTGTGGGCAGTAATCCCACATTAAGAATGCCGTTCAAACGCTACCAAATGGGCCAGATTTTCCGTGATGGTCCGATTAAATTGGGAAGATATCGTGAATTTTGGCAATGTGATATTGATATTGTCGGCAATGCCTTAATGACCGCTGATGCGGAAATTATCAGTATTGCCCAAAAATTATTCAAAGAACTGAGTTTGGATATTAATGTTTATTTGAATAATCGTCAGCTCCTGGATGCGATTATGGATAAAATTGCCATCCCGGCCAATAAACGCACCGCTACCATTATTGCCATTGATAAACTTGATAAAATTGAACGCGCCGGAGTATTGGCGGAATTACAAGAAAATGAAATCAGTAATGATCTTGGCAATCAATTACTTGATGTTTTGGATGTTGGTGGTACCAACGAAGAAAAACTCAATCAACTCCGAGAATTTGTTGGTGACTGTCCCGGTCTGGAACAAATCAAACAAACCCTTGATTATTTACCTGATAATTCCAATGTCATATTTTCTCCATCATTAGCGCGTGGTTTGGCTTATTATACCGGAAATGTTTTTGAAGTATTTTTGAAAAATAAAAATATTTTGAGTTCATCGCTCGCCGGTGGCGGACGCTATGACAAAATGATTGGCGGTTTTCTGGAGTCGAAAGAAGATATCCCGGCGATTGGACTGGGAATTGGTTTGGAAACGATTTTAGATGCCTTAATGCAGGCCGGCCAAGTACCGGAACAAGCCATCACCCAAATTTACGTTATTCCCATGGGCGAAAATAATTTACGTCCGGCGATTTTAATTAGCGAACAAATTCGTCAAATGGGTTATAATGTTGAAACCGAATTAATGAACCGCAAAGTCAAACGCGCCTTGGAGTATGTGAACGCCCAAAATATTCCTTTTGTGGTGATTCTCGGCGATGATGAAATCAAGGAGAACAAAATCACCATAAAAAACATGCAAAGTGGACAACAACAAACCATGGCAACTGAGCAAATACCGACATTTGTAACAAAATAAGTTTTCGTGCGTCATATTAAATATAGTGCAATTTATGAAAATCAATTTAGCCCCAAATACGCATAACAACCATCGGGAAGATTCTCCGGGCTATGATTGTGATTGATTAAAATTTTCCAATTGTTCACAAAATAGCCCGACGGTGGGCTATTTTTTATAAATCAAATTTTATATGCTAAACAATTTACAACATTTATTTCGGCACGAGCCACCTGATTGTGGATTGTTTTGTGCTTCGTGAAGTTTAAGGAGCACCAAGTAGTCCATAATTTCATGGGCTACGCTCTTTACAACTTAACGGAGGTTCCTATGTTGCTCGTCAAACAAAGTCGTGAAGTGGAATTGGAATTGGCGGAAAAGGTCTTTGATTTGGTAAATGCGGAAATGCAACAGGGCAATTTGGCTCACAAACAAATTACGGAAATTATTGAGGAAATGAAAAGCAATAAAGCGTTGATTGCTTTTTGGGGTGATGAATTGATTGGTTATGTATGTTATCGTAACTGGGGTGAAGTAATTGAGATTATGACCATTTATGTTAAACAAAACCATCGTCACAAAGGCATTGGCGCATATTTGGCCAAATGCATGAATTACAAGGCGCGCCAAGAAAATCCGGGCAAAAAAATTGTGGCTTTGGTTAATGACAATTCAAGTGGTATAATGCAAAAGTTGGGATTTGTTCGTTTCAGCAATGAAATGATGCCATCTATTTTGCGCGAAGCATGCGCCGGTTGTTACCAAGAAAAACAATTCCCCGATTGTCACTGTCAATATGTGGAAAGTATCAATTTATCCAGCATAGAATTCAGCCAATTGCCCGATATCACTAATTCAATGTGGAACACCCAGTTTTACCAAGTATATCAACGCCTATGGCGTGATGCGCCATGGTTTGAAGACTGGACCATCTCAGCCGTCATTGATGAAATAAATACTTACGCTCATAAACAATGGCCACAGTTTATTTTGGCTCACAGTGAAAATCGATTGCTTGGTTTTTCGTCCGGTTATTTCCTCACGCGTCAACAACTAGCAGAAAAAGCCGGTCACGATAAATTGAATTATTTATTCACTGATAATTCTATGGTTTTCTACTTGGCGGAAGTGGGTGTGGTCAATGGGTTGCGTCAAAATGGTCTGGGACAAAATTTGTTAAAACGGTTGATTTCCTATGCCTTGAATCAAGGCGCCGATAAATTAGTCGCGCGCACCAAGGCCTATGAAGCGATTGAGCTGGTCCAAAATCTGGGTTTCAAACCTACCGGCATCTATGACACGGGCGATCCGCAACGCCAATACTTCGTTAAGTAATTTTTCTCACGGCAAAACAATGTTTTGCCTTTCTCAAATAATATTTTATAAAATATATGAAAACTTTTGAACTATTAACCAAACTGATCAGTTTTGATAGTCAATGCATCAAATCAAATATTCGAATTGTTACTTATTTGGAAAAAATTTTTTTATCACAAAAGAAAAAACTACCGTTCATGGAAATAAAAAAAACTTTAGTAAAAAAAGGTTCATTAGAATTACAAAACTTAGCCATTATTTATCGCGGGAAAAATAATCAAACGCCATTAATTTTCAGTGGTCATACCGACACGGTGCCAATTTCCGCCAACTGGAAGAAAAATCCTTTCCGAGCACAAAAAAATGGTGATCGAGTATATGGTCTGGGAGCAACGGATATGAAAGCCGGCTTAACGGCTATTATTTCTGCGGGTTTAGCAATCACAAAGCAACCACAAAATGATATTTATTTACTTTTTGATGCCGATGAAGAGGATACGGGTGTGGGTGGGAAAGATTTTTTGAAAAAAATTAAACTGAACAAAAAAGCCGGCGTCATTATTGCGGAACCAACAAATAACACATTATTCATTGGTCAAAAAGGGGTGCTCGATATTAAAATTACTTGTTTTGGCAAAGCCGGCCATTCCAGTTTAATCAATTCTAAAACCAATCGGCAAAACAATGCCATTCAAAAGGCTACTCGTATTATAGATGAATTGCAAAAAATCGAAATCAAATTAGACCAACTAAAACAATCTCCGTTCACATCACCTTCGCAAGCCATTTGTCAGATTACTGGTGGAACAGCGCCCAATGTTATTCCGGATCAATGTTCATTTATCATCAGTCGTCGTTATTTACCGCGTGAAAATCCGAACAAAATTTTGGCACAAATAAAATCCATTGCTAGGAAAATTGATCCTCTAACAAAAGTGGAAGTAAAATTTTTTGGTCCGGCAAATTTATTAAGCACTAAGTCGTTGTTTTTCAAAAATTGCACTTCCATTGCCCAAAATAATTTAGGTCAAAACAAAATTTCCACTATGAGCGGGTGGACCCAAGCCGGATTATTCAAGCAATGGGGCGATTGTTTAATCTGGGGACCGGGAGTGTTATCAATGGCCCACCAAGCTGATGAATATTGTTTGTTATCACAAATTGATCAGATCGCTCAGTGCTATACTGAGTTGATAAAAAAGTACTAATTAATTTTTGCCTAAAATTAAACAAATTATAGTTTACGTTCTTTAAATTATTAACACTTGCCAAAATTAAGTAATTTTGTTATATTATAGCTAGATTTTTTTAGAATTAGGGTTGTAGTAATGAAAAAAAAATGTTGTCGTACTGAGCATAGTCGAAGTACGGACAACTCGTCAATTTTAACACAAACCAGAATTGTCACTTCGAGCCAGATTTATGTAAGATAAATTAGTCGAGAAGCGCCTTCGTTTCACTTCGGCGGGATAAACAGTTAGACATCGACAATTTTACATTATTCCGAATTGTCACCCCGAGCCTTTATTTTCGTTGTCACCCTGAGCTTGTCGAAGGGTGTCGAGGGGTCGCTAGTTCTAATACATGCCAGCATAGCTTCCCGCATAACAACTTCGTTGTATACG
>CAYPSS010000002.1:41121-151392 GCA_964413735.1 uncultured Gammaproteobacteria bacterium
GGACAAGCAGTTGGATGTTGACAGTTCGCTAGTTTTAATATGTGCCAGCATAGCTTCCCGCATAACAACTTCGTTGTATACGGGACAAGCAGTTGGATGTTGACAGTTCGCTAGTTTTAATATGTGCCAGCATAGCTCAGTTGGTAGAGCAGTAGTTTTGTAAACTATTGGTCGCGGGTTCGAATCCTGCTGCTGGCTCCATTATATATTCATCGGACTTGATACGAGAATCCGCAATAAAAACCGCCCAGCTTGTCATTGCGAGGAACGAAGTGACGCGGCAATCTAATGGATTCATGGGCGTAGCTTATTAAATACAGAATCCCTTGTTACTTTCTGAAAATAAATTACAAATAAAGTACGAATATACGAATTATTGAAATATTATTAAAAGAAACATATGTCACAAGATAATTTGATCAAATTGCAATGCGCCACTTGTCGTACTGTCAATTATCAATCCAAGAAAAACAAGAAAAAACTCAAGAATAAAATTGAATTGAACAAGTTTTGCAAGAATTGCAATGAGCATACGGCTCATAAAGAAGTTAAATAAATTTCAGCGCTCCGGCGCTGTTTTTTGTTGATATTAAAGCAAAAATTAAGGTTGACTTGAATCGATGTTTAGTGTTAATATAATATATATAGATTATTTTTTATGTATAATTTTGAAAAGTTGAGTTTTGAGTTAAAAAAAAGATTTTTGTATGAATATTTTCTAAATGTAGTACAAATGTTTTTTTATTCATTAAATAAAAATATTCAAATAAAAAATGAGAAAAGGCGTTATATTGACCAATTGGATAATGAAAAAATTGTATTATCTGCATATTTGTTATATGGGAGGCATTTATTAGAATTTTTTTATCACCCATGTTCTAAAAAAGATAATCGTGCTTATGCCGGACATTTTGTTGAAAATTGGAAAAATATTCTTCCTTCTAAAACACCATCCATAATAGAATTAGAAAAAAGAGTTAATAACGAAATAACTCATTTAAGTTATAATAGACTTAATATAGATCAAAACAATAAAGAGTGGGATACTATAAAATTACTTCATGATTTTATGGTAGTGGTTAAATTATTCATATCAAAATTGAATAAACAATATAATCCGGAAAATTTAAATTATTAAATTTATGCCAAGAAAAGCGTCGAATAAAAATTTAAGAAATGCAAATAGGGTAAAAAAGGATGAATTTTATACTCAGCTTGTTGATATTGAGAAGGAATTAAAATATTATAAAGAACAATTTCGTAACAAAGTAATCTACTGTAATTGCGACGATCCGTTTGAAAGTAATTTTTTCAAATATTTTGCCAGTAATTTTAATGCGCTCGGTTTAAAAAGACTTATTGCTATCAGCTATAAACCATCACCGATTGCCAATACTCAATTAGGTTTATTTGGTAATGATAAAACACTTGCACCATCAAAGGGACGTCCAAAAGTAACGGCTAATAAATTTATCATCAATGAGGTTGGGGATCTGGATGGTGATGGAGCTTTTGATTTGCGAGATATCGCTGAACAATTAAAGTTAAATAAAAATAACGAATGGTCACCACTCCAAGGTGATGGAGATTTCCGCAGTCCGGAAAGTATTGAACTTTTAAAACAAGCAGACATTGTTGTAACTAATCCGCCCTTTTCATTGTTTAGAGAATATGTTGCACAATTAATAGAATATAAGAAAAAATTTTTGATTATTGGTAATCAAAACGCAATAACTTATAAAGAAATATTTAAACTTATTAAAGAAAATAAAATGTGGTTAGGGGTTACCATGAATGGCTCTAATCGTTGGTTTGAAATTCCTGATAATTATGAAAAATACCATAAAATGGAAAATGGTAAAAAATATGCTTTTGTTGCTGGTGTTGTTTGGTTTACAAATTTAGATCATGGCAAAAGACATGAACAAATTACACTTTATAAAAAATATTATAATAACAAAAAAGATTACCCAATATATGACAATTATAATGCAATAGAAGTTGCTAAAGTAACTGAAATACCAATTGATTATGAAGGTGTTATTGGTGTTCCTATAACATTTTTACACAAATATAATCCAGAACAATTTGAAATAATCGGGCAAGGGCAAGGTGATTTATATAGAGAGTTAACCCCAAAAGGTTTAAGTAAAAAATTTGTAGAAGATTATTATAAGTCAGAACAAACTGGCTCAATAAAGGAAGATCATCCAGTTTTAGGTTATTATAAAGACGGTAGGCCAATAATACCTTATATGAGAATTATAATTAAAAATAAAAAAGTACAAAAATAAAAAGTATGGATGCAGACAAAAGTAAATTTTGGGAAGACTATAAAAAAGAATTGACTAATTCGATTAATATTTTAATATCAAATAAGTGCTATAGTGAAGCAGCAAAATTGATATTATTGGGTATCGATAGTTTAGCTGGTTTTTATACAAGAAGGATCACCCCTGGATTAATTGCTGATTCATTTCTTAAATTTACAGAAAAATATATGCCAAGATTTAATGATGTTAAATTTCCTAATACGGGTAATGTATTAAAAAATCGTAAAACAGGAAATGTAATAACAAAACCAACCGAAATACTTTATTATCTCTTTCGTAATAATATGATACATGACGGATCCTTAGGTATTGGTATGGAAGTGTATAAAGATGATGATTATAAAATATTATGGGCAGGTAGTGGTTATCAAATTTTTAAAATAAATATTGTTGGTTTTTTTGAATATTTTAAAAAAGCTATTAATGATTATGAAAAAGATTTGTATACAGATAGTGTGTTAAATAAAAGTTTTACAAAAAAATATAATGATATAAAAATGTTTAGCTTTGGAGAAAAGTTTTAACAATTATTAAATAATATGAAAATAGAACTTCATAAAATAAAAATTTCAGAAGTTATAAAAGATTACAAAGACAGTGCTGAAGAGGGGGTGTTTGCTTTTGGTGGTAAATTAGATATTCGTCCAAAATATCAAAGAGAGTTTGTATACAGCGGGAAACAAAGAGACGAAGTAATTAGAACAATTAAAAATGGCTTCCCTCTAAATGTAATGTACTGGGTAAAGAAAGAAGATGGTAATTTTGAAGTGCTTGACGGACAACAACGAACAATTAGTATTGCTCAATATGTAAATGGTGATTTTTCAATTGAATTTAATGGCAGAATTGCCATGTTTCATAATCTAACCAAAGAAGAGCAAAATCAGATTTTGGATTATGAGCTTATGATTTATTATTGTGAAGGAAATGACAAAGAAAAATTAGATTGGTTTAAAATTATTAATATTGCCGGTGAAAAATTAACTGACCAAGAACTTAGAAATGCTGTTTATACCGGCCCGTGGCTTTCTGACGCCAAATTAAAATTCAGCAAGACAAATTGTGCCGCATATTTATTGGCCAATGACGGCGGACAATTAATGACAGGTTCTCCAATCAGACAGGAATATCTAGAAACTGCAATTTCTTGGAAACATAATGAAGAGATTGAAAAATATATGGCAAAACATCAACATGATGAAAATGCGAATGAATTATGGAAATATTTTCAAAATGTTATTGAGTGGGTGCGAAAAACTTTTCCGAATTACAGAAAAGAAATGTCAGGTGTAAATTGGGGTGAACTTTATAATGAATTTAAAAATAAAAAACTTAACCCCAAAAAACTTGAAGAAGAAATAAAAGAATTAATGCAAGATGAAGATGTGACCAAAAAGTCAGGTATTTATCCTTATGTTTTAACAAGAAAAGAAAAATATCTTTCTATCCGAGCGTTTACACCAAACATGAAAAGAGAGGCATACGAACGACAAAACGGTATTTGCCCAAATTGTAAAGGTGAAAATAAAAAAAAGAAATGGGAGATAGGGGAAATGGAGGCAGATCATATTGATCCTTGGCATGATGGAGGAAAAACAACCGCAGAAAATTGTCAAATGTTATGTAAAGAATGCAATAGAAGAAAATCGGGGATTTAAATATAACTATAATAATCACAAAAATTATAAAGAATTTTATACCTCCAAACTCCTACATTCTCAAGATAAAACAAATGGTTCCTAACAATTCAATCTTTTAATCTTTCATACTAAAACTAATGACTAACAAATTTGGAATTCCAGAAGAAAAATTGAAACAAATTCATACCCGAGATAAAAATTGTGTATATTGCCACAAAAAAATGCTTTATCCTTATGATGTTAATAATAGAAAAGACAGTGCGACAATAGAGCATTTAAATTTTGATGGGCCTTTTTATTGGAAAAATGGTCTACAAATAAAAGATATTGTGATTTGCTGTGGTCAATGTAATTCAAGTAGGGGTAAAAAAGGATTATTAAACTGGTTTAAAACAAATTATTGTAAACACAAAAACATAAACGAAAATACTGTCGATAGTGTAGTAAAGGAATATTTAAAACGTACAAATAAATAATTAAACAATTCCTCTATACCTCCCACCTCCTACATCCTCAAAATAAAACAAACCGACCACTCCAAATTCATTGAATTTGCCAATAATTCCGATGATTTCTTGGAAGTTATTTTTACGATTGATAATAAAGATGTTAAATTTGGTAAACCATATAGCCTTGAACTTCGTGGTTATGCCTATCCACCCAGATTCAAAAAACCCATTAAAAAAATGAAAGACGGAACATTGCTACCATTTCGTAACCTGCGTTCCGGAGAAGTGAAGGCCTATATTTTTCGTGGTAAAGGAGCCTTTTATGAAGGTGATATTGAAATTCCCACTTTTCTGCGACAGAAAATGGCGAAGTCAATTAAATTTAAACGAACCGATCAGGAACCTTATGAAATTTTGAGTGTGAAATATTAATAATTTAATAATTAAGTAAACATAAAACTATGCGATCACCAGAAGCTCCTCAACAAGAGTACAATCAACAAAATCACCCCGAATTACAACCAGGGGAAATGTGGATTACTAATTCAGATCAAGGCGGTAGGGAAGTTGGGTACGGAAGTAAAAGATTAGGGCAAGTAGCTTATGATGTTCATGGCAATGAAGTTAAAGGTTTAAGACCAGTTTTTATTTCAAAGGAAGAATATGAACGTAGAAGAAAGGAACAAAGTTAATTGATCTTGATTTCAGAAAAATAGCCAGCGCCCATAAATCCTTTAGATTGCCACGTCGTTCTGTTTCACAGAACTCCTCGCAATGACAAGAGTGGCGCTGTTTTTTTGTTGTGATAAATTTTAAAATAAGGTAAAATATAAGTAGTTATGGACACCAACAGAGAAACCAATTGGGCGCATATTGTCACCTTAATTGTTTTGGCAATTATTTTATTTTTTGTTTACTCATTTTTATCCTTCAATGTATGGTTCCCCCAATACCAGAAACTTGGACACTTTATTTATAGTTGGCCGGATGCCACAGCTAACCAAGCATTTATCAATCAGCTGATTACCAATAATAGTTTAAGTGTTCCGTTTGCTGATAATACGATTATTAATAACATTGTTCATCCGCGCAGTGTCAATGTGGTTGACGGACAACTCGTGCCCATGAGCTTCCTTGGCATGATTTTAATCTTCGGCTACCTGGGCAAATTAGTGACTGTGGGTGGCACAATTTTTCTAACTCCTTTTTTCGCAGCTATAACCATTTTCCCATTTTACTTTTTAATGCGGAAAATCATATCTGATCGTGGTGCTTTACTCACCACTTTTTTGTTAGCCACCAGTGCGCCATTTTGGTATTACGCCGGTCATGTCATGCTTCATCAAGTTTTATTTATTTCTTTGCTTTTAATTGGCTTAGCTTTTTTAACCGCCACTAATTTGCGCGATTATAGTCGCACTTTTGTCGGTATGTTTTTTATTGGTTTGGCCTTAACTGTTCGTACCGTAGAGATTATCTGGGTACTACCATTGATTTTAACATTATTTTTAATTTACGCGCGCCAAAAATGGTATTGGTTTTTCTTGGCCGGAATCGTAGGCTTAGTCATACCTTTTATCTCAATTTTGTCTGCAAATAATACCATTTACGGTAATTATTTAAGTACCGGCTATTTACAAATGAACTCCACAGCCGGTTTAATCGATCGTCTGCCCACAGAGTTTATAATTGATGAACCCTCGATAATTACTTCCTTGGTAAAAGCGATTTTTATTCCCTTTGGGTTGCACGAACGAAACATTTTACTCACTGTCCAAAAATATTTATTGGAATTTTATTGGCCATATTTAATTTTAGCCCTGATTGGTTTAATTACTTTTATTTTTTCTAAAAACAAAACCAAAAACTTGATCGTTTATACCGCTTTAAGTTTGTTCACTGTAACCTGGCTGATATTTTATTATGGTAATTGGCAACTGGCTGATCCTGATATCTTGAAATATAACTTTATTAACAGTTCTTATGTACGTTACTGGCTCCCGATATATATTCTGATTTTACCGTCCATTGGTTATTTGTTTGATAGAATCTCAAATTGGAACAAAAAAATTCTATTTTGGGTTATTGTTCCATGCTCCATGATTCTTTTGTTTGTCTATTCTTTTAACTTGGTCTACTTCAGTCAAAACGGTCTAATAAAAGAGAATAACGACTTGAATAAATATTATTTCCAATATTTTCAAACCGCCAATTTAATGGAGGATAATGCCATAATTATTACTGATCGAACCGATAAATTATTTTTTCCCAAATATCAGGTCGTGGTGTTTCGTAATGACTATTCCATTTTCCCGGAGTTAAGGAAAATCATTGATAAATACCCGATCTATTATTTATCGGAGATGGATGACACGGTTAATCAAAAGATGAACTCGGAAAAATTAAAACCATTGGCTCTACAATTTATCAACCCCGTCACCATTGATGGGGAATATCGCTTATTCACTTTAAGCAAAACTCATGCCCAATAAAAACAATTTTTTCAAATTAAACAAAAACAAAATTTTCGCGTTACTGCCGGATATTTCCATTATTTCTTCCATGATTTTTTTGACCGCTTTTGTGATTCTGACATATTTTGCGGCTTTTGGGATTTTGCGTTTTAATTTTCAATCCGAACCGCTCAAACCATCACCTTATATTTATTTTTACTGGCCGGAAAATGAGACTAAAGCGATTTGTGAAAATCAAACCTGTTATCGTGAAATTCCGACCCAGACCACTTATTTTACCTTGAATTTACCACGTTTTTTCCAGGAAGTAGAGCTCGAAATTGAATATCGTCTTGACTCTGACACGCCATTTACCATTGAGGTATTGGGTGGAATAAATGAATCACCGCAAAAAACTTTGGAAAATCCGCAATTGGATCAATTACTGACACAAAACGCTGATTCTATTGTCACAGAAGATGGCCTGACTTTAATTCAAAAAAACAATAATTATAATTCTATCTCCTCATTTTTAGCAAGCATTCCGGCTAAAGAAAATGTCGGGGCCTATGGCGTGGATATTTATTCTCATCTAAATAACAATGAGAAAAAAAACGAACACTTGGAAATTTATGCCAACGAAGATTTGAATTTCAGCTTCATTGCCACGGGGAATAACCAAAGTTTACAAATTAACTTTTCACAAATATATCCGCGTCAACAAATAGAGCCTTATACCGTGTATGTTTTTGATCAAACTCAAACCTTGATTCACAAAGAAAAACTAATTCCTCCGAAATTTCTCGGTAATCCCACGCATTTTACATATACTTTACCTGATTTACCCTTATCCGACGGCCAGCATCAAATTTTCATTGACAGTGATTATGGTTTGGTAGTCAAAGACATTGTTTCTTCGCTTTCCGGGTTGGTAATCCAAACGCCGGTTCATTATTTAGCGCAAACACAAATTACGAAATTTTGGCCAAAAGTCAAGACATCCGCCTTAACCTTATATGTCAATAATAATGAGCTTGATATTTATCCGGAAAATCAATGCCAGATAACCAATCATGAAAATTCGCATAAAATCACTTGCGCCAAACGTGGCATAACGATTTTTGCCAGCCATCCTGTTTCCTATTCCTTTCAAAATTTACGGCCCCAAAAGGTACAAACCTTGACCGCAAAAAATTCTTTAGCTGATTTTGATTATATTTTGACTGATTATCATTCACCAGCAGTTTTATCCGGTAATTGGAAAAAACAAACCGTTAAAATTCCGTTGTCCGCTGAACACTATTTCAAAAATAAAGTAAATTTTGCTCTGACTTTTCCACAAGACAATGGCAATCATACCATTCAAGTCAAAAATATGAAATTTTCTCTTTATGCCAATCCCTGGTCGCAAAAAACTTTGGTCGAAGCATTGAATTCCTATTTACATCCCACGGCACAGGCGGAAATTTTGCCTTTGACTTATTAGATTTAATTTAGTAAAATATCTGCATAATTAAACAAATAAAATATGCCAAAAAATGACAATAGCCCCAAAATCGCCGCAGTTTTCGGCGGTGCCGGATTCATTGGTTCTCATTTATGTGAAAAATTATTAAGTCAAGGATACCAAGTAATCTGTATAGATAATTTCATTTCCAGCGGTCAAAATAACATTTCCCATTTATTGCGTTTACCTAACTTTAAATTCATTAAACACGATATTACTCAGCCACTTGATTTGGTCGCGCAATCAGAACTGGCGAAATTTCAAATTCCGGTTTTCGGTATCACGGAAATTTACAACCTTGCTTGTCCGACTTCAATTAAAAATTTTGAACATTTAAAAATGGAAACCGCACTAACCAATTGTTTGGGGACACTGAATACTTTGGAATTGGCGGTAAAATACAAGGCTAAATACATGCACTTTTCCTCCCAAGTGGTTTATGGTAACTTTGAAAAAGGGGACTTTGTTGGTGAAGATTTCAAGACATCTACCAGCGATCAACTGGACCCGCGCGCTTGTTATGACGAAGGGAAACGATATGCGGAAACTTTGGTTGATGTTTATCGACAAACCAAAAATTTAGATACCAAAATTGTTCGTATTTTCCGGACCTATGGGCCACGCATGCTTCTCAATGACGGTCAAATGATTCCAGATTTTATTGTTAATGCTTTGGAAGGAAAAGATCTAACGGTTCACGGTGATGAAACCTTTGAATCCAGCTTAATTTATGTCAGTGATGTGGTTGAAGGAGCAATCAAATTAATGCAAAGTGCCAATAACGGTCCATTTAATATTGGCAGTCCCAATGTTTACAAAATCGTGGATATTGCGCAAAAAATCATTGATATGACCAATTCTCAATCAAAGGTGGTGTTTGGTGAAAAATTCTTATTTTTGCGCGAAGGCGCTTTCCCGGATATCAACCGCGCCAAAGATGAAATCGGCTGGTTCCCGTTGGTCACCATAGAAGACGGATTGCAGAAAACCATTGAATATACCCAGGCACACAAAGATTTATTGGTTTTCCGTCCGGAAATATAATCATTATGAGTGTTTTCATTGTTATTCCGGCTTACAACGAAGAAAAAAGCCTTGAGCAGGTGATAAACAACCTGCTCAATTTGGGTTATAAAAATATTGTTGTTGTTAACGATGGCTCCACTGATGGGACAGCGCAAATCATGGATCGATTACCGGTTTATCAAGTCAATCATTTAATGAATTTAGGACAAGGCGCCGCGCTAATGACCGGCACGCAATTTGCGGTGGAACTGGGCGCGGAAATTATTGTGCACTTTGATGCCGATGGCCAACATCAACCTCATGAAATCACTAATTTTATTGAAAAGTTAAATCAAGGATATGAAGTGGTTTTGGGCTCACGATTTTTACACACCAAACAACATATGCCTTGGACAAAAAAATACCTGATTCTCAAACCGGCTATTTGGTTAAACTTTCTACTGACCGGCCTGAAATTAACCGATGCTCATAATGGCTTTCGCGCTTTGAAAAAGGTTGCCGCCCAAAAAATCAATATTCGGCAAAACGGCATGGCACACAATACAGAAATTCCGGCGGAAATCAATTACCACGGATTATCCTATACGGAAATTCCGGTGGAAATAAAATATTTTCATTATGGACAAAACTGGAAGTCAGGGATAAAAATAATTCGGGATTTATTAAAAAATTTGATTTTAAACTAATATGAATTTATTTCAAATTATTTTCCTGATTATAATTCTTTTACTCATCGGTAAAATGACTTTAAAATTTAAACACCGTCAAATTACCGGTGGATTTTATGCGCTCTGGACTTTTTTTTGGTTGTTAATCGGTCTTTTGATTATCAAGCAAGATATTTTAAGTTACTTGGCCATCAAGTTCGGCATAGGGCGTGGTTCGGATTTGGCGATTTATATTTCCATATTGTTGATTTTTTACTTTTTATTCAAACTGTACATGAAAATGGAACAAACGGAAAAAAAACACACTCAGTTGATCCGAAAAATTTCTCTTAACAATGCTAAAAAACCGAAAAATGACTAAAGTCGCCGTTATTTTAATCAATTACCATGATTACGCGGAAAAATTCCTGGCTCAATGTTGGCAAAGTTTGTTAAACCTAAATTTCCCCAATGATGAACGTGAAATCATTATTGTGGATAATGGCAGCACCCCACAAACACGACAAACATTATTAAAAATGGCGCCCACTGCGCATTTGATATTTAATGAACAAAATCCGGGGTTTGGTGGTGGCAATAATTTGGGAATTAAAAAAGCTGTCGAACTCGGTTGTGAATATTTTTATTTACTAAACATGGACACGACCGTTGATCCTGATTTTTTGACACAAGCTTTAGCGATTTACCAATCAGATCCAAGTATCGGAATTGTCCAATCACGTTTAATGCTTTTTGAAAAACCTGATTTGCTAAACAGTTTGGGCAACGCCGTCCATTTTTTAGGATTTGGCTATTGTCAGGGTTATGAAAAATCGCTACCAAAAAATTTACCAACCAAACTGGAAATTCCTTATGCCAGTGGCGCCGGACTTTTGATCAGTCGCACTGTTTACGAAAAAATCGGACCATTTACCGAAGACTTTTTCATGTATCACGATGATTTGGAATGGGGAATTAAAGCCAGATTGCAAGGATATATCAATGTGGTAGCCACTCGGTCAATTGTTTACCACAAATATGAATTTTCCCGGAGCATTGAAAAATATTATTGGATGGAGCGCAACCGAATTCTTCTGTGGTTAATGACTTTAAAATATTGGACGTTAATTTTAATTTTGCCCATATTTATTGTCACGGAAATCGGTTTATTGCTTTTGGGATTGAAAAACGGTTGGTTTAACAAAAAAATCAAGGCTTATCAATGGTTTTTTGATACTAATAATTGGAAAAAGGTAAAAATTTGGCGGGCTCAAATACAAAACACCAGAAAAATTTCCGATCGCCAATTATGTCAATCATTTACCGCTCGTTTAACTGATTATAAGTTTTCCGTTTCCGGAACTCTGACTTTTTTTGCCAATCTTATTTTTCAAATTTATTGGTCAATCATAAAATTATTAATTGTTTAATTGATATATGAAAATCGCTCAAGTGGTTTGTGTTTTACCACCTTATGGTGGAGGAATCGGTGTGGTCGCTCACCACTATGCCAAACAACTCAATGAAATGGGGCACAAAGTCACGGTTTTTACCACCAAGACAAAAAAAGAAATACCTTATAATTACGATTATTCGGTCAAATGGCTTTGGCCGTTATGGCGTATTGGTAATTCCGCAGTTTTACCGCAACTCTTCTGGCGCTTGCGTAAATTCGACATCGTCCATTTGCATTTCCCGTTTTTCGGTGGTGCCATATTCGTTTATTTATTGAAATTATTTTATGGCAAAAAAATAAAGTTGGTTCTAAGTTATCACATGGATGTGATAGGTATTGGTTTACGTGAAAAATATTTTCGGTTTTATAATAAATTTATTTTGCACAAAATCATCAATGTTTCGGACAAAATCATTGTCTCTTCGTTTGATTATATCGAAAGTTCCAATGTAGCTCATTATTATTTCAATCACCAACAAAAATTTGTGGAAATTCCTTTTGGCGTGGATGCCCAATATTCTCCCCACCAAAAGAACCCATCTTTATTAAAGAAATATCATTTCGAACCGGATGATAAGGTTATCGGTTTTGTCGGTGGTCTTGATCCGGCGCATTATTTCAAAGGTATAAATTATTTGATCACCGCTATCAGTCGAATTGCCAATCCCAAGGTTAAAGCTTTGATTGTGGGGAAAGGAAGCTTGATGTCAAAATATCAAGCTCAAGCCAAATCACTGGGTGTCAGTGATCGTGTGATTTTCGCCGGTTATGTTTCCAACGAATTATTACCCGAACATTATAATTTGTTTGATATTTTCATTTTACCATCGGTTGATAAATCTGAAGCGTTTGGGCTGGTATTACTCGAAGCCATGGCTTGTGGCAAACCGCTCATTGCCTCTAATCTGCATGGTGTTCGCTCAGTGGTGCTTCCAGGGCAAAACGGCTTACTGGTGGAACCGAAAAACCCCAAAGATATTGTGGATAAAATCAATTATCTGCTCCAAAATGAAAAAATCACCGAAGGGTTCAAACTTAACGGGTTGCAAATGGCCAATGAAAAATATCGTTGGCCAAAAATCGTGGATCGACTTTATGAAGTTTATAAATCTTTTTTAACTTAAACCGCAATTTATTTTTGGTATGAAAATCGGCATTATCAGCAATTTATATCCACCTTACATGCGAGGCGGGGCGGAAAAAGTAGTCGCCACTTTATCTCATGCGTTAGCCAAGGAAAATCAGGTTTTTGTTATTACTTCCATGCCTTACGTCAATCATGAATCACTCCAATCTCACCTTGAAGAAATCACTACCACCGCTAACAAAAAAATAACCATTTACCGTTTTTTCCCTTTGAATATTTTTTATTATTTAAATGATTATCAACATCATTTTTTCATTCGTTTTATTTGGAATATAATTGATACTTTTAATTTTCATTCTTATTTTACCATTAAAAAAATTCTTCAAACCGAAAAACCGGATATTATTTATGCACACAATTTAAAAGGTTTGGGTCTATTAACCCCATTAATCGCCAAAAAATTAAACATAAAATATTTGCAAACTTTGCACGACGTGCAATATGCCATTCCCAGCGGCTTATTGATTAAAAATCAAGAAACTGATTTTATGACCAATGGTTGGCCCACTAAAATTTATCGTACCATCGTTCGTTACTTATTCAAAGATATCAAATTGGTAGTGGCACCGTCAGAATGGTTACAAAGTTTTTATCGTAAACATAATTTTTTTCCACAAAGCACCAATTCTACAATTCCTAATCCCATTGACCTACCAAAAGATAAACAAGTCTTCCAAATAAAAAAACCGCCATACAAAAGATTTTTATTTGTCGGACAAATAGAAAAACACAAGGGGATTGAATGGGTTTTAAATAATATTACCACTTTGAATATTGAATTAACCGTAATCGGTGTTGGTCAAAGATTAAAATTTCTACAAAACAAATATCAAAATGAAAAAAAAGTGATCTTCACCGGCTACCAAAATCATGAAGAGCTAAAGAAACATTATCGAGAAAATGATTATTTGATCGTCCCTTCTTTATGTTACGAAAATGCCCCCACCGTAATCACCGAAGCTTTAACTCACGGGTTACCGATTGTAGCAAGTAATCTTGGTGGTATTCCGGAAATGGTCGGGAAAGCTGGATTTTTATTTGAAGCAAATAATGATATTGATTTACAACAAACTATCAAAAAAGCCCTAAATGTTACAACTTACGATACTTTGTCAAAAAACGCACGTGAACAAGCGGAAAAATATAGTTTGGATAATTATCTGACGCGTTTGCAAGCCATTTCCAGTCTTGATTAAAATCAATTTTAATGCTATTATTTTGTTAGTTATTTAGGGGCTTAGTTAAGTGGTATAACAGCGGTCTCCAAAACCGTTATCGAGGGTTCGATTCCTTCAGCCCCTGCCATTAATAGGTGAGTTTAGAAAAATCCATTTTTATGGAATTTTTTTATACATATTATTTATCCCACTTGTCTTGCTTATTACTTTCTTGCTTACAACTTTTTTCTCACTTCCATGAAAAAAAGATTTTTGGTATAATAAAAACAAATAAAAACAATCTATGGATTACAAAAAAGTTCAAGCATATTTTTTCCTTGGAATTTTGTTAATTGTCCTTGGAATTAATTTAACGATTTTTTCTCCTTATTTTTATGCCATGGTCATGGCACTGATTTTTGCCGTGATTTTGCATCCACTTTATGTCAAGCTTCTAAATACTTCTTTTTTCAAAAAAACCCCGTCTTTATCAGCTTTTGTAATCTTATTTTTCTTAATTTTACTGATTATTACGCCATTATTAACTTTGGGAATATTACTGGTCAAAGAAGCAACAGCCTTATACTTTGATTTAACAAGCAGTGGCGTAACTGATTTTCTAGTTAACAACCTACAACAATTTGCTAATCAACATTTTCCCAACGCTAACATTAATATTGCCAATAACTTTAATGATTATTTCAATCAATTTCTCAAATATTTGATTAATAATTTAGGCGCGTTATTTTCCAATGTTTTTGCTTTGGCCTTTAGTTTTTTTATCATGCTTTTCGGCGTGTATTATTTATTGAAGGATGGGAAAAAATTTCGCCAAGCTCTGGTAATGATTAGCCCTTTGGCTGATAAATACGATAAACAAATTATCAAAAAATTAAGTCATGCAGTTAATTCCGTGGTCAAAGGAACACTGCTCATCGCAATAATTCAAGGTATTTTAGCCGGTACTGGCTTTCTGATTTTCGGAGTACCAAACGCTATTTTACTGGGATTGGTGACGGTCGTCACCGCCTTGATTCCGGCCATTGGAACCGCTGCCACCATTATCCCGGCCGTTATTTATTTATTTATGACCGGCCATGTTTATTCAGCCGTTGGTTTATTACTGTGGGGTGGTTTACTTGTGGGTTTGATTGATAATTTCTTGCGTCCCAAATTATTGGCCAAAGACATTAATTTACATCCCATGTTAATTCTTTTATCAGCTGTCGGAGGAATTGTGATTTTCGGCGCTATGGGATTTTTCATTGGTCCATTGATGTTAAGTTTATTATTCGCTTTACTCGACATTTATCAAGAAGAATTTCATGACTATTTGTCAAACTCAAAATAATTATGAAAAAAATTTATTTAGGTGCCGATCACGCTGGATTTAAATTAAAAGAACAAATAAAAAAATATTTTGTTTCACAAAACATTGTTTTCGAAGATTTGGGCAATTTACAATATGATAAAAATGATAATTATCCGGAATTTGCCTCACGCGTTGCTCAAAAAGTTACAAAAAATAGTACTTTGGGAATTTTATGTTGCGGTTCAGCCTTTGGCATGGTGATTGTCGCTAATAAATTCAAAAATGTTCGCGCCGTTGCCGTCAACAATGAAATGGAAGCAAAACTATCTCGCGCTCACAATAACGCCAATATTTTATGCTTGGCCGGAGGTGATTTGTTGGATAATAAAATCAAAACCGTTAACTGGCAAAACATCAGGAAAATCATTGACGCTTGGCTAATACCTCCCACTAAAGTGGCCCAGCGACATTTGAAACGCCAACGCCAAATTAAGAAAATTGAACAAGTAAATTTCAAATGAAAAATTCAATCATTGTTCCCACAATTTTAGTAAAATCAAAAGCCAAATACCTTGAGTTAATCAAAAGATATGAGCCCTTTTTTTCTATTGTCCAAATTGATGTTCTCAACAATAGTTTTGTAAAAACAAAAAGTTATTATTGCCGGCAAACGACTGGTAAATTAAAAACCAATCTTAAATTCGAATTGCATTTGATGATCGATAAACCGCTAAACTTTATCAAGCGCTGGAAAAACGTTTCATCAATCAAGAGAATTTACGTTCATGCGGAAACCATCACACCGGAAACTTTTCAAACTATTAAAAATGAACTAAAAAATACCAAAATAGAATTAGCGCTTGCCATCAATCCTCAAACCGACCCGCAAACAATAAAATCCTATGCCAAACAAATCAAAACCTTAATGCTCCTAGCTGTTAAACCGGGTAAAAATGGAGCACCTTTTATCAATCAAACTTTTACTAAAATCAAACAAGTCAAACGCCTTTTCCCCAAGTTAAAAATCACCATCGATGGGGGAGTTGGTCCTCAAATCGCCGCCAAATTACTCAAAGCCGGCGCCGATCAACTCGCGGTCGGCAGTTATCTAAAAAATCAAAGCGATATTAGGTCGGCCATGCATCAACTTCTGAAATAAAAAAACCAAAAAAATCGTCTAAATCAGCGATTTTTTTGTATTTACAAAATATGTTTATTTTGTCATAATAGAGGTAAATAATATGTTTGACAAAAACGTTAATTGCTTAACTTGCGACAAGCAAATCCCTAAATCAAAAGCGCAAAAATTCAAGGGCGTTTATTTTTGTTCGCCGACTTGCCAAGAACAATATGAAAAACAATTGCACGAAATCGGACAAAACATGCATTTGAATGATTGTTGTTAATTTATGATATTTGCGGATTTTAATCTCCCAGCGAGCGACCAAACAAATTTCAATTGTTATGATTATCAAAAAGATCATTGGCTTTTGATTGTTTTTTTTCGTGGCGCTTGGTGTGTGTTATGCAAAAAACAACTGAAGGAATTACAAGACCACCTAACTGATTTGACTAAATTAAAAGTTAAAGTGATCGCCATCTCAAATGACACCCGATTTAAATCAAGTTTATTGCAAAACTTTTTTCAATTGCAATATCCCGTATTATCAGATATTCAAATGCAAATCATCAAACGAGAGAAACTGGAAACTATTTACAAGAATCAAATAACCGCTAAACCAGCCTGCTTTATTCTGGATCCGCAACATCGTATTCAATACTCTTTTGTTGGACAATCATATGACGATCGACCGAGCATTGAGACTCTGATCGCGGAAATAAAAAAACTACAAGCATGAAGACCGCTTTATTTAATTATCACTTACCATCGAATTTAATTGCCAGTATTCCGGCCAATCCGCGTGATCAGGCCAGACTTTTGATTTATAACAAAAAAAGCATAACTACCAGCCATAAAAATTTTTCTGACTTGCCTGATTATTTAAAAGCCGGCGATGTTTTGGTCCTCAATGACTCCAAGGTAATGGCCGCCCGACTGCACGGCCAAAAAGTCACGGGCGGGAAAATCGAGGCTTTGTTATTAAAGAAAATCACTGCCAATTCATGGGAAGCCATGCTTCGTGGTAAACACCTCAAATCAAGCCAAATTTTGCGTTTTAAGCAGGGTTTAAAAGGGGAATTGATCAACAAAACCTCAGACAAAACATGGATTATTAAATTTAATTTTTCCGGCAATAAATTCTCCCAATTTTTAGAAAAAAACGGCCAAGTTCCAATTCCGCCATATATTGTTAATCAATTAAAACAAGGCGCCTTGAAAAGACATTATCAAACAATTTATGCCAAACAACTGGGCTCGGCCGCCGCTCCCACCGCCGGGTTGCATTTTACCAATCGTCTATTAAATAAATTAAAACAACAAGGTGTTAAAATCGTTTATTTGACTTTACATGTTGGGCTGGGAACTTTTGCTCCGGTTAAAACTTCCAACATCAAAGAGCATGAAATGCATGCCGAACATATTATTATTCCTAAAAGTACAATCATGCAAATTCAGTCCGCCAAAAAACAAGGTCGTCGGATTATCGCCGTTGGCACCACCGTCACTCGTGCCTTGGAAGCCACCGCCTCAGAAATTTTATCAACCAAAAATAAAATTGAAAAAGATGTTAATATTTTTATTTACCCGGGATATAGATTCCAAATAATCAATGGTCTGATTACAAATTTTCATTTACCACAATCAACTTTATTAATGTTAGTTTCCGCTTTTGTCACCCGACCGAAAATATTAAAACTTTACCACCAAGCGATAAAAATGAAATACCGCTTTTACAGTTTTGGTGATGCCATGTTTATTTTTTAAAACAAAAAACCTCATTGCCTTGCAATGAGGAATATTTATTTATAAAAGATCACGAATTCCATAGAGAAAAAGAACCCCTCCTGCGCCCAAAATCAACCCTCCAATTACTTGCAGAATTACCCAACCAAAATTATGAGGGAAAAATGCCATGCCTTGTGGTACTGTGATTTTACTGTTATCCATCAATGATTCACGCAATTTGAGTAGCATGTTGCTTTTTTCCAAATCACTGGCATCCTTGGACATGGTCTGCAATTCCGTCAAAGCAGACTTCAGATTCGTATACCAAAAGCCCACATCTTCATCCGGCGTGTTGTACACAACCGAAGTAAATCCTTCCGTCAAATTATTATCTTCCAAATACTTAACCGCTTTACCTAATTCTGTTTGCGCCAATTCAATCGTGTTTGAATCCGCAGCCCGCTTCAAATACCCCTGACAATTACGATCAAACTGGATTTCCGTGATTTTACGATAACCAAACACCGAACCGCCAACCAAAACCAAAAGCAAGCCTACTACCCAAAATTTTCTTATATGACTTCTCACGCCTACCTCCTTTTCAAAGAGCGCTAATATATTAACATACTTTAGACAATTTGTCAATCTTTTTTTATGTGTCAAATTTCAGTTATTCTACCTAATATTCGTAGTTTATATAATATTGGATCCATCTTTCGCACCGCTGATGCGATTGGTGTAGAAAAAATATATTTAACCGGATATTCCGGCACTCCGGACAAACAAGAAAAAATCCGAAAAACCGCTCTGGGTGCTGAAAATAATATTCCTTGGGAATATCACTTCCACACCTGGCAAGTAATTGAAAATTTAAGAAAACAAGGCTTTCAAATCATTGCGCTGGAACAAACACCGCAAAGCCTTGATTATCGAAAATTAAAACCCAAAAATAAAGTAGCTCTGATTGTCGGCAATGAGACCAAAGGATTATCAAAATCAATTCTTAATCGCTGTGATTACCATCTGGAATTGCCCATGATCGGAAAAAAAGAAAGTCTAAATGTAAGCGTCTCCTTTGGTATTTTGGCGTATCATCTTCGTTTTGGAGTATAAAAACATAAATAATATTTCTTCCTTCGAGTTTTTTGTCCCTTGCTTTTTGTTTTTGATTATTGTTCCTTGTTTCATATCTCATGTTTTAAATCCAATAATTCGTAAATTCGTGATTATTCGTAATTCGTAATCTCTAACCCTAATTTAAATAAAAAAAAGCCTCTTTGTTAAGAGGCTTAGGTGCTGTTTTCAGAAGGGGACATGGAACACTCCCATTGCGCGAGGACGGCCATCATTATTTGGATCAACGATTACATTGACCCCAATATTGAAATTTTTTCCCTTGAATTGCCAACCGATGCCCGGACGCACCAATTCATTGTCTTGCTCGACAATCATTCCAATCACTTGTTTTTTTGCCAAATGATAACCAACGAAATTCGTGGAATAAATTCTCTGACCACAAGCGCAAGAAGTAAAAAGACCGCTACTGTCAACTACCAAATTAGCCAAACCATACGCCATTTTCCATTGAGAAACAAGTACTTGGTGATTTCCCAATGATTGTCCGCGATAAACACCGGAAGAGAATTGCAAATTCTCAGTCATGAATTTCAAAGATTCAGTTTTTAATTGAGTTTGAAAGTAGGGTTGAGAAAAATTATTACCAAAGAACATGAAACCATGCGGTTCGGAAATGGTTCGAGAAATGGTAGTGGGAGAAAATGAATTTGCCGGTTGAGCATTTACATCATAACCAATTAACAAAACCAAAACACCCAATATCACTCCTTTCAAAACATTATACATACCTCCTCCAACGAAATAGAGGATATTAATATGGTATCAAACATTTATTATTTTCTAAAGTCTTTATACACATCAACGCTTGACAAAATCATTTATTTGTATTAGTATATACAGCACACCAACCTAAAAAAGGGGTGATATGAGAGTTTTGATTGTGGACGATGATGCTCAGGTTCGACAACTTTTGGTAGATTTAGCCAAAGCGGCGAATTTTGACCCGATTGAAGCAAAAGACGGCCAAGAGGCTTTGGAAGTTCTACGCACTTATGATCCAATTAAAGCGATCATTACCGATTATCAAATGCCCATTATGAATGGCGCTCAGCTGATTCGAGCGGTCAGACAAAACTACCCGGAAATTTTCGTGGTTCTTTCCAGTGGCAGTGATGTCCCCAATATTTCTGCTGACATGATCAGGCCAAAACCACAAGGTTTCGGAATGTTTGTGGCTCTGAAAGAACAACTGCACCAATAAATATAAACCGCTAAACTGGCGGTTTTTTTGTTTATATTTTACTAATTATATTCCTCTTGGTATAATATGATTATAATGAAATTTAAGCCAAAGAATCTCAATTTTTTGGTTTTATAACAAATACTTTCCGTCCGATTTAAAATAAATATGAAAACAAAGTTTATCAATTCCTTCCAACAAGGAGAACAATTAACCGGCACAGTTTTAGCTGTTAAACAAATTAACACCCGTACCGCTTCCAATGGAACTAATTACAAAGATCTGGTTTTATTCGATAAAACAGGTGAAATTTCCGCTAAAATTTGGAACGGTAATTTACACTCTTGTCCGGAAATTAAATCCGGTGATATTATTGCCCTTAATGCCATTGTTGAAGATTTCAAGGGTCGTTTACAATTAAATATTGAAAAAATCGAACTTCTTGATCCAACACAAGTTTCTTTGTCAAATTTTGTAAAAGCCTATGACGGAGATTTGAATTTACTTTTTTCCAAATTTGATCGTCATATCAAACTGATCAAAAATCCTTTTTTGAAAAAATTAGCGGGTCATTTTTTAAGCAACAAAAAATTCAAGGAAAAATTCAAATCTGCACCGGGTGCTCAATATTTACATCATGGATATATGGGCGGTTTAATGCAACACCTGGTTGAAATGCTGGAAATTTCCGAAAAAGTTTGCGAAATCTTTCCGCTGATCAATCGCGAACTGTTAATCATCGGTGTTTTATTACACGATATTGGCAAAATGGATGAGCTCGAAACCACCGCCACCATCACTCGCACGCGCACCGGCAAATTAGTTCCACATTTAAGCTATAGCGCAAATATAGCCTTTGAAGCAATTAATCAAATTGAAAAATTCCCCGATGAATTGCGTGACCAGGTTCTACATATGATCTTAGCTCATCATGGAAAAATTGAGCTCGGATCGCCGGTTAGACCAATGACATTGGAAGCTATGGCTTTGCATTTAATCGATGATATTTCATCCAAACTAACCATAATGGTTGAAAAAATAAACAATCATAATCAAGGTGGCGGGACTTTCACCGAAAGAATACATGCCCTGGAAAGTGAGATTTACATCCCGGAGAATTATGAAGAAAATAATTCTTCCCAAACCGAAGCCACTCTTTTTTAACTTATGACAAATGAAGAAATATTAAATTTAACGGAAATTATTCTCGAGGAAGAGGACGAAATCTTAGTTCCGCTTTTCAAATTACATGAACTTATTTTAATGGAAAAAGAAAGCTGGAATTTGGAGCTGGACTATTTAACCGATTTATTAAAGAACGATCCACGTTTTCGGATAATTGACAGCAAAAGTACCTTAGAACCATGGCCTGAATCAGACGAAGAAAAAATGCGCACGCTGGGATTTTATTCCGGTCCGCGTATCATGCTCGTTTCCAAAACAGTTGATCAAGAGGAGTTTTATCAAGAAATCGTCGAAAAAATGCAACTGACATTGGATGCCTTGAAACAAGCTTACAAAATCAATCCCGACGAAGTGGATGATGAAACGGAAATGGAATTCCTGCAAATCATGAACAAAGTGAAAGATCTACAAAAAAAATTAGACGATGAAAATAAATAAAATATGACTGATATTTACGGCTTTGAAAACAAAAAATATGATGTAATTATGTTTAACATGTCCAGCATGTATGATTGGGATCATGGCATTGTTAATCGTAATTACCACATTATGAACACGTTAACTCGCGAAGAAAAAATCAATCGTATAGTAGCGGTGGATTTTTTCCCGGTTAATGCAAGAATGGCCATTAAGCACTATTTCAAAAACATTTTATGGGAAATCAAAGACGCGGAAATGGTTTATGGTGATTTAACCAGCGCTTGCTATCGTAAATCTCCGAAAATGTATGTTTATTCATCAATCGATTCACTATTTTCATGGAAAACCGTAGCACGAGAATTACAACGTGTGGAAAAAATACTAAATCTAAAAAACATTGTTTTTTGGTCATACAATCCGATGTTCACGGAATTTATCGGCCGATTAAACGAAAAATTATTTGTCTTTGACGCGGTTGATAATTGGTCAGAACATAATGAATATACTCACTTAATGCGAAAAAGCAAGTTACTGAAAAATTATCAAACTATTGCCGACAAAGCGAATTTGATTTTCACAGTTTCTCCTGATTTGATCGGATTTTTTAAAACTTTTGGCAGAACTGACAATATTTTTTGGATCCCCAATGGTGTCAACTACGAACATTTCAATAATCAGGAATTGATACAACAAGCAACTTTACTCGATGGCTATTCTCAGCCGATTATTGGCTACTTGGGAACAATTGAATCCAGATTAGATCTTGATTTAATCGCTCATTTGGCGCAAAAACATAGCGACAAAATCATTGCGCTGTGCGGTCCGATTTGGCAAAGTGTAAAAAAACAATTGAAAAATCACGCGCAAAAATACAAGAATATTATTCTCACCGATCGTATTCCCGCCAAATTGGCGCCGGCATATTTGCAACGCTTTTCCGTTGGCATAATTCCTCACAAAATCAATTCTTTTGTTCAATCCATGAACCCCATGAAATTATATGAGTATCTGGCCGCCGGAAAACCGATTGTCACCACCCCGATCCCGACATTGGAAATGTTTGAAAATAAACTTTATGTCGCGGAAAATTATGAACAATTCAGCAACGCCATTGATCAAGCATTAGCCCAAGACAATGAAATTCTTCATACTTCACGTCGCGAAGAAGCTCGACGCTATTCTTGGCACGCTCGCGTTGATGAAATGATCGATCAAATCAGTTTAAAATTAGATTGGAAATAATATGGATGTAAGCATCATAATTGTTAATTGGAATGTTCGAGAATTTCTCACCCGTTGTGTGAAATCCATCATTGATAATACTCATGATGTTGATTTTGAAATTATTGTAGTTGATAATGCCTCCAACGACGGTTCGACCGATGGATTACGACACGAATTTAATCAAGCGCTATTAGATGGCACCTTACTGATAATTGAAAACAAACAAAACTTGGGGTTTTCTCGGGGTAACAACATTGGTCTAAAAGAAGCCAAAGGAAAATATATTTTATTTCTTAACCCGGATACGGAATTTACAGAAAACACTTTATTGAAATTCAAAGAGTATTTTGACAATACGCCGGAAGTTTCCACCGCCAGCGGAAAACTGATTTATCCGGACAAATCTCTGCAACCAAACGTGAAACGCGACCCTGACTTATTAAGTCAAGTTTTTATTTTATTGAAAATACATCATTTTTGGCAACCGCCGGCCATTAAACGCTATTTAGCCAAAGATTTTGATTATCAAGAATCCGCGGTAGTAGAACAAATTATGGGAGCTTTTATTTTCATTCGTCGTGAATTGATTGATCAACTGCACGGCTGGAATGAAGACTATTGGTTGTGGTGGGAAGATGTTGATCTGTGTACCCGAATTAGACAAAAAGGGGGAGTAATCATGTATCAGCCGATATCCGAGATCATTCACTATGAAAGTAAAAGTTTCGCTCAGGTATTAAGTTTCAAAAAACAAAAACGCTTTATCAAGGGTATGCTGCGTTACTTTGCTTATTATAAACCTTTCTGGCAAACCATTATCTTGGCCTTGTTTGTACCGATCAGTTTACTTCTATCCTACATTACTCAAACATTAAAAATCGGGCCTCGCCCACAATCTCGTATATGATAAATCTCGAACAAAATTACAAACCATTTTGGGCAATTCGCAATCCGGCGCTCAATACTTATGAAATTGATGAATTGGTCAAAGAATATTTACTGCAAGAATCCAAACCATCCTTTTATCAAGGACAAATTGTTCCGGCCGTTCATTTAACCAACTTCGCCGCCAGACACAGCCAAAAATTATCCAAATATTTAAACCGCCATTTGGAACATAAATATCATTTTGAAGTTAAAAACGGTTATTTTGCCGATTATAACCTAATTGAGCATTGGTGGATTCAATCAGATAATTTATTACTGGACTTGACCATTAGACAATTTCTCAATTACCCGCAAATTGATCAAGCAATCCAACAACAATTGTCCGACTACTCATATTTCTTGAGCGATGACCACGAGCATTTCTTGTATCGACTATATTTTGAAGACTTATGATTGATAACTTGTTTACCAAAAATTTTTATTTGATTTTTTTGTTAATTTTTTTTATTGAAATTTGGTCATTTTTCAGTCATCAATATCAAATAATAAATTATATTTTTTTCTTGTTTTGCTTTGTAATTTTGCTATATTTAGCCATCAAAAAACCGTCAATTCTGGGACTAATCGCTCTTGGCGAATTGATTACTGGATCACATGGTCGATTATTCCAATTGGAAATTCTTGGCTTCAATTTATCCATCCGAATCTTGATCTTTGGATTTTCCTTAGTTGCTTTATTAATAACAATAGTTCAAAATAAAAATTTTAATCAATGGTCAATATTAAAAAAATATTTTTCTTGGACCCCACTGGCATTGGCAATAATAATTTTTTGGGGGATCCTGCAAGGTTTAATTCAAGGCAATAATTTTTCTTTGATATATTCTGATGTTAACGGTTGGGTATTTTGGTTCTACTTATTAATCTGGCCGTTTTTCTATAATTCTCCGCAAAAAATCAAACATACTCTCCAAGTTTTTTTCGCCGGATTACTAATGATCTGTTTGAAAAGCTTATTCTTGCTTTTTGCTTTTTCACACAAATTCGCCCATATTAAAATCATTTATCGCTGGGCCAGAGATACTCGCTTTGGTGAAATCACTTTATTATCGGGGAACTTTTATCGAATTTTTTCTCAAGCCCATATTTTTATTTTAATCGGTTTAATTATTTTACTAGCCCTTATATTTTTTCAAGATAAAATAAATTGGCGTCAAAAAAATACTTGGGGGTTGTTTAGCTTGATTGTTATTTGTTTGACAACGACCCTGATCAGTCTGTCACGCAGTAATTGGGTCGGATTGGCTTTTGGCGGATTATTTATTTTAATTATGAGTATTTTTTATTATCGTTATCACTGGAAAAGAATATTATTATTCATCGGAATTGGAAGTGGAGCGTTAATAACCGCCATTGCTCTAATCGCCATAATTGTTTTTTTCCCATTTCCCAAACCAACGCCACTTGATCCATCAGAAATGTTAAAAGAACGCTTAAATATGGAAGAATCAGCTATTGGCAGTCGTTGGAGTCAAATTCCCAATTTAGTTCGAGGCTTAATCAATCACCCGATTTTAGGTTCCGGTTGGGGAACAACCATTACTTATCAATCTCAAGATCCTAGAATTTTAGCAACCAACCCTGATGGATTTTACCAAACATATGCTTTTGAGTGGGGCTATTTGGACATATTACTGAAAATCGGACTACTGGGATTATTTATTTATTCGTTGCTAATTTATCAGATAATTAAAAATATAGTTATTATTTCACCTGATTTAATTAGTGAACATCGCGCTTGGATCATTGGCATACTCGCAGGATTAATCACCCTCTTAGCCACCAATATTTTCAGTCCGTATCTCAATCATCCATTGGGCATCGGATATTTGATATTTGTCATTATTTTTATAATTTATTTTAACCAACTAACTTTGAAAAACTATGCCGGTCACCCAAAAAATCAATCCTGAACAACGCGTTGGCGTGCTGATTGATATTCAAAATTTGTATTACAGTGCGCGAATTTTGTACAAAAAAAAGGTCAACTTTAATTCAGCGGTCAAAGAAGCGGTTGGCGATCGCAAACTGATTCGCGCCATAGCTTATGGAATTAAAACAATTGAGAACTTGGAAAAAAACTTTTTTGAAGCCTTAAACAAGGGGGGGATTGAAGTAAAAACCAAAGACTTGCAAATTTTTCCCGACAACAGTAAAAAAGGGGACTGGGATGTGGGTATTGCGGTTGATGCCATTAAATTATCCAAAAATTTAGATGTCATTATTCTAATGTCCGGCGACGGCGACTTTATACCCCTAATGGAATATTTGCAAGGCACTACCGGTTGTCGCGTGGAAATCGTCACTTTTGCCGAATCCGCCAGTGCCAAACTGATCGAAAAAGCAGATTCCTTCATCAATCTCAGCACCAACAAGAAAAAATTTCTCTTGCCTTATTAATAACAAGCTTTTCCCAAACAAAAAAGACGCCTGCTAAAAAGTGTCTTTTTTGATATTATCTTAAAATCGCCCCGAGAAAATTTCGTTGTCCATTAAGAAAATCTTTTATCGCCATTGATTTTTTGCCTTCCATTTTAACTTGTTGCAAAATTAATACCCCTTGCCCGCATTTCACGGCGATTTGCTTGATATTATCTTGATTGAAAAATTCAAATACTTGCCCAACTGATAATTTATTTTTTTGTGAGAAATCTTCTGACATCAAAACTTTTTCCAAATATAATTTTTTCCCATCATACAAGCAATAAACACCTTCCGAGGAGCCAATGGCCCGCACCTTATTAACAATATTTTTCGCTAAATCAGTCCAATCAACTTTACTCATGGTTGAATCAATCTTCTGGGTATAAGTAGCCAACTTGTTGTTTTGTGTAATTGGTTTTAATTCACCTTGGATATATTTATCCAAGTTATCAAGCAATAATTGAGCCGCCACCCGAGCTAATTTTTCACTCAATGAAAGATAATCGTCTGTTTGCGAAATATCAACCTTAGCCACCGCCAACATATCACCGGTATCCATGCCTTGATCCATTTGCATCAAAGTCACTCCGGTTTGAGTTTCTCCGTTCAACAAGGCGGTTTGAATTGGCGATGGACCACGATATTCGGGTAAAATCGATCCATGCAAATTCAGACACCCCAAAGAGGGTAAGGACAAAATTTCCAGTGGCAAAATTTTTCCATAAGACGCCACCACAATAACCGTTGGGTTTATTTTTTTTAATAAATTGTTAAAATCAACATTATTTTTTATCTTTTCCGGTTGCGCGATTCGCAAACCATTTTTCAGAGCAAATTCTTTTATCGGTGGAGCGGTAATTGTTTTTTTACGACCAATCGGTTTGTCCGGCGCACAAACCACCAAGTCAACTTTATATTTTTTTACCAATTGTTCTAAAATCGGAACCGCGAAGTTACCGGTCCCCATAAATACAATGGAAAAATTTTCTTTTAACATAGTTTATTTTTCATTTAACATCATAGTCAACTTTTCCTGACCTTGAGTGATTTTTTTCACCTTATCAATAAACAAAACTCCATTTAAATGATCATATTCATGCTGAATAACCCGAGCCGCCAATCCTTTGGCCTTCATGGTGAATTTTTTTCCTTGCCGATCAAAAGCTTGAACAATTATGGTTTTCGGTCGCTTGACCAAACCAAAAACTTCCGGCACTGACAAACAACCTTCTTCATCAATTTCTTTTAACCATGATCGAAACAAAATTTTAGGATTAATGAAAATTTGAGCGCCGTTCTCCATCGCCACCGCAAAAAATCTTTGACCGATACCCACTTGCGGAGCGGCCAAACCAATACCATCTTCAATTTTCATGGTTATGATAAATTTATCTAAAAACTCCTGAAATTCCGGTTTTCCCACTTCCGCCAAATCCAAAACTTGCGCTTTTTGACGCAATATTTTATTGGGAATTTTAATGGTTTTCAGCTCCATAATTGAAAATTAATGTTTATATTATATAACAATTTGTGGTCTTTTGTCAATAGTCCATGTTTGCGGGACTAAGTGCAAAATTTTCGCTTGAATTTCAGGATTTTCACGATTAAACTTCAAAAGTATGATCTGCCGATATTTACCTCTGACATGCTGACGATAATAACTGTTCGGCATTGATATTTCCACCGCAAATTCACGACAAAGTGGCAACAAACGCTGATACAAGTTATTGGCATCATGTATACCATGGTGCTGATCACGCGTTTCATTAAATAAAACCACCATTTCACAAAAGGGCGGATAATTAAAAATTTGTCGCGTTTTCAACTCGCTCGTAAAAAAATCCTGATAGGGTAGTAATAAACTTTGAAGGGCAATATTTTCCGGAAAAGCGGTTTGAATTTCCAAATAAACCCGATATTTTAACGCCTGATAAATATAAGCATTTAAATTTTGGTACAACTTTTCATTGGAATATGGATCAGGTAAATATATTAAACTATCAGCATAAACTATTCCCGCATAATTTATTTTTGACCACAATTGTTCCGGGATTTGACCCACCAACACATAAATATCCGCTTGATTGTTACTATCATCGGAGATTTTATGATCAGGGAATTCTTTTTTCAAAATTTCAATAATTTGTTCTTGCCCCACTCCCAACGGCTTAAGATTTGCACCACGGCAATTCGGACAAGTAAGTAAAATATTTTTTTCTGTTTGACAATGAAAACATTTTAATTTTCCCCCACTTACTACCAAAGACAAACCGCATTGTGGACATTGTTCCGTATATTGACAGTCAAGACACTGTAAACGTGAAGCAAATCCTTTTTTATTAACTATCAATGCAATTGATTTTTTTTTCATTAATCTCTCTCTGATATTTTCCAGTAATGGCCAGGATAAATAAGTAAATTGATCTTGACGCGCATCGCGCAAATTCAAAATTTTCACTTGTTTTCCCACTTTTTTATTTCCCAAAGTAATCAACTGATATTTTTGTTCACGCGCCAAATAAAAATCTTCAATGGCCGGCGCATAACCGGTTAATAAAATTCGACAATCGGTAATTTCTTGAATTTTTCTCACACAATCAATGGCATGGAATCTTGGATTTTGATCCCAACTTTTCAAATCAGGTGATTGTATATCATCCACAATGATCCAAGCCAAATTATCAAGAGGATAATAAATGGCATTTCGCGTTCCAATAATTATTTTAGTTTTATTTTCCTTAATCTTCGTCCAAATTTCCATGTACCCGGACTTTGAGCTTGTTACTTCTTTAGTGAGTACAATGGTTTGATTTTTCCACTTAATTGGCAAATGAGCGACCAGCGCATTGATTTTTTCAATCGTGGGAACAACAATTAAAATTTGTTTATCTGATTTTATACAATTTTCCATCAATGCTTGATAAAGAATAATTTTGTTTTCATAATCATAATCCAGCGCCAAAAACTTCTTTGATTTTGAATTATTAATTTGTTTGGCGATTTTAATAATAGGATCTTTCACTTTGATTTTTTTGTTATTCCAGGTAAACAGCTGAGAATTTTTCTTAATTTGTGCTTTGCGCTTTATTTGTTCCGGCAAAAATAATTTTATAGTTGATGGCAAAGAATAAAAATAATACCTCGAAAACCACTTAATAAACTCCATTTGTTTAACACTGATTTTTGGCAATTGATCATCCAGGGATATGATTTGTTTTAAATTTTCAAAATCCGATTGATTCGTTAATTCAAACACCAATCCTTGGCCAATCTTATTTTTCAGGGGAATCAAAACTTGTGAACCAACATTAATTTTTTTAAGCAAATTCTCCGGAATTTCATAATCAAAAAAATCAATCCCACGGGGCATTTTGTGATAGGGAATGATTTTAGCGATCTTCTTCATGAATTGAATTTTTTAATTTTTATTTTTTACATCCAATAAAATTGTCTCCACCTGCCCAACTGACTCAAAAACAAAAGCGTTTACACCCAAATCCTTTGCCACCTGCACATTATTGGATGAATCATCAAAATAATAACATTGAGATGGAAGTAAATCATTTTCCTTAAAAATCAATTCAAGACAGCGTTTATCAGGCTTAATAAAACCGGTTTCCCATGAAAAATATATTTTATCAAACAATTGCAACTCGGGCATAGTTTGGCGATAATAGATGGAGCGCTCTTTCAAATTATTGGACAAAATAAAAACTTTCCAATCGGAAGCTTTTAATTTTTTCACCATTTGGATCATTTTCTCATCAAGCGCTTCACCGGCGAACCAAAAATCATAGAACTCTTTTGCCGACAACTCCACTTGCCATTGATTCAAATACGGCCATAATAATTCATAAGTGCTCAATGCCTCGGGCTGTCGAACTTTTGATAAAATTTCTTTGAAAATCGACCAAAAAACTTTTTCCGGCACGCCATACTTTTTTTCAAAACGCCGACTGAGTGGCTCAGATATTAAAAATACACCATTTAAATCAAAAATTACTGCCTTTTTCATAATTTTACGCTAATTTATATTCAGCCGTTAAATAGCCCACTCCAAACGGCGCTTCATAGCTAAGAACTTGAAAATCATAATTATAATCCTTCATAATTCCCGTCATGATAATGAAAGATCGCAACCCGCATTCACCGGCATCTTTTACCATTTGTGAATCCATATTCAATAAACCTTCCACTTGTTGTTTTTTCAAAATTTGTACCAGTTTTTTGTCAAAATCCTTGGCTTGAGGCGAGAACCCGCCCGGCGCTTTTAGTGACAATCGATGAGACAAATCACCCGACGCAATCACCGCAATTCGTTTATCACTGTTAACAATTGCTTCCTTTAATTCCTCGCCAAACTGCAAATGCTTTTCATAACTTAAGAAAGAATAAGTGATAGGCACAATTTTGAAATCAGAATAATTACGACTCAAGAAATACAAAGGAATGGAAATACCATGATCAACTAATTCATTGGATTTTAGATTTACCGCCAAACGACTTTCCACCTGTTCTTTGAAACGATTAATAAAAGAAATATCGCCGGAAAAATTCAATTGGGTTTCAAAATCACCAAATTGATGGAAGTTCGCTTCATATTCCGGCAAAGTATTTATGGTAAAAGCATCGGGATAAATATCACCGTGCGGAGAAATCACAATTACTAAATCCGGCTTGGCCAATTCAAAATCACGCGCTAAAATTTCCAAAGCCTTCAAAGTTTTGTGTAATTTTTTTTGATTTTCTTTTCCCACGCCGGGAATAGCAATTGGCGGATGGGGAACTATGGCGGAAAAAACCAACATATATTATTGTTTAAAACTTAAATCAATTATTTGTCCTTCGGGTAAATTGGATAAAGCTTGTTCTGAAACCGCTTTTATGTCGTTCCATTTGAATCCCAAAGACAAGAAAACTTTTTCATCGGCAATCAAACATTTTTTCCCTTCCGAAATCAAATAAACCTTGGGTGAGGCCACGGATTTCAATAATTCACCTTCACGAAACTTAATACTTGGACCATCTTCATAAACATCCAACTCATCGGGACTAACCGATCGAATCGGATATTTGGGATAATTGATTTGCATAATTTCTCTGGCAATCAAAGCATGTTTAACACCGTTTTGAACAAAATAAACCCCACCGGTTAAATTGTTTTGCAATAAAGCGCCACGCGGATAAGCGCTTTTCAATGTTATGGCTTCACCTGTTTCATAATCAATCAAATCCGTTTCATTAACCTCAGTCACTTCTTGAGGATTAAATCCCAAATATCGAAAAGTTTCATAGCTATCAATATGTTTCAATTGATCATCAACCAATAAATAAATTTTTCCACTTGGTTCACGAAGCAAAGAATAGTTGGCAAATTGAATAATTGACCCGGTTTCATATTTATCCAATTCCTTTTCCGTAACTGTCAGAACACGACCGGGATCATAACGAGAAATCAAAGCGGACATATTGGCAAATGGTCGCTTTTCGCCAAACTTGATCAAATAAATTTTCCCGGTTTCTAAAGAACGAAGTAAGGAACCATCCGGATAAAATTGCAAAAACCATTTATTCCAAATTTTCCAAAACAAATAATTACCATGAATATGTGGCGTATAAGTATAAAGAGCGGCCGTGGCTTGATTGGCCGGAATTACTATTTGGCCATTAATCAAATATGGCACACCGGCTTGCTTAAAGGCCTGAGGATTGTCCAAATACCAACGTAATCTTTGAGTGGCTTGATCAACTTGATGAAAAAATCCTCTGAATTTTTGTAATACCGGATCATCCATGGAACAGCTGTCGCATATCGCATAACCCATAGCCCAATCCAATTGTTTTGTTGTTGGAGAGTTATTTTCAATTAAACTTTGTTCTTTTTGCAACTTAACCAAAATGACCTTGGGGTTGATTTGATAATTACGAGCTGATTGAAAAATTACTTGCGCGGCCGTTAATTTATTTCCCTGATCATCGGTCGTTACAAAATTACTTAAAAAAGAATTTTTTGACTCCAAAAACTTTTGAATTTCCGTTAAACTCATAGAGCTATAATCTGTCATTTCCCAATCGGAAAGCACCAAATTTTGATTATATTCCATACTTAAAACCGGAGATTGGGGATATAACCCAAAAATTAATGCAAAAACAGCCAAAATTAACAATATTTTTTGTTTTTTCATATATTTATTCAATTATAGCAGATTTTTTGAAAAAATAAAATAAAAAAACGACCGATTTGGGTCGTTAAAATCACTTTACAAAATTGAAAACCAGAGACTGAGAAACAGACAATTTCCTTTTGGCTAATTTCAAACAATCATTATGACAATCGTAAATTGCACTCAAAAGCAGCTTCCCCCATGCAGAAATCAAAGCTTCCCGAGTTCGATCAACCACCAAGCCTTCATCACCACAAACCGGAGAAAGAAAAAGATCATTAGAAGCAATAACTTCATTGTATCGCATGCTTTCAGTTTGCAAAGCAAAAATAATTCTCATTTTTTCTGGTAATTGCTGAAATTCTTTCTTGTTTTTAACAAAACGAGCAATCCCTAGACCAAAAAACAAAAACGTCAAGCCACCGGAAACAATCCAGTGCCAATAATTAACATCGGGAAAATGTTTAATGGCATGAATAAAACTGAAAAAAAAAAGAATTGTCCCAAGCGTAATACCCCCAATAATAACAGTCCCCATTAATGTATTCATAAATGATTTTGAATGAAATAAACTTCTCATTCTCTCATACTCTTCAATTGGCATAGGCAAGGTTATTGGTTGTAAAACAACACGTCCACTCATCTTCAGTTCCTCCTCGGACAAAAACAAATTATCAGATTATCCTAGTTATGTCAAATGTTACTTATAAAAAAACGACCACATTGGGTCGTTAAACAATTCAATTGGAATACTTGAAACAAAGACGACACAAATGAACATAAGCCAAAACCTTTTCAAAATCATTATTTCTAAAATTCTCAACCGCTGACATTAGCAGATTTGCCCATGCTTTTAAGAATAACTCTCGTGACTGCAAAACTTGCAAATGAACATCTTCACTTTTGTTGTTTTCCATACTTATCTGAATCGCCCAATTATAACGCGAAATTTCTCTCTGCAACTTTACCAAAGCTCGATCTTGCGGGGTGATTAGTTTTTCTTTTTTACGAAATTGGACAAAAGAATAAATCACCCAGCCCCAACAACCTAAAATCACAAAGCTATAAATAGTAAAAACCGCATTTCTTTGAACAATCAAATCCTGATTATTCACCATCAAGGCACCGACCACAATCAATCCTATCGCAATCGTTATAATAATGGCCAAGGTCATTGAAATTTTAAGTTCCGTTCGATGGCAATTAACCTTGAGATTAACTTGATGATAGTCAAAATCAGATACCAATTTTTCTAATGGTTGTAAAACAGCAGGTTCGCTCATTAATGGCTCCTCAATCTGAACCATACAATTTTTAACATGAATGAATCTTTTAGTCAATAAAAAACGACTTCATTAAGTCGTATATTTTCAAATTTTCGGAATAACCGTTTGACAAAGTTTAACTTTCGCCAAAACTCGATCATATTTCCCCTGATCATAATCTTGACGAGCACTAAGCAAAATATTTCGCCACCCCTCGTACAACTTATACTGCGCATGAACTAAAACCAAATTTTCATTGTCCAACTTGTCCCAAGAAAGCATTTTAGCAATCGCCCGATTAAATCGAACAACTTCCGGATCATAAACTCGGATCACTTGTTGATCCAAAGTCAAGGAACGTTGATTTTTTTTATGCTTGCGGTGTAAAACCCCAACCTTGATCCAACCACCAATAATTACAATCGAGAAAAAAGTTATCATCAAAATATCACCCAAATCAAAACTTTCCGAAGCGGTAATTCGCGCCAAAATCAAACTGATAAGCAACACTCCAAGTGTACACGTCAATACAACGGCAATTGCACCCCAAACGATCGTTTTATATCCGGTACCAACCGCTTTTTGATTAAGCTGATTAAAATTATCATTAGATAAAATGGTTGGTAAAGAACTGAATTTTATCGGACCGCTCATTTTGAGCCTCCTTAAAACCAAATAAAAATTACCATATCCGAAGCCTTTTGTCAATACAAAAAACAGCGATATTTTTCGCTGTTATTATTACAATGGCCAAGAAATCAAACCCACAATATCATCGTAAGTTTTAACCCCATTTAAAATATCTTCATCACGGCCACCCAGTTCATACCAGCCATAAAGCTCAAAGATTTTCTCACGTCGAATTTGCAACCATTGTTGCGCCACATCGAGCATTTTTCGTGCCAACTCATCATCAGACTTTATTTCAATCACCACATCAATATCATTATTAAAGTCTTGCAATAGGGGAAACAAAGCCAAAATAACACGATGACGAGGATTTAGAGATTTCAATGTCCGACGAATTTTCCTTTTTTCTCTAATTTGCCACCCAAACAAAACTGATAGACACAATGCACCAAACAGGAAAACTTCCCATTTACCGATAAATGTATAGAAATAAAGATGCAACAAAATGAAAGCAATGGAAAAGATCAAAGTAAGCTTAAAATTAAAATTCCCGGAATTAATTATTCGATCAGCTTTTATCTCTCGCTCATAATCAGCTTCCGTCAAACCGGGAAAATTGATTTTCAAAGCTTGGTAGCGAACTTGCATTTTTGCCTCCGCCGATTTCCGCCCACAGAAAAATTATCACACAAAACCTATTTTGTCAAACAAAAAACAGCGAGGTTCTCGCTGTTAATTTTCATTAAGCTATATGTTTATATTGATGAAGTGCTGATTGAACATTGAAATAATCTTGTTTTTCAAAGCTGGCCAAAGCCTCAGACAACAATTGATATCTCTTTTTCATTCTTTCAACCATTTTCTTTTCATGAGGTTCAAAATCAGGTGCCGGATATCTTAATCTCTGATTAACTCTTTGTTCAATTTGCTTGTTTTCTTGCATAGTAATCCAAACATTTTCCGCCAAATGATTGTATTCTTCCACTGCCCACATCAAGCAATGCAAGGCAAACAATCGATTAGTCAGTTTCTTTTTCCAAACATTTCTTCGCAAAAGAAACACTTGCCTTAAAATCATAAAACCGCCACTAATAATAATCCCTCCCAAATACATTGAAACAAAATCAATACTGCGAGGCCCTTTATTTAAATCAAGCAAGCTAAAAAAGACATGTAAACCAAGCATAAATAACAAAATACTAACAGTTATTACCATGCCTCGCGTTGCTTGATCAATCATCCAAGAATCATTGATATTTCTCATGATTTTCTTCACTTTTTTCACTTCATTTTCAGCCACAGCTGACAATAAATCAATTTTTTCAAATAACATTGTTCCTCCCCGTAGTTTTGGGAACATATAAACTTACCAAAAATAATACCTTTTGTCAAATGAAAAACAGCGACTGTGATCGCTGTTAAAAATTAGAACATCTCTTGAAAATAATCAACAAAATCATGATATGCCTCTAAACGAGCCAATACTTCCTTGTAATCTTTTCTGAGAAAAATAGAGATTGTAATCATTAAATATTCTCGGCGAAACTCCAAAAAACCCTGACAACGCTCATACATTTCCTCCAAATTATAATCAGGTTTTGAAGCAAATTCTTCAACTTTGGCATTAAATTTATCAACCACTCCATTGAAGGAATCAATTTCTTCTTGCAAATCATCCAAAGCAGTAATAGCGGGTTCATCAATTTCATTTACTACCTGGTTTTCCTCTGACGAAGAATGACGATTGTGAAGCCACACACCAATAAATCCGGTTAAAATTCCGAAACCACCCAATAAGCCAACAATTTTCCAATTCAACTTAAAAATTTCCGGTAAAAACAATAATACAACAAGCAAATACATTATCAAGGCAACAAAAAACATAAATGACCATCTCAAAAATTCATTAAATTCTGGCGGATCATTACGATGATTAGTTAAAACTGATCTAGAAAACCTATTTTGCACAGGTAATGATTCCTCTGTTTCCAAATTTTCAACGATCTTAGCAATCGGAGTCATTTATTCCTCTCATGTTTAAGGACTTACTATCCTAATAAAAATCCTTACTTTTGTCAAGCAAAAAACGCCGAGGACCAGCGTTTTTTTATTTTAAATTATTTTGAACTAAAAACAATTTTATTTTTTTGATAATCAATTTTCACTTTTTTATTGATTTTATTTTCAATGATTTGCATGGCGAGTTCATCCAAAATTTTGTTTTGAATCAAACGCTTGAGCGGACGAGCACCAAATGCCGGATCATAACCGATTTGCGCCAAGTAAACTTTTAACTTATCGGTAAATTCCGCTTCAATTTCCTGTTCTTTTAATCGTCCATTAACTCGCGCCAACTGTAAATCAACAATTTGTCTGATATCATCTCGAGTCAATGTATCAAACATGATTATATCATCCACGCGATTAATAAATTCCGGTTTGAATCTATCTTGTAAGGCTTTCATTATATCATCGCGCGTTTCTTTTTTTCCTTCTTCCACATCACCTGATGAAAATCCGAGAGTACCGGAATTAGCGGCACGCAAAATAATATCCGAACCAATATTGGAAGTCATAATAATAATGGCATTTTTGAAATTTACCTTGCGCCCCTTGGCATCAGTCAATCGACCATCATCTAAAATTTGAAGCAAAACATTAAAAACATCAGGATGCGCTTTTTCAATTTCATCGAACAACACTACACTATAAGGTCTTTTGCGAATTTGCTCAGCCAATTGACCACCTTCTTCATAACCAACATATCCGGGAGGGGAGCCAACAAATTTGGAAACCGCATGCTTTTCCATATACTCACTCATATCCACGCGCACCATGGCGTTTTCATCATTAAACATAAACTCCGCCAACGCCTTGGCTAATTCGGTTTTACCGACACCGGTTGGGCCCATAAAAATAAATGAACCAATCGGTCGATTTTCCTCGGCCAAGCCGGCACGTGAACGACGCAAAGCATTGGCGACCGCCTTGATTGCTTCTTTTTGTCCAATAACTCGATTTTGCAATTCTTTTTCCAAATGCGCCAATTTTTCCAAATCACTTTGCAACATTTTGGCGACCGGCACACCGGTCCACTTAGCCACCACTGAAGCAATATCTTCATCATCCACTTCTTCTTTCAAAATTTGACGACCACCGGGTCCGGTTTGTAATTTTTTTAATTTTTCCCGACTGACTTTGATTTGCTTTTCCAAATCAGGAATTTTTCCATATCGAATTTCCGCCACTTTGTCATATTCTGATTTTCGTTCCAAAATGTCTGATTCTTGTTTTAATTTATCAATCTGCTTTTGTGCTTCTTGCATTTGACCGATAATTTCTTTTTCATTTTTCCAATGCAATTCCAATTGATTGGATTTTTCCTTGATTTCGGAAATTTCTTTTTTCAAAGCATTCAAGCGTTTACGAGCCGAATCGGTTTTTTCTTTTTCCAGTGCCTTTTTTTCAATTTCCAATTTCATCAATTTGCGCTTTGATTGATCCAATTCATCGGGCATACTGTTTAATTCAATGCGTAATGCCGAAGTGGCTTCATCAATCAAATCAATGGCCTTATCCGGCAAAAATCGATCGGTAATATATCGTGATGACAGTTTTGCGGCCGCCACAATCGCATCATCGGTAATCCGCACCCCATGATGAATTTCATATTTTTCCTTAATCCCACGCAAAATAGCAATCGTATCATCCACATCCGGTTCTTCTACATAAACCGGTTGGAAACGACGTTCCAATGCTTGGTCTTTTTCTATATGCTTTTGATATTCTTTCAAAGTAGTGGCACCGACACAATGCAATTCACCGCGCGCTAGGGCCGGTTTAAGCATATTTGACGCATCCATGGCGCCCTCCGTGGCGCCTGCTCCCACAATGGTATGCAATTCATCAATAAAAATAATATACTTGTCTTTGGCTTGTTTTATTTCCTTTAATACCGCTTTTAACCGATCTTCAAATTCACCGCGAAACTTTGCTCCGGCAATCATCGATGCCAAATCAATAGACAAAACTTCTTTTTCCTTTAAATTTTCCGGCACATCACCTGACACTATGCGTTGCGCCAAACCTTCCACCACTGCGGTCTTTCCCACGCCCGGCTCACCAATTAATACCGGATTGTTTTTTGTGCGTCGTGATAAAACTTGCAACAAACGCCGTATTTCATCATCACGACCAATTACCGGATCCAATTTTTCTTCGCGCGCCATTTGTGTTAAATTCAAAGAATATTTTTCGAGCGCTTGATACTTGGCTTCCGGTTCAGCGGAATCAACTTTTTGACTGCCTCGCACTTCCTTCAAAATTTCCAAAACTTTCGTGGGAGAAATCTGATAAAAATCCAAAAAACGACGAATGGGGGAATCAACACTTAAAATTGATAAAAATAAATGTTCGGTACTGATAAACTCATCGCCCATTTTCTTGGCGATTTTTCCGGAATTAATCATCACAAAATTCATTTCCGGACTAACAAACATTTGTCCGGGTTGGTCAGCCAAAGGACCGCGTGGTAATTGCTTTAACAATGAATTTAATTCACCGGCCACGGCACTGATATTCACATCCATTTTTTTCAAAATCGTAATCACAATGCTATCATCTTGATTCACCAAAGAATAAAGCAAATGCGCTACATCGAGTTGGGCGTGTTGATATTCAAAAGCCAAGGCTTGCGCCTCTTGGATCGCTTGCTGTGATTTGGTCGTAAATTTATTCAAATCCATATTTTTTATTTATTTAATAATTTAGCACTCTTGTTTAATGACTGCTAATAATGTATCATTTTTATTTTGCGCTGTCAAAATTTAAAAATGCATAGGCCGTCCACAGGTGTGTGGCGGCCTATTGGTAAATCAGGCCAGTCGACGCGTATCTCGTTGGAGATAGCGCGACCGACAAGCTGAAGCCGGTGAATGACGCAAGGGAGCCTTGCGTCGAGCCGATTGCTCATTGGCATAGTGCTCCTCGCTCGTGATGATCAGCCGAAAGTCCAGGCACAAATACCCACGTTGCGCATGATGGCACTGTCGGAACTTTGCACATGCCAAACAGGGGTTGGATTCCGGGCGCATTTTTCACCTCCCCGCCAGAATTAAATTCCCCTTTATATCAAGAAAATCAAATCAGAAAAAATTAAAAATTCCTCCGTGTTAAACCCCTTAATTTCATTATACGGATAATTTTGCTATAATACAAACAAATTATCAGTTACTTTATGTTTGATGCAAATAATAAAATTATTCTAGGAATTAAAATCAATGACCAATCGGCCATTGAAATTTTGGCGCAAATTGAAAAGTTTCGTAGCAATAATTCTTTTTCCTTGATCTTCACTCCCAATCCGGAAATTTGTCTACTGGCCAGCCAAGATTCTATTTACCGCGATACGGTAAACAACGCCGACTTGCGAATTCCCGATGGCTTTGGTTTGAAAATCGGTGCTCGAATTTTAAATCAGAAACTAGAACATCGTTTGACCGGCGCTGATCTCACCGCTCAAATTTTAACCAAATATTCATCCAGCAAAATTTTTATAATCAATCGCGCTGATGGTTTGTCTTCACTTAATTTAATCAAGGAAAGTTTACAAAAAAAATTCCCACAATTACAAATAGCAGGAATCGAAGTCTTAAAAAATAATTTTGATTTAAAAATTATTGCCGAGCAAATTAATAACTATGAACCTGACCTGGTTTTTTGTACCCTTGGTGCACCAATTCAAGAAAAATTACTTTGTGATTTAAAATCGCAATATGAAATAAAGGCCCAGATCGGTTTAGCGGTGGGCGGATCATTTGATTTTTTTACGAGCAAACAAATTCGTGCCCCGAAAATTTTCCGCGCACTGGGATTAGAATGGCTTTTTCGTTTGATTAAACAACCGCGTCGAATCAACCGAATTTTTTCCGCGGTAATCAAATTTCCTTTAGCTTGTTTACACTGGAAAAACCGCATGAGAAATGAGTATCGTCCCAATGTTATGGGAATTATTAAAAAAAATGATTTATATTTAATTCAAAACAATCCACGCTTTGGCGGTGAACATTGGCAATTTCCACAAGGCGGGATTGATCATGGAGAAAAGCCCGAGCAAGCGGTTATCCGCGAAGTGGCCGAAGAAGTGGGAATAAATGAAAATGATTTACGAATTATTAAAAAAATTCCCATTGATTACAAATATACTTATCAAGATTGGCATAATTTATTAAACGGCTACAAAGGCCAAGAACAACAATTTTTTCTTTTGGAATACCTTGGCGATAAAATGGAATTTCCTGGTAGTTATGAAGTTTCGCAAACAAAATGGGTTGCTAAAACGGAATTGGAGAAATATATTTTTCCCAAACGCTTGGAGTCATTGTACAAAATATTGCCATTTATTTAATTAAAATAAAAAATCTCTCGCATTGGAGAGTTTTTATTTACGCGTAAATCGCGTTAATGCGTTGCAAGACGCCATGTTGTTCCATGACCCAGAGCTTGTCCGACAAAGGGAAAATATTAGCCTCAGCCTTCAAGAAAGCCACACACCAGCGCACCATACCGCCGGCCTCAAAACGATAAACGGTCTGATGACTATCCGTATCAGCCGGAAGTTTCACTTCATCAGGTTGGCAATTCTCGTCTTCAAAGAACATGATCTTGGAATCACAATCTTCAACCCGTCGCGCTGACAGGGGAATAAGGAAAAAGAAATTCTTGTGTTCCAATTTCACATGGATTCCATATACCGCTTTGGTGGCAAAAAGTTGCAATACCGGAAAGGGCGTGGTTTCCACCTGAAAATATTGCCTGGCAGGAACATCGTTTAATTGCTCCAACACTTTTTCAATTTGAAAATCTCGGAAACTGTCAGGGTGGCGCGGATTTACAAGAACGGTTCTCTTACCATCAGCACTACGCATAACTCCGATTTCAAAGTCTTGCGTTTCAATGATTGCCATTTTCTGTGCCAAGAGTAACCGCCAAAAGTTTTTTCCCACTTCCAGAAACCGTCCGGATTGTAAAAACGTCATAGCCATGATTACCTCCATGTTCGCCGGTAGTGGGGGAATTATGGTAATCATTATTATCAGCATACAATTTATTATTCCGTCCGTCAATCATAATTAGAGTTGTCACCCTGAGTAGCCTTTTTGTACATTGTCACCCTGAGTAACCTTTTTGTACATTGTCACCCTGAGCTTGTCGAAGGGTGTCGAAGGGTGCTCGCCTCGTTTCGTGGGCGAAGCGGGTCGAAAAGGGTTGAAGTATGTATTGTTTAGTTGGGCTTCGACAGGCTCAGCCTGACAAATCGATGGGCTTCAGCCTAACACAACTACAATTTTTTTAAAGTGAAAAAGCAGCCCCGTTGAGACTGCTTTTCGTTGGAAATTTTTTGGAAGTGGATGAGGTTGTCATCACTGGGTGCTTGACGTTGCGTCAGCTTTCCCAGTGATCAGCGCACGACGTTCAGTCGCGCGCGCCCCACCCGTCGCGCCGGCGGTCCTTCTTGCCCCGGAAGCCACGGCGATCCCGACGGTCCTTCTTGTCCGTGACCACCAGGACCCCGTCTTCCATGGAGAAGACCCCCGCCAGCGCCGGATTCTTGAACCCGCGCTCGGAGTAGGAGGCCGCTTCGCGATCCTTGTCCAGCTTGCGCTGGACGTAGGTCCGCGTGCGCATCAGAGGCTTCACGATCATGTCCGTGAAGTCCCCCAGCTTCTCGGCCCTGTCCTCGAACCGCGGGTTGTCACGCTTCTTGAACGCGACCCAGTCGCGGTACTGGGGGAACATCAGTTCCGCCAGCACCACGGCGTGGACCCGCGGCATGATCAGGTAGACGGTCTCCCGCCTCTTGATCGTGACGACGCAGGGTTCTCCGCCCTTGGTCTTGATGAAGGGCTCATCGTTTCCCTTCACCGGTCCGTTGAGGCGCGCGCCGACCTGGGCCAGGAACTGCTCCATCGCGGTCTGGTAGACCGCGTAGGAGGACAGCTTCTCCAGCTGGTCCTGCCAGTCCTGACCACGCTGGAAGGCGTCCTTCGACGCCTCCTGCGCTTCCCGGATCTGGCCCCACACCGCCTGATGGGCGGCGTGGGCGGCCTCGAACTCGGGGGTGGCCATTTCGAACCACCCTGAGATGAGGTCAAGGCCCGCGTGAACCTTGTCGGCCAGCTGGCCGACCGGTCCCGCCACCAGCTCGTCTTCCGACAAGCCGATCTCAGTCGCGGTCTCGACCAGCGGGGCAACCGCTCCGCGGATCTCCTCCGCCCACGCCACGCGGTTCAGGACGAACTCGGGGCTCAAGGTTTTGATGTCCTTGTTCCCCTTGGCCTTCACCCGAATTCCCCGCGCCATCGCGTGGGTCACGAACACCGCCCGCTCCTGGCCATCTTTCGTGACCAGGCCGTCGAAGTCCGTGACCAAGACCTCGGCATCGATGAGGGGGACGTCCTTGACGCCCTCGCCCTCTGCACACTGCACCGTGATCAGTGAGAAGTTGTCCGGCTTGGCGCCGTACTTCTCGACGAACTGGGCCACGGTCATCGCCTTGCGCTCTTCGGGAACCTTCGTGATCTTCGCCATTTCAACACCTCCAAAAAACCTTTACAGACTAGCACTGCCCGTTAGACCACTTTTGGCCCAACTTTGGTTAGTGATATAAAATATATCTACAACCAAAGTTGGACCAATCGCGTTAAACTTTCCAAAAATATTTTAATGATCAATACGCCATTATAGCACACTATTATTATTTTGTCAATAGTCCCTGACAAATTTTATTTAATTTGTTCTAATTTTAGACAAAATATTTTATTATTATTTCACAACAATAATCACTAACAATCATCACCAGATTGTAAATTTCTTTTAATCTGCTATAATAATTGGCATAATAATAAACTGCTAATTTTTATAAATATGACCTCATTTACCGGGAAAATCCGCGTACGTATTGCCCCCAGCCCAACCGGCTTTATGCATATTGGCAATTTACGAACTATTTTATATAACTACTTATTTGCGCGTCACCATGACGGTACTTTTGTCGTGCGGATAGAAGATACGGATCGCACCAGATTTGTTCCGGGTGCTATGGAAGATATGCTCCAAACCCTTACTTGGGCCGGATTGGATTATGACGAAGGTCCGTTTGTAGAAAATAACAAAATTATTGAAAAAGGAGAGTTTGGCCCCTATATTCAGTCAGAGCGGTTAGATATCTATCAAAAGCACATCAAAACCTTAATTGACAAAAATCGGGCTTATTATTGTTTTTGTGACAAAGATCGCCTGGAAAAATTACGCGCTGAGCAAGTGGAACAAAAACTTCCACCTAAATATGACGGTCATTGTCAAGATTTAACCAAAGAAGAAATACAGGAAAAACTTAATAATAAACAACCTTTTGTCATTCGTTTCCGCATGCCGGAAAATAGGGAAGTGCTATTTGATGACGCGATTCGTGGCACGATCAAAGTTAATAGCAATGACCTGGATGATTTTGTATTAATCAAATCTGATGGTTTTCCCACTTATCATTTTGCCGTAGTCGTTGACGATCATTTAATGAAAATTTCTCATGTCTTGCGTGGTGAAGAGTGGATTGCCAGCACTCCAAAACATATTCTATTATATGAAGCGTTTGATTGGCATGCACCAATCTTTGCCCACTTACCGCAAATTCTCAATAAAAACAAGAAAAAAATGAGCAAACGCGACGGCGATGTGTCGGTCAAGGACTTTATCAGCGCCGGCTATATAAAAGAAGCATTAATTAACTTTATTGCTTTACTGGGTTGGAACTCGGGAACTGAACAAGAAGTTTACTCAATTGATGAAATGATTAAGCAATTTTCCCTAGATAACATTCATAAATCAGGCGCAATTTTTGACATCGATAAGCTGGATTGGCTAAATGGTGTGTATATTCGCGACTTATCATCAGAACAATTTGCTCAATTATGCTTACCTGTCCTAATAGAGAACAATTTAATTGTTCAAAAGTCAGATAAACTTTATAACAAGGAAACCAAAGAGGAAATTACACTATCATGGCTCAGACAAGCTTGCGAACTGGAAAAGGATCGCATCAAGAAAATAACGGAAATTTCTCAGGCCTTGAAATTCATATTTATTACTCAACCGGAATACGAGGCCAAAATTTTACCTTGGAAAAAATCAGATGCCCCCTCCGCCAAGCAAATTCTCGGCCAATTACAGGAATTATTATCAACCATTGTGGAAAATGATTTTACGACTGAATACTTAAACAAAACTGTCAGTGGATTTATTGAAAAAAACAATTTAACCAATGGGGAAGTGATGTGGCCATGGCGTGTGGCACTTTCCGGCTCTGACAAATCACCCGGGCCATTTGAAATTGCACCGGTTTTGGGCAAAGAAAAAACCTTGGCAAGAATTAAATACGCTATCAATTTACTTTAAACCTTATATTTATTCACAAAAATCAGCTTAATCGCTGTTTTTTGTTTTTTCTTAAATTAAAATGTGTTATAATAAAAGTATATGAAAAACATAAACAAAATACTAAAAATTTTGCTGATTTTTATTCTTATCTATGGCCTAAATTCTGCGGGTGATTTTTCTCGCGCGCAAGAAGGGGAGACCTATGATGAATTACAACAACAAATAGAATCAGCCAAACAGAAAATGGAAGAATTACAGCGTCAACAAGCGGTTTATCAAAAGAACATCCGTCTCAAACAAGAAGAAGCCATGAGTTTGAAAAATGAAATTGATATTTTAGAAAACAAAATCGCGGTCGCCGAGCTTGAGTTGGATGCTACCAACCAAGAAATCAAAAAAAACGAATTGGAAATCAGACGCGCCGAACTTTCCATTATTAAACAAGAAGATGTTATTGAAAAAAGAAAAAATGAACTGGGCGAAACACTCAGCCTGATTCATCGTAATAACAACACCTCAGCTCTGGAAATTTTTGTGTTAAACAATTCGATTTCCGATTTTTTCATTTTTGCCGAAAACACCAAAGTTTTGTCAGATACTTTGGCCGAATCACTAAAAGAGCTGAAAGACTTAAAACAAGAACTGCAAAATAACAAAGTCGCTCTGGAAGAAAAAACCAGCCAATTAAGGGAATTGCGCGATAACTTGGAATTACAACAAGCTGAACTGGATAATCAAATCGATTATAAAGACAATTTACTGGTAACCACCAAGCAATCAGAACAAAAATTTTATAATCTTTTTTATCAAGCCAAGCAAGAACAAGAAACCGCCAATGCTTTGATTTATGAATTGGAAAAAAAGGCGCGAGCCGCCTTGGACAAGAAAAAGGACGGCCAACCGCAACTGACCGACAGTACGCTTATTTGGCCGGTACCCCAAAATAAAATCACCACTGAATTTCATGATCCGGAATATCCATTTCGTTATTTGTTTGAACATCCGGCGATTGATATTCGCGCCGCTCAAGGAACAACACTTCGTGCCGCGGCTGATGGATATGTTTTGAAAGCTTGGGACGCCGGCATGGGCTACAGTTATATTGCTTTGATTCATGCTGATGGATTATCAACCGTTTACGGCCATGTAAGCAAAATTTATGTTCGTAATGATGAATATGTTTCCAAGGGGGAAGTCATTGGCCTGACCGGTGGCACACCACGCACACCGGGTGCCGGCAATTTAACCACCGGGCCACATTTACACTTTGAAGTTCGTCTTAACGGCATTCCGGTTGATCCTTTGCTCTATTTACCCTAAACATTAAATCAACATTAAATGCCCCAAATTTACGTTCTGGGGCGTTTATTATTCATTAATCGATATGAATAAGGAAATTTCCTTTCCCGAATATATAACCAAAGTATTTGATTATACAGTCAAACATGTTTTTGGTTTGTCTGATTATGAATTTCGAATAATCAATCGTCGCACCGAAAACCAACGCATTTTAGGTTATATTAATTTTCGTAAAAAAATCATTGCTCTGGATATTTATACCGCCAAAAAACGTGTGCCAAAAAAAATTAGTTCCTTATTACGAACCATTGCCCATGAAATTGCTCATATTCAGAAACCACCATATCGATCACGCTACAAAGGCCATTATATTATTCGCCAGCATTATCCGGCGTTTTATCGCCAAGTCAAGAAAAACCTTAAAATCATTCAAAAAGACCTTACTTTACGTATTTTCTTCTAAAATTAGCCAAAAATTAACTAAAACAGCCTTAAATAAGCTGTTTTTCGGTATACAAAGCCAAAATAGGGTAAAAATATAATAAACTTTTCAATAATGACTATAATTTAATAAATAATGAAAAGTATTAAGGAATAGAAATCAATTAAAATAAACATCAATGCTTTATATGAAATTAATCCTGCAGGAAAGCCTATTCTACCATAGGGAAGTCAGCGCTAAGCATAATTCAAGCGTCGCCAAATATATCTTTTACGACACGTAGTTATAGAGCACCAGAAACTCATTATTTCCCCTTATTTTAAGGATATTATGAATATCTAGATACCCTTGATATCAAATAACGCAATTTTGGGCCTTGTTTATTTCCCTAATTTAGGTTAAATATCAATATAAACTCGAATTTTTTAAAAAATTAAATTTTCTACATTTTAAATCAATTTATCACAATGAATATTTTCTAATGTTAATTCCATACTCCCAACTCCCAACCACTATTTCCTAATCCCTATTTCTAACCTTCTAATAACTTCTGTCACCCATTTTTCAACTATACCGATTTTTAAGTGTCGTAAAATATTGATAGAGCGGGGAAATAAAAAAGAGCCAAATAAATATTTACAAGCTCTTTTTATTATTGGTAGTAAAGCTTTTCCCCAAAGCGCAAATCAAAGTATTTAATATGATTAAGTTGATTTTTTACCTCTTCACTTCCGAGCAAAATAAACAAGCGATCAAGTTGATCTTGATAAGGTAATTCCAAGTTCAAGTAAATATCAAAGTTTTGGCCGGTTTCAATTTTTATTGAATCAGAACTTTCAAAATTATAATAAATCAAATCAATCGGTATTTTTGTGGTCAAATATTGCTTGACCTGAACTAAATAATTCAAAACATCCTCTTTCAAAGCTTGATCCCCAATAATCAAGGAATGATTACGCAAATCCTTAATTTTTATCAGCTGTTCAATAATTGCTCCATCACAATACTCCACCACCACTCCCCGATCATCCAAATGCATACATTGAGTATCATTAATTAAAATAATATCCGCTTTTTTTTCTTGAATTTCAATTTTCAAAGTATTGGGAAAATCTTTATCAATTTTCATGCTTTCCAACAAATAACTATCCCCTATTCTTTGTCTAAATTTATTTTTGGAAAACAAAAGCAAATTGTTTCGCGAAAACAATAATAGTTTCCTAGAATAACGATAATCATTTAAAATATTTTCAAACTTTTGTTGACTAATTTTGTTAATCCCTTTAATTTCCACTGTTTTGATTTGAAAATAGTCAGAAAACAGAAAAAAATATAACAAAAAAACACCAACGAAAAGCACCAATATTTTAAGAAGTTTTTGAGTTTTCTTTTTTTTAATCTCTTCATCACGAATACGTCGCGGATCCTTGAATTGAGCGCGACTGAAATCTTTTTGATATTTGTGACTGATATCGGCCATAAAATAGTAAGTTGTTTTAATATTTTATCATATTTTTAAACAAAACAAAAACAGCGATTTTATCGCTGCGTTTTCACTTACCCACCAGAAAATCTTGGACTATTAATGTTGGGAGCCAAGGACCAACCCTAATTGAGTTGAATCTAGCAATGCACGACGTCCGCTTTCAGTTACACGATACTGTCGCTGTTGAGGCATATTAATGTCAGTTGGTTGAAGCTGCGATTCAACCAATTCAGCATCCTCAAGACGATTAAGGTAAACATAGATGGTTCCACGATTTAATTGACCTAATGACTTTTCAACCAATTCTAGACCAGTCCACCAACGACATTCAGAATTTAAAAGATTCAAAATGACTTCATCAGATAAAAGTAGCATGGGTCCTCCTGGGTGAGTTTACTTGAAGACCTTTGCTCAATCTTATCTAAAAAGAAAATCATCTTATATAATATATAATCAAATACTAAATATTTTGTCAATAAAAAAACAGCAATTTTATTGCTGTGAATTATTTCAATTTACCATTTCACGGTCGCTTGCACCCAAAAGATCAGGCACCACCAAAAACACCACCTTGCCCCGACCGTTATTAGATTCCAAATCAGCGGTAAACTCCACCCCCTTGAAATTTGAATTAATACAATGAAATTTACCTTGAGTCGTAACTACCCCACAAAAACACTGATCATCCAAAACAACCCGATCAAGCTTCTCTCTTAGCATTCGCAAAGCAGTTAAATGGAAAAGATCTTTTGCATATTGACTCAAAGGAAACGAAGAATACAAAATTGCCAAACTAATACTCATTTCCTTCTCCTATTTGAAGGGACTTAATAAATTATCACAATAAATCAATTTTGTCAAACCAAAAACAGCCTTATCAGCTGTTTTATTTTATCTAACTATTGACGAACAATTTTCTCTTGATTATCCATATAAGGTCGCAAAACTTCCGGGATTGTAATACTACCATCAGAATTTTGATTGTTTTCTAGCAGAGCAATTAGAATTCTTGGCGTGGCCACCATAGTATTGTTTAAGGTATAACAGAACTGAGTTTTACCATCCGTATCACGATAACGCAAATTCAAACGACGCGCCTGAAAATCATGCAAATTGGAACATGAATGAGTCTCTCCGAACTTATCACGGCTCGGCATCCAACATTCAATATCATTCATATAATATTTACCCTGCCCCATATCACCGGTACAAACATTTAGCACGCGGTAAGGTAAATTTAACGACTGTAAAAAGCCTTCTGTATTTAACATTAATTCATTAAACATTTCATCAGCCAGAGCATCATCTGCCTGACAAATTATAAACTGCTCTACTTTGTTAAACTGATGTACGCGATATAAGCCAGTCGTGTCCTTCCCATAAGCGCCCGCTTCACGACGATAACAAGTGGAAATTCCCGAGAACTTAATTGGTAGTTTATCAAAATCCAAAATTTCATCATAATAATAAGCGCCCAGTGCCACTTCCGATGTTCCCACCAAATATTTATTATCTTTTTCCAAATGATAAATTTCCTCTTCTCCACCCGGGAAATATCCGGTTCCTTCTAGCGCAAAACGATTGACCAAAACCGGTACCGACATCAAAGTATAATTTTTTCTAGCAATAAAATCCATGGCGTACTTTAATAATGCCCACTCCAAACGCGCACCATCTCCTTTTAATATGTATGATCGACTACCGGCAATTTTTGCCGCTCGCTCATTATCAATAATATCCAGCTCAGTACCTAAGGTCAGATGATCTTTTGGCACAAAATCAAAATCCGGTAATTCTCCCCAAGTCTTAATTTGCACATTATCATTATCATCTTTTCCTACCGGAGTTTTAAAACTGGGAATCATCGGCACCTTTAACATCAAACCCTTAAACTGATCTTGAATTTCCATTAGTTTACTTTCCGCTTTGTCTTGGATTTCCGATATTTTCTTCATTTCCGTTAACAATTCTTGTTTTTGCTGACCGGTAAGATTGGGCATTTTTTTGGACGCTTCGTTTTTTTCCATGCGATAAGTTTCAATCTTTTGAATCAACTCTTTGCGTTTATCATCCAATTCCAATAAATTATCAAAATTCAAATCAATGTTTTTATTCTTGGCCGCCTCCATAACCGCCACCAGATTTTCTCGAATAAATTTTATATCGAGCATATTTTTTTATTTATTATAAATTTATAATTTTACCCTTATCCAAATCATATGCGCTTTTAACAGTGACAACGATCGCGTGTGAAACTTCATATTGCTTATTTTTTTTCACACACAAATCAAAATATTTACCGGTTTTATATATTTTCACCTTACCAAAAAGTCTAAAATATCCACCGATTAAACAAATATTTTTATTGGACTGCAAGTTTTTCATGGTTTTTTTCATTTGACAATCAGCCACTAATAATTGATTTTTTGATATAAAGCCAAGTGATATCACAATATTGGCATGTGGATTACCGATTGACGAACAAGTAGCTAAAACCAATTCTTTACCCTGTCCAAAACTTGATTTCCAATTCATATATTGATAGTTAAATATGAACAATTTTATTATTCAATGTAATTATTCATCTTTTGGTCGCATCAATGGGAAAAATACCACGTCACGCAAATTTTCTTGATTGGTCAAAATCGCCAAAGTGCGTTCAATACCCATGCCCCAGCCGGAAATCGGAGGCATACCATATTTCATGGCCGTAATATATTCCGGATCACCTTCCATAGTTTCGGCATCTCCACCTTCTTTCAAGGCTGATTGTTCTTTGAATCTTTGCTCTTGATCAAGAGGGTCCACCAACTCAGAGTAAGCTTTTAATAATTCCCAACCATTAACCACCAGTTGAAATTGATCAACGATTTCATTATTTTCATCATTACGACGCGCCAATGGTTGCAATTCAATCGGATAATAATACAAAAATGTCGGTTCAATAATCTGTGGCCTGGATACTTTTTTGTATAAATTATCTACCAAAGTCGCATAACCCATTTCTTCCATGCCTTCTATTTCATAACCTTTTTTCTTGATTAATGAAAACAACTCTTCTCTGTCCCGTACTTTGGTAATATCAATTCCAGTATCTTTTTTAATCAATTCAATATAATTTATTTTATTAAACGGAGTTTTGAAACTGACTTTCTTCTCTCGTCCATCTCGATCCTTGATGACCAATTCCCGTGGTAAATTCAATTTATCGAAAATATAATCAAACATTTCTTCCGTAAACTTCATATTATCCTCATAATTCCAATAAGCACAATAGTGTTCCAAATGAGTATGTTCGGGTAAATGTGAGGGATCATGCCCCTCATTACGAAAAGCCTTGCCCAGTTCAAAAATTTTGTCGTAACCGCCAACAATCAATTCTTTGAGTGGTAATTCATGAGATATACGCAAAGAAACATCAATATCAAGCGCATTGTTATGCGTTGTATAAGGCTGAGCATGAGCACCGGTGGCCTTATGAAGCAAAGTGGCGGTTTCCACCTCAAAAAATCCTTTGGACCAGTAAAATTCGCGCAAAGCTTTGATAAAATTGCTCCGCAATTGAAAGCGTTCCATGGTTTCTCGGTTGGCAATTAAATCCAAATATCGTTGACGATAAGCCACTTCCCGATCTTTTAGTCCATGCCATTTTTCCGGTAATGGAAGCAATGCCTTACCCAAAAATGTCCATTTATCCACTAATACGGAAATCTCGCCTTTTTGCGTAATGAAAATTTTCCCCTTCACACCTAAATGGTCTCCCAAATCAATATTTTTAATTAAAAGCTTATATTGCTCATCGCCAATTTCATCTTTTTTAAAAACTACCTGGCAGCGACCGGAGTAATCTTGCAAATGGGCAAAAGTAATTTTCCCCATATCACGAAACATAATTAACCTCCCGGCAGTTTTAATCGCCGTTTCTTCCGATAAGGATGCACATTCAGCCAAACTTTGTTGTTTATCAAACTTTTCCGGATAAACGGCAACTCCAGATTGTTTTAATCTTTCGAGTTTTTGCAAACGCACTTGTTCATCATGATTATCAGTCATATAAATGTTTAAATTTAATAAATTCACCTGTCTTAATTCTATCGTATTTTTATTGAAAAATCAAAAAATTTATAAACAAAAAACGGTACTAAAGACCGTTTTTAGAAAAAATCTACTTAATTTCCAAAATTTTGTAAATAACCGTCCCTTTGGGAACATCAATTTCCACTGTTTCACCGGGTTTTTTACCCATAAAAGCCTGTCCCATGGGTGATTCATTGGAAATCCGCCCCACTAAAGGGTCAGCCTCATTGTACCCTACCATGGTAAATTCTTTTTGATTACCCGACTCATCCTCAGTTACAAAAATTGAACCCATCCCAATTTCATGTTTACTGGTGGTTTCTTCAGTCACAACCGCATTTTTCAGGATAGTTTCTATTTCTCGGATACGACTAACCATAAAACCCTGCTGATCTTTGGCATCATGATATTCAGCATTCTCACTCAAATCCCCCATTTCTTTGGCTTTTTCGATTTTATCGATAATATCCGGCAATTTAACCTCCTTTAATTCTTTTAATTCATCTTTTAATTTTTCCAAACCTTCTTTGGTAATTAGCTTTTGTGTCATAAAAAAAATAAAGTCCGTAGACAAATTTTGATTATATTTAATTATATTAATATTATAACAAACAACAAATAAATGTCAATGGCATTTTTAGTTTAAATAATTTCTTTCAAAGCCATAATTTGCTCTTCTGACAAACCCAATTTTCCCCGCAAAATATTATTCAAAACCTGTTCATTGTTTTTTTTGCTTTGGATCAAATCCCAAGCATCAGCTACAACTGTGGTTTTATCACGCAAAACACTTCCCAATGTTTTCAATTCATTAGGAATTGGTTTTGCTTCTTTGGAAAAAACAGTCGGAGCTTGATAAACATACGCACCCTCAATCATGGTTATACCGGCATTATTATCACCGGCTCGCCGTCCCATAATAGCTTTGATTATCGCCGGCATAGCTTTTCTTAATTCATCAATATCCTCAACCCCACCCACACGACCAACTGCCTTACCAGCCAATAAATCAGCGCGATTAAAAGCAATCACCAAATCCATTTTCTCTTCAATTGATAAATCCAAAGGAATTTCTTCCACCTTGGCAACCAAATTATCATAAGCTTTCAATGATTTACCTTTAGGTTGTTTTTCATTTTTAAAGTTATTTACCAAAACTAAGGCAGAAGCATGCAAACCGGCCAACTGCGCGACAATTTCCACCTCATTTTCTTCAATTTCCAAATATTTAGGAGCAATTTCTCGGATAATTCTAGCGCTCACCGCCTCGTGTCCCACATATTGTCTTTTTTCCGGATCTTTGGGATGTACTTGACGTCCAGCATCATCGGCCTTACCCAAGTCATGAAAACTGCCGGCCAATAAAATCAAATTTTTGATTCGTTCCGATAATCCCTGAACAACCGAATCTTGTTCCAAATTGCTAACCAACATTTTCGTATGTTCATCAAGTGTTAAATGATGAAAATCGCTTCGTTGATCAAAACCCTTCATTCTGGCCACTTCCGGAATTCTTTGTTCCAATTCCTCATAAGAAGCGGTTAAAGGTAATTTTTCGTTTTCCGGATTCGCGCCCAAATTTATTTGATTAGCCGGTTGATTTTGTAATGTATTCTCAATATTCATATTTATTCAAATCATGATTACTTATTTAATGCATTAGTTCTCATATATTGATAATACCACTGATAAAAATCATAAGCAATTCTTACCGGATCACGACTACCTTCCTCACCCTCTTCGATTAAAATGGTCAACACAATTTCCGGATTATCATACGGAGCAAATGAGGTAAACCAAGCATGGGGATCTTTGTCTGTTCCCCATTGTGCGGTTCCGGTTTTCCCGGCAACGGCGATTGGCAAAGAATTTAAATAACGTGCACTCCCGGAAGTCACACCTTGTCTCATTCCCTGTCTGACAACATCAATATTGTATGAATCAATAAAACCGCTATTCATTACTGTCGGTAAAATTTCTTTTTTTGCTCCGGAAACCGAATCAATTATTTCCTTGACCACATGTGGTTGATATAAATTACCTCGGTTAGCAAAAAAACTGGTATAATTAGCCACCTGTAATGGAGTAACCAATAAATCCCCTTGACCAATCGCCAGATGATAAGTATCCCCAATATACCAACGTTCACCTTTTGTTTCTTGTTTCCAATTTTCATCCGGCACAAAACCTGATTTTTCACCGGGCAAATCAATTCCGGTTTTTTGTGACAAACCAAACATTTCCGCATATTTTTTTATTTTATCTACTCCCAGACCGACAAAATCATTATAACCACCTCCAATTATATAGAAAAAAGTATTGACCGATTGCGCCAGTGCTTTTCGGACATCGGTTATTCCATGACCACCCGCTTGCCAATCAGGGAAAAACCATTCAGCGATTCTGATTCCACCAACGCTGATAAATGAAGTGGTGGCAGAAATTATTTTTTCCTGTAAAGCGGCGGCGGTCATCACCGGCTTAATGGTTGATCCTGACGGATATTCACCACTAATAGCTCGAAAAAACAAAGGAAATGCTTGGTGATTATACAAATCGTTAACTTGTTGTTCAGACAACGTTTGAGAAAAAATATTATTATTATAACTGGGTAAAGACACCAATGCTAACATTTCACCATTACGAGGATCTTGAGCAATCGCCACTCCTTTTGTTTTATTTGATTTTTGCATGTATTGAATCAATAAACTTTCCAATTTTTCCTGCATTTTCCAATCAATAGTCAAGATCAAATTATTTCCTGATTTAATCGGTTCTTGGGCAATAATTTTCTTTTCTTTTCCCAAAGAGTCAACCTCCACTTGTTTAATTCCATAAACACCTCGTAATTCTGATTCATAATTTTTCTCCACTCCGGTCTTGCCGATTATATCATTATACAAGTATTGATTGCTTAAATTGTCAAACTCCGCTTCATTAATTTTTCCAACATAGCCCAAAATATGAGATAAACTATTATTCAAATAATCAGGGTAACTCGAAACGGCCATTAAATAATTTCTTTTGTGACGAATCACGACGTTGACACCAGAGAATTTTTCACTGAGTAATTGCAATTTTATCGCCACCTCATAATCCAGATCTTCCGACAAAATTTGTTCTTGGTAATAATCCTTTTGTTTATTGCTAATTTGCATTACTTTTTGAAAATTATTTTGCAATTTTTCATCTTCCGGAATCAAATTAATAATTTCTTGATAAAGCTTTTGTTTTTCATCTTGTTCCTTGGGAAAATCAACCGGAATAATTGATAAAGAAAAACTGGGGACATTTTTTACCAAAGGTACTCCATGACGATCATAAATCAAACCGCGAGGCGCCGGCTGATGATATATTCTGATCCGATTATTTTCCGCGAGCGTCTGATATTTTGAGCCATTGATAATTTGCAAATAAAATGCCCGACCAAAAATAAAAAAGATTACCAATAAAATTATTCCCAAAAATATATTAATTTTCCGAGGTGATAATAAAAGACCAACAAAATTATTATTCAAATCTTCTCGGCAAACCGCTTTTGAATCTATAAATGTTTCTTCGACCCATTGTTTATCCGATCGCTTAGGTAAATTCAAACGAATACCTTTTTTATTTAATAAAAAAAAGATATTTTCTTCATTGTTATTATTATTTGTATTTTCATTATCCATAATTTATCGAGTCAAAACCGCTTTGAAACGATTACTGAAAAAATAAAAAATCAAGAACAAAATTATCGCAATTATGCCATTAAATAAAATCATCCAACCACCGGAAATAAGCGTCTCATAATTGAACAAATGGTTAAAAACCACGTTTTTTTCCACCACCAAGAACCACCACCCCATAAAAAATGAATATATCATTTGCCTGGCTACCAAAGCAAAAAGTAAAAGCACCAAAATGGAATACAAAGATCGATTGGTAATAAAGCGATGATAAATTATTTCCGTTAATTTAACCGTCAAAAGCAAAGTCAAAATATTAATACCGAAAAAAAACGGAGTGGTAATATCCAGAATTAAACCGAAAAGCAAAGCATAAATCATGGCAATCTTGAAATTATAAACCACGCCCCAAAATATCAAGCTCACGGTGATTATACTGATTAAGTTCCAAGGGGCGGGTAAATTTTTTATCAAAGCCAAATCACTTAGGAAAATGACGCAAAAAATTGTAATCTTTTTAATAATTTCTAAAATCATAATTATTCCACCAAAACTCCCACCATAAATATTTTATCAAAATTTACCGGTAAATTAATAGTAGCGGTTTTAAAAATCGCCTCATCTGATTGCTCCACCGTTTCCACTGTCCCAAGAACCAATCCGTAAGGGATTTTACTTTCCAAACCGGAAGTGATAATAATATCACCTTCCACTATTTTTTCATGTTGAGGAATCATTTCCATTTTTGCGCCCAAACCGAATTCCCCTTTTACCAAACCAACGGTTTTTTCCGAATTCAAAACCGTCACCGCCAACTGTGAAAACTGATCATTCACCAACCGAACTATAGCGAAAGTTTTTTCCGCTTTAAATATTTTTCCCACAATAACATTATCCACCAATACCGGCGCACCTTCTAAAATCCGATTATTTGTCCCACGATTGATAATCAAATTTTTCGAATGACCATCGTTGTTTAATCCAATTACTTGAGCTAATTCAATATGATGATTGGTTTGTGCAATAAAATCCAATTGTTGACGCAAAAATGAATTTTCTTCCTCTAAAATTTTCAGAGCGCTTCGATCAATCAAATTATTCCTGGCTTGTGCTTCCAAACCATTAATTTCATCCAACATCTCATGATAATGATCCCAACGATTATGATATTCTCTAATTTTTATCGTTAGTTTATATACTTGTTCTTGAATTGGGCGAAAAATCACCACAATTAAATTTTCTACCGGCTTTAAAATTCCAATGTAATGAAAAACCACCAATAAAAAAGTAATAAAAAAAATGATCAGTAGAAATTTTTTATTTTTTTGAGTTTGAAACATAATAAATATTTCTATTTGACCATTTTATCTTCATTGGCCGAAGGTAATAAAATTTCCTGCAATAGATTATCATCGTCGAGTAAAGAGGTCAAACCGCGAATCGTACAAGTCGCCGGGTCATCGGCAATTCGCACCGGGATTTCCGTGGCTTTAGCAATTGCCTGATCAATTCCGCGCAAGGCCGCTCCACCACCAACCAAAACAATTCCCATTTCATAAATATCCGCCACCAATTCCGGCGGTGTGGTTTCCAAGGTAGCCTTGATATTATCAATAATCGTATTTATCGAACGTGATAAAGCTTCTCTGATTTGATAATCAGTGACAATGATTTGTCGTGGTAATCCGGTCAACAAGTCACGACCACGCATTTCCATTTTCAGATCTTCTCCCGTTTCATAAGCGGAACCGATTTTCTTTTTGATATTTTCCGCCACTCGATCTCCAATCAACAAATTAAATTTCTCTCGAGAATACCGAACAATATCCTCATCCAAAGTTTTACCGGCCACAAAAAGCGACTTCCAATTTACCACACCGTTCAAAGACAAAACCGCAATTTCCGTTTTACCACCTCCCAAGTTGATAATCATTGAACCGGAAGCGTCTTGAATCGGTAAACGTGCACCAATCGCCGCCGCCATAATTTCTTCCACCAAATATACCTTACCGGCACCCGCCGCCAAAGTCGCATCTTCCACCGCCTTTTTTTCCACTTCCGTAACATCAAGCGGAATGCCAATCACCACACTGGGCCTGGTAGTAAAATTGAAATTTTCCAAATATATTTTGTCAATAAAATGTTTCAAAAATTTTTCCGTCACTTCATAATCGGAAATAATACCGTTAACAAGCGGATAAGCCAAAGAAATATAGCGTGGATTTTTACCAATCATTTTTTGCGCTTCATCACCAACAGCTAAAATCTGATCAAATTTATTATTGATCGCCACAATTGATGGTTCCCGAATCACAATCCCCTTGTCTTGAATACTGACAATAGTGTTGGAGGTACCGAGATCAATCCCCACTTTTTTGGTTAAATTTTTGAAAAAATTCTTAAACATGATTAAAATTCGTTTAATACTTCATCCAAGCTTTTATTTTGGTCATTTAATATCGCGATTGGTCGATTGATTTGATTAATAATTTCCGTCAATGAAACAATTTTTGTTTCTGACTCATGACGATATTTAAATTCCACGCCATTTTGTTCAACGGTTTTATTACTAACCACCAAACGAATAGGACAACCAATTAAATCACTATCAGAAAACTTTTCTCCGGCTCTAACATCTAAACGATCATCATATAAAACTTCAATATTATTTTCTTTTAATAATTCATAAACCCTATCTGCCTGAACAGCATCTTCATTATTAGTAAACAAAGAAATTAAGTGCACACGAAAAGGCGCAATTTCTTCTGGCCAAATCATACCCTTATCATCATGATGCACCTCAACCACCGTCCCCATGACCCGACTAAGACCAATTCCATAACAACCCATAATAATAATTTTTTCTTTACCTTCCTCATCAGTTACAGTCAAATTAAGAGGTTTTGAATATGTTGTGTCCAAAGGAAAAATATTTCCCACTTCAATAGACTTGGCTGATTTTAACTTGGCGCCACACAAAGGACATTTATCACCAGCTTTAACTTTAGCAATTTCCTCATTTTGAGAAAATGAACATTCTGGACAATAAATAATTGTATCTTCACCTGTTTCACATAGAACTTGAAATTCGTGAGTTAATTTTGTAGTAAAATCACCACCAGGCGCTTCGGTTATTCTGGCTTCCAAGCCGCAACGGTTATAAATTTTTGTATATGCTTGTTTTGAACGATTATAATAATTTTCAAAATCTTCTTCTGTTAAATGAAAACTATAAAGATCTTTCATAGAAAACTCACGTCCTCGCAACAAACCAGATTTAGCTCTCGGTTCATTCCGAAACTTATCTTGAATTTGATAAACAGCCAATGGTAAATCTTTATATGAGTTAACATATTTTGTTAAAATATCAGTTATCACTTCTTCATGAGTAGCCGCAATACCTATATCTGAATCACCACGACCCTTAAACTGAAACATTACTTCTGACAATTTTTCCCAACGACCAGTCTTGTCCCATAATTCTTTTGGCTGCAAGGCAGGCATATAAACTTCCTGACCATCAATAGCATTTATTTCTTGGCGGATAATATTTTTTATTTTTTCCAAAACGCGAAAACCAAGCGGTAAATAACTGTAAACTCCAGCCATTAATTTATTAATAAAACCAGCTCTAATCAAAAGCTGGGCATTAATACTGGCCTCATCCTTAGGGGCTTGTTTTATTGTCTTGGTAAAAAGTTTTGATTGTCGCATAAATTAAAAACTTCTTGATTTAGATAATATTAATATTAACACAAAAATAAGATAATTTCAAATCCCATTTTTTTACTAAAATATAATAAAAAACGGCGATTATTGCCTTAATTTTAATTTACTTTTTATTACTTACGACGATATGACACGAAAAACAACTCTGTCAAAAAAGCCAAAATCACCAAAAAAATCGTATTCCACCAAAATAAAAACCGAAAACTTTGCATAATCAAAGCAATAATGATCATCATTGAAATAATCACCGCTTGTCTGGAAGATACATTCAACAATCGATGCCACAAATCGGTTTTTGAAAACGTAATGCGCAATAAAAATCCGAGCAACGAAAAAGTTCCAATCAAGGCAAACAGCAAGCTAACATAAAAAAATAAAATCCCCGGTAACCCGGTATTGATCGGATTAATAAAAAACAATACGGACAGCCAAGCGCCCCAACACAAAAATGTGCATATGCCAATAACGATCAAATAAAATTTTAGTGACATAGTTTAATCAATCTTCATTAACATTATACCATGTATTGAATTTTAATAACAGTTTGCGGTCCGAATTTTTGATTCAAATCATTGATAAATTGTCGTTCATTCAAATGAATTTTATGCGCCATGGCCGAACTGCGACAAGCCACCGTTAAAATTTGATTTTTCAAATACTTAGCTTGGGCTTGATTACCAATCGCTTGGCCCCAATTACTTTTAATCAATTGATTAAAAAATTCCACAATCATGGCCGCTTGCACACTTTTCATCATGGCGGAACGTCCCTTTTTATTACTGATCAAATCACCGATCTTATCCATATTAAGATGTTATATTTTACGAAACGGACAAATATCTCGAAATTCACATGTCGGACAAACAAATGGACCGGGAGTGGCGGTAAAATCGCCGTCCATAATCTTATTCATTCGATCCACCCATTTTGATTTCAAATTTTCAAGTTGTTTATCCGTGCCCAAAAAACTAACCAATTTACCATTTGTTAAGTAATAATAAGTTAAGTTAATTGGTTTCAATTTCAATGATTTTTCTGTCGCCATTTGATAAAGCAACAATTGATCTTTATCATCAGACGACATTTTCTCATCTTTTGGTTTACCTGTTTTATAATCAATTATTTCCACACCACCTGACACATTATCAATTCGATCGATTCGACCGGTAATACGATAACCGTTCAATTCAAGCGAAAATGGCTGTTCCAAACATTTAACATCAGGATTTTGTTTTTGGAAATATTGGTAAAAAATTTTTAAAATTTTCTTTCCTTCTTCATAATACTTTTCTTTGATTTTCGGATCTTGATACCAATCATCACTCCAATTATTTTCATACATTTCATATAATTGTGCCAATGAATTTTTGTTTTTTTTCTTAGAATCAGGTTGCAGTTCACCAAATAATTGAGCTTGTTCCAATTCTTTTTTTTCAAAAATAGACTCCACAAAATCTTTCAAAGTTTTATGGATCACATCACCAAAGGTAAAACTAGCCTTGCCAAAAGTTGGGATTTTCAGCACTCGCGCATAGTAAAACTGGCGTGGACATCGAGCATACATATTAAGCGCGGAAAAACTAAATTTTTTCGGAATTGACAAAGTGATTTCTTCATTTGGTTGAACATTTTTAATTGCTTCGAAGTTCGCTTTTTTATTGTTATTCTTTTCTGCGGGAAAATACCCCATTTCAATTAAAAAGCGTGATATTTTTTTGGCTCGAGCTCCACCATAATCTGTGGCGGTAGTAAAAAACAAACCTTGTTTGGCGCGTGTCATCGCCACATAAAACAACCGTCGTTCTTCCTCTAGATGAAAATCTTCCTCAGTGGATAAATCTTCTCGCAACAATGCCTCTGGAATAGTGATTGGATCATACCTTTCATCCGTAGGAAATTTACGATCCACCAAATTAACCATAAAAACATATTTGAATTCCAAGCCCTTGGAACCGTGAACCGTCATCAATCGGACCATATCCGGTCCTTCATCTAATTCAAAACGTAAAGATCCGGTTTCACCGGCCTCCAATTCCATTTTCATCAAATTCATGAATTCCGACAAACGCGCCATGGGATTGGCATTTTCAAAGCGCACGATTTTTTCCATTAACTGATTTAAATAACTAATTTGTGTCATCGTCTCTTTTTCAGCCAGTTGTGTTATATATTTCATATATCCGGACGAATACATAAAAGCAGTTAAAATTTCGCTAACTTTGTGATTTTTCACCATCAAGGAATCACTTTCAATTTGCGCCAAAATTTTTCGTACTTGCACAATAGTTTCATCTTTTAATCCGGTAATGGAATTGATTTTTTGCATAGCCTCAAACAAGGATACTGTTTTCTTGCCAGCATAATGAACGATTCTTACAATATCAAAATGATCAATTTTCCAACATGGGAAATTCAAAACTTTGTACACCGCCGAACTTTCATGATAATCATCAAGTAGTTTGAAATAATTAAACACGTTCATAACCACTTCCTTGCTGTACAACCCACGCAAGGCCAAAAATTGATACGGAATTTCCGCGCGTTGCAAGGCTTGGGCAAACGGCTGGGCACTGTCATTGGCACGCACCAAAATCGCAAAATCGCTCCACTCCAAATGCAAATCATTTTGTTTTAATTGTAAAATTTTATTAATCACTCCATTCACTTCATTTTCCGCCGTGTCAAATTGCAGATGTTCAACCGTTCCGGAGTAATTTGTTTGAGAAATTAATTTTTTATCGATTCTCAAAGTTGCTTCCAAACGATGAGGATTATTTTGCTTTATAAATTCATAGGCCTTGTCCAAAATCACCTGCGCGGAACGATAATTATTAATCAGAACAATTTCCTTGGAATCAGGAAAATCAAATTTGAATTGCATAATGTTTTCAATTGATGACCCGCGAAAACGATAAATACTTTGATCATCATCCCCCACCACCGTCAAATTATTGGTTGGCAGAGATAACATTTTCACCAAAACATTTTGAACATAATTAGTATCTTGATATTCATCGACCAAAACATATTTGAATTTCTTTTGATAATATTTCAAAATTTGCGGTCGTTTTTCAAACAAATAAATCACATAATTGATCAAGTCGGCAAAATCAAGTGCGCTATTTTCCAAGAGTATTTGCTGATAAACTTCAAACGCTTTGGCCACCTCGCTTATTCGATTAATTTCCGTATTAATCAATTCTTGTTTTTCACTTTCATTAATGTCTGAATCAAAATCCATTTGCTTTATTAAATCATTTTTCTTTTTCGGATCATTCTTTAATTGTTTTGCATAACTTAAATAATCTGCCGGTTTGATTCCCTCATCTTTACAACGAGAAAAATGCTTTAAAAGCGCATGAATAAATTTGGTGGGGTTGCCCAGCGGCTGATAATAATCAAGAGCAAAACGATCCAAATTTTGACGAACCAAAAGCCAAGTTTCCGTTTCATTTAACAGTTTATAATCCGGACTTAAACCAATATCCAGACAATGACGTTGCAATATTTTGTCACAAAATGAATGGAAAGTCATTATCCACAAGTCAACATATCCGTATGGCAATAATCGATCGACTCGTTCTTCCATTTCTTGGGCCGCTTTTTCCGTAAAAGTCAGAGCTAAAACCTCATCAGTCTTGGCTTTGTTTTCCATAATCAACCAAGCGATTCTCTCGGTAATCACTTTAGTTTTGCCGGTTCCGGCTCCGGCCACAATCAAAAGCGGGCCATCACCATGAGTAATCGCCTGCTTTTGCTCTTTGTTGCAATCCGAGATCGGCATAATTATTTTAATAACTTTTCCAGTTGTTCATCAATTCTTCTTATTTTTTTTGCCAAATCAACACTCTCAATATGATCTGCAGCTCTTCTTTTTTTCTCTAAAACAACTTTCTCTTGCTCTGTTTTTAATCGTGATTCAAAAATTTTCATATTTAAATTTTACATTAATTTACTTTTCACTACCGCCACCGCTCTTTCAAACTCCTCTCGATTAGCGCATTTGACAAATTGACGACTACCGAAAACCGGTCCACTCTTGGCGCGTCCTTGATCATCTTTTTCATCTGACCATGAAAAATTCTCTAAACCAAGAGAGTCTTCAAAAGTTCCAATAAAATAAATCCCATAATTTTCCGCATATTGCGTTCTAAATGGGAAACCGGCAATATAAGCACCTTGCATACATCCATCTTGAGTACCAAAAGGCACGCCATCTTTAACTTCAAATGAATGGGTCATTTTTTCAAATTCCAATAAGGCCTGTTTTAATCTTTCCTCGTTATTTGTAATCAGTTTTTTAAAATCATTAATCTGTTGCATAAAGCGTTGGGCATCAATTTCTCCTTCATCACAAATTGAACAAGCAGAGAGCCACCATATAGTTTCCGAATCAGGATCAGCCTGAGAAATTTCCCGGCGAATTTGCATCACCGCCTCTTTGCTGTAATTGGCATGCAACTTAGCGGACAACTCTTGTTTGTCACGTGGAATTAAATCAAGAGAACAAGCAATCCCCGCATCAAAACCCGGAGCTTTATCAATTAAATTTTTCGGAATTCTTTCAACCAATGATTCAGGAGAAATGTAAACCGGCCACTGACCAAGAGTGGCGACACGAGTAGCATTTTTGGCTACAACTTCCTTTATTTCCTCAATTGAGGTGTTTTTTTCTTGTTTATTAAAATCTTCGAATGACATATGATAAATTTTACTTTATTCTTGGAGCGGGGCACGGGAATCGGACCCGCGATTTATGCTTGGGAAGCACACGTATTACCACTATACTAGCCCCGCTCAATACCTTTTATTTTACCTGATTTTTATAAAAAAAACAAAGTGCTTATTTAAGCACTTTTCAATTCAATCTACCGGCATCACATGCGGTTGATTTAAGGCATCAGGACGGATCAAATACAACATCACCTTTAACTTGGGGAATTTTCCTAAGATTTTGCATCGGGCTTGAATCAGGTCATCATGATAAACTCGAACTTCATGCGCTCGATTTTCAAACGCCTGACTACCACCATAAGCGCCACAATCCATATGCGCAAATATATGTACTTCTTTTACTCCATGCAAATTAACGGCCAATTCAACATGATGCATAGCCAAAGATGAAGTTTCATCATCAACAAAATTCTTCTGCGTTCCGGCAATTGCCAGCAAATCATAGTTATGATTTAATCCTTGAGCATTCAGAAATTGACGAAGACAAGTTTGAAAACGAAAATCCATACATGCTACGACCAATGCCGAACAACGATGCATTTCCCCTCCCCGAAAAAATCAAAGTGTCAACAGTTTATCATTGCCAATATATTTTGTCAATCAATCTTTTTTGGCTTTATTGACAGGCAAATCAAACCAAAATTCACTTCCCTGACCAATCTGTGATACGAAATCAAGCTGCCCTCCATGTAACTTTATAAAGTATTTGACAATAAACAATCCCAATCCTGAGGCATCCGGCATCATCAACGAAGCATTTGATGCGCGGAAAAATCTAGTCCCAATATATTTTTGCTCATCAGGCGGGATTCCAATTCCCGTATCTTTGATTTTAAATACTATTTTATTGTTTTCCAATTTCAATTCCGTGATAATTTGACCTTTTTCCGGAGTGTAAATCAACGCATTGTGCAACAGTTTTTCAAAACACAATCGAATTTTGTCTTCATCAACCGATAACAACATCGGCAATTTAACGGGAGACTTTATGTCATCTAATTTAATTTTTTTATTTTCAATTAAATCCTGTTGATTGACTTTCACCTCTTGCCAAATTTTTTCAAGTGAAACTTCCCCGGTTCTTAAATTGACCAATCGCCCTTGTTCAATATCCAAAGCTGTTAACAAATCACCGATTCGATTAATTACCTCCACATTAGCCACCAACGCATTTTGCAATGTCCCTTTTGAATTTACTTGTGATAATTTTTCCGGCTTATCAAGTAAAGATTCCAAACTCCAGCGGATAGCATTCAGCGGTGTTCGTAATTGGTGCGAAACCACTTCAATAAATTTGGTTTTCAGAGCATCTAATTCTTTTTGTTGACGCTCCATTTTTTTTTGCTCGGAAATATTACGAATCACACAAACCACCACCGGACCGGTACTGTAATTAACAATGTTTCCCGCCAAACTGATATCAATCAAACCATTGGCTTTACATTGCATTGTCAATTCTTGAGCAGACAGTTTTTCTTTCCTGGTGATTTTTGACATAATTTCCAGAAATTTCTTACGCTGATCAGATACAATAAAATCAATAAATGGCTGATTCATTAAACTTTTTTTCGTTCGACCACACAAATTCAACATTGCTTTATTAGCAAATTTCACTTTCAAATCTTTTAAGATCAACACGCCATCCTGCGCTTCATCCACCACCGCTTTATATTTTTCTTCACCGTTTCTAATTTGTTTAACTCGCTCGGCCACTTGTTTTTTCAATATTTGATTATAACCACGAATCAATATAATAACAATAGAAAATAATATCAAAATAATACCGAGAGTGATTAGTAAATATTTTAACCACAAAGGTATAATTTCAATTTTTTCCAAATCTTTACCAAAATATGATTGAATTAAACCATAATATATACTACTGCGATTATTTTTCAATTGCTTCAAATGTTTATCCAATCCTTCTAATATTGGAAATTTAGTTGATTTTGATTGAGCAAATTTCAATTCTGAAGGATTAAACATAATATTGGTGCGATCCACCTTGTACAAATCCTCATTGGCCAAACCGAAATACCAACTTACCACTCCAACATCAGCTTGCTCATCGTTTAATAATTGAAATACTTGATCATATTGATTAACTCTAATAATTTCCGCCGTTAGTCCGAAAGAAGCTAACATGTTTTCCAGTCCGAGTGGCGCGGAATAATGAATACTGGCATCCAAAATAGCGATCTTTTTATCTTGTAAATCAGAAAAAGATTCCAGCGTCAGACCTTGACGAGTATACATAACCCCCCAACTGATTAAAACCGTTTCTTGATTAAAATCATACTTTTCTTGTCGCTCTTCGGAAAAAGCCACATCAACCATCAGATCAATATCACCGTTTTCCAATTTTTTCAAATTATTATCCCAAGTATCATAAACAAATTCAATATTCCATTTTTCTTGCTTGGCAATGTAAGAAATTAAATCCGCCCAAAAGCCCTTGATCTCAAAATTTTGATCCCGATAAATCTTCGGGAAATTATCATAAACCCCCACCCTGATAATCGATTGATTATTTTCTTGCGCCATTGTTTTTCCAATACCCAGAAACATGACACCGATTATCAACAAAATAAAAAATTTTTTCATATATTTTATTTACCTTTTTATTATACACCCTGATTAAAAAACAAGCACGAACATATTTTCTCCAAATAAAAAATCGACTTTGATGCCGATTTTTTTTATTATCTATGATTGTTTTTCAAATTCAATTTTTTCTTCATTAATCAACGCAATGTAACGATGCACTGTTAATTTAGGGAAACTACTCAAAATTTTCGCCGCCGCTGATTGTAAATCACTTTGATATTTATTTTTTTCTTCTTCACCACCGCCCAAGATTTGATTACCACCATAAGCGCCACAATCCCAATGAGCGATTAAATACACCTCCGACATACCATGAAGTTTTTGTGACAATTCCACTTGTTTGAGAGCGGTTGCTTGAGTTTCTTCATCTAAAAAGGTTTTTTGTGTTCCGGCGATGGAAAAAAGATCATAATTATTTTCCAATCCCTGCTCCAATAAAAAATTCCTTACTGCGGTTTGAAAACGAAAATCCATACAACAAACCACCAAAGCCTGACAATTATGTGACATATTTTATAAAAATTATTTTTGATGTTCTTCGCGCGACAATCCTTTTTGACCCAAACGCATTCGATGTTTACCAGCGACCCGAATACGCGCCAATTCCTTTTCAATCGCCGCTGATAAACCGGCAAACTCTTTGGCATCATAACGTTTGGTTTTCAAAGCTTCCTCCGCTCGTTGACGCGCCGCTTCCGCTTTGGCCAAATCCAATTCTTCCGCTCGTTCCGCCGTATCTGCCAAAACCACCACCTTATCAGCCAGAACTTCAATAAAACCGCCCGAAACCGCCAATAAGGTTTCCTCATTGTTTTTTTTCACTTTTATTTCTCCGGGTTGCAAAACCGCAATCAAAGGAATATGGTTGGGCAAAACAGTGATTTCTCCTTGCATAGTTGGCAAAGTGATTTGATCCACTTCATCCTTGTAAACCACGCGTTCCGGGGTAGCGATTTTGAAATTTATTTTCACCATATTGAATTATTTTTTTTCTTCCATTCCCACTTCATCAATTCCGCCCTTCATATAAAAAGCGTTTTCCGGCTTATCATCGTGTTTACCTTCTAGAATTTCTTTGAATCCTCGGACCGTGTCTTTTAACGGCACATATTTTCCTTCTCGACCGGTAAACGTTTCCGCCACAAAGAAAGGTTGGGACAAAAACTTTTGAATTTTTCGCGCTCGAGCCACGGTAATTTTGTCTTCGTCGGATAGCTCATCCATACCGAGAATCGCAATAATATCTTGTAAGTCCTTGTAGCGTTGTAAAACTTTTTGCACTTGACGCGCCACTTGATAATGTTCATCACCAACAATTTCCGCGGCTAAAATCGTAGAAGTGGAATCCAATGGATCAACGGCCGGATAAATCCCCAACTCTGACAAACCTCTTGATAATACCACCGTAGCGTCCAAATGACCAAAGGTGGTAGCCGGCGCCGGATCAGTTAAGTCATCAGCCGGTACATATACCGCTTGAATAGAAGTAATAGAACCGTTTTTCGTAGAAGTGATTCTTTCTTGCAAAGCACCCATTTCCGTCGCCAAAGTCGGTTGATAACCTACCGCCGAGGGGATTCGACCAAGCAATGCCGATACTTCGGAACCAGCCTGGGTAAAACGAAAAATATTATCAATAAAGAATAAAACATCTTGATGATCTTCATCTCGAAAATACTCAGCCATTGTCAAGCCGGTCAAGGCTACTCGAGCGCGTGATCCCGGCGGTTCGTTCATTTGGCCAAAAACCAAGGCGGTTTTATCAAGCACCCCAGAATCTTTCATTTCATGATAAAGATCATTTCCTTCACGAGTTCTTTCCCCCACCCCGGCAAATACCGAATAACCACCATGTTCTTGAGCGATATTACGAATTAATTCCATAATCACCACGGTTTTTCCCACACCGGCACCACCGAATAAACCGATTTTACCTCCCTTAGAAAACGGACAAATCAAATCAATCACCTTAATACCGGTTTCAAAAATTTCCGTTTCTTTGGCCTGCTCGGCAAAACTGGGGGCCGGACGATGAATCGGATAAGTTTTTTGAGCCTTAAAATTTCCGGATCCATCAATGGTTTCACCTAAAATATTAAACATTTTCCCCAAAGTTTCCTTGCCCACCGGCACGGTAATCGGTTTCCCTGTATCTGAAACATCGGCTCCGCGTTGTAAACCATCGGTTGAACCCATCGCCACCGCGCGAACCAAATTATCACCCAAATGTTGTTGAACTTCCAAAACCAATTTAACTTTATCAATCATTACTTCCAAAGCATTATAGATAGCCGGTAATTCGCCGGTAAATTCCACATCAACCACCGGACCGATAATTTGCTTTATTTTTCCTACATTAGACATAAAATATTTATATTATTAATTTATTTATTTTCCAAAGCCGCTTTACCGGAACTGATTTCCGCAATTTCCTGAGTAATGGACGCTTGACGCGCTTGATTATATACCAGCGTTAATCCATCAATCATATCTTTGGCGGCGTCACTAGCATTACGCATACTGAGCATTCGTCCACTGTGTTCTGAGGCATCGGATTCCAACACCGCTTGATAAATTTGAACTTCAATTAAACGCGGTAACATGTTTTCCAAAACAATTGCCGGACTAGGTTCAAAAATATATTCAAAATTATAATTTTGTTTTTTCAAATATCGTTCTTTCTTTTCATTGATAAACTCCTTAGTGATTTCAATCCCCTTACTGGCGCCAACCGCTCCCAAATATTCATCGGGCGTCGGATCAACCGGTAACAATTGTTTTACTCTGGCCACTTGCTTAATCGGTGAAATAAAATCCGTATAAGCAATCATTACTTTATCATAATTTCCCTTAGCATATTCACTAACCACCATATGAGATAAAGAAGAAATTTCCGCCGCTGACATAGTCACATCTTGTTTAATAAAATCCGCCATCACCTTTTGACCGCCGGCCATAATAATGTCACGGCCCTTGGATCCCAGGGTAATAATATCGGTTTGTGTCACTTGTTTTTCATGTTTTTTTATGGAACTAAGCGCTTTAGCCACCACATTTTGATTAAATGAACCGCATAAGCCACGATTAGAGCTGATAACAATCAAAGCTACCTTTTTAACGGTTCTTTTTTGCAACAAAGCATGCGCCGACTTATCCGTTTTTTCCGCCAAATGCAAAATCGTGGTCCACGCCAAATTAGCATAATCGCGCGTGGCTAGTACATTATTAACCGCCCGACGCATTTTGGCCGCTGATACCATTTCCATGGCTTTGGTAATTTTTCTGGTATTACCAACCGAACGAATTCGGCGTTTTAATTCTCTGGTTCCTTGAGACATAATGATTAAATCTTGGTTTCTTGTTTTGTTTCAATGAATTCTTCGCTTAAACCTTTAAATTCCACAATTACATTTTTTAACATTTCCGTAATTTCATCGGTCAATTCTTTTTCTTTGTTTATTTTATCCAAAACATCCTTGCCATTGGTAGCAAAATATTTATGAAACGCTTTTTCGAATTCACCCACCTTAGCAACATCCACATCATCCAAATAACCGTTGATCACGGCAAACAAAATCGCCACTTGATTAGCCACCGGTACCGGTTCATAAATCCCTTGTTTCAAAATTTCAGTAATACGAGCACCGCGTCTTAACTGTTGTTGGGTAGTTTCATCCAAATCCGAACCAAACTGAGCAAAAGCCGCCAATTCTCGATATTGGGCCAACTCCAAACGCAATTTTCCGGCTACTTTTTTCATCGCTTTAATCTGGGCGGCTGATCCCACACGTGAAACAGATAACCCCACATTAACCGCCGGACGAACACCTTGATAAAATAAATCGTTTTCCAAGTAAATTTGACCGTCAGTAATGGAAATAACATTAGTTGGAATATAAGCGGAAACATCGCCGGCTTGCGTTTCAATGATCGGTAATGCCGTTAATGAACCACCACCGTTATCCTCATTTAATTTACAAGCTCTTTCGAGTAAACGGGAATGAACATAGAAAATATCTCCCGGGTAAGCTTCACGACCCGGTGGTCGGCGCAAAAGCAAAGAAATTTCTCGATAAGCGACCGCATGTTTACTCAAATCATCATAAATCACCAAAACATCTTTACCTTGATCCAAAAAATATTCGCCCATTGCACAACCGGCATAAGGCGCAATATAACTCAAAGCCGCCGGATCTGACGCACCAGCCAGCACAATCGTGGTATATTCCATAGCCCCCATATCTTCCAATTTGGAAACAATTTTCGCGATTTTAGATTCTTTTTGTCCAATGGCTACATAAATACAAATCATGTTCTGCCCTTTTTGATTAATGATCGTATCAATGGCAATAGCTGTTTTACCGGTTTGACGATCTCCGATAATCAACTCGCGTTGACCTCGTCCGATCGGAATCATGGAATCAATAGCTTTAATACCGGTTTGCACCGCTTGATGCACTGACTTTCTGGTAATAACACCGGGGGCGATTTTTTCCACCGGATAAAAATTCTTAGTTTTGATTTCTCCTTTACCATCCACCGGTTCACCGAGCGGATTTAAAACCCGTCCAATAATATTTTCACCCACCGGTACTTGTAAAATTTTTCCCGTTGATTTCACCACATCACCTTCTTTGATCTTACGGTAATCTCCGAAAAGCATGGCGCCGACACTATCTTCTTCCAAATTCAAAACCACACCAACCACCCCGCTACCAAAATCTAACATTTCCGAAGCTTTGGCTTCACTTAATCCGGACACCTTGGCAATACCGTCACCCACTTCCAAAACCCGACCGATATTTTCGACGGAAACCTGCTCGGTAAATCCTTCGATTTGACTTCGCAATGATTCAATAATGGAATTATTATTACTATTTTTTTCTTTTACCATACTAAATTGAATTTATCTTATTATTATATGATTGAATTTATTTTCTTTTTCAAATTACGAATTTTACCCCGAATACTACCATCAAAAACCTGATCACCAACCGTCACCACCATGCCTCCGATAATATCCTTGTTAATTAAATTTTTCATTAATATTTTCACTTCCAACTTCGCCGTCATTAAATCAATCAATTTCTTTTCTTGCTCAGCTGATAAAGGAATAACGGTTTCCACGAAAATTTCCTTGATATCTTCTTGGTGTAAATAATTTTTTTGCGCTAACGTAATAATTTGAGTCAAATACTCCAGTTTTTTTTCTTTTACCAAAAGTAAAATAAAATTAATGGTTCGAGCACTGACAAAATCCTGAAAAACCAACCCCAAAGCTTTTTTCTTCAAATCCAAAGAAACATGGGAATCAAGTAAATATTTTTTTAAATCCGGATTGTCGTTGATTTTTTCTGAAACATTGTGCAAGTCAGCCAAAAGTTGATCGAAAATTCCTTGTTCGCGACCGATTTTGGTTAACGCCAAAGCATAATGTTTCAAATTAACGATTTTCATAATTATGATTTTTTCAATTCTTCAATCACATCATCAATTAATTGACGATGTTTTTTCTCATCAATCGTTTGGTTGGCAATTTTCCCGGAAGCCAAAAGCACCAAATCAGCCAATTCACCCTTAACTTCATGCATCATTTTTTGACGTTCATTGTGAATTTCCACCTTTGCTTCCGTAACGATTTTCTCAGTTTCTTTTTTAGTTTTCTCGATTTTTTGCCGACGAATTTCTTCCACTTCTTTTTCCGCTTCCAAAATTATTCGCTGTCCTTCTTTACGGCCTTTTTTAATTTCTTTTTGCTTTTCCACTTCCGCTTTTTTCAAATTTTCTTCAATAATTTCCGCGTTTTTCAGCCCTTCATCAATTCTTTGCGAACGGTCATGCATTAATTTCATTAATGGACGAATCCCATAATAATACAAAACCGCCAGCACAATTAAAAAGTTAACTCCCTGAGCAATCAATAATTTCCAATCTATGTAAAATGTTTCAATCAATTTTTCCATATAAATTTATAATAATTTAATCTGGCTCTCTGAATTGTTTCAGAGAGCGAATCAAACTATTAGTTGATACTAAAAGCAATAACCAAGGCGTAAATCGCGATCGCTTCCGCGAAAGCGGCGGACAACAACATGGGAACCAAAATTTTCCCCGCAGCTTCCGGATTTCGACCGATTGATTCCATAGCTTTGGAACCGATTTTACCGATTGCTAAAGCCGGCGCAATTGAACCTGCGCTAATGGCAAAAGCTTTGGCAATTAAAGCAATATCCATATTTTTTTATCACGAATGATTTTTATCATCCATGAACAATTATTTGTCAATGACAATCGACTGTTAAAATTTGGTTTATTTAAAGTCGGTTTGACAATTAATTAATTAGCGAAAACAAACTTAGAAATTTACTTTCGTCAAACAATTAATGTTCCTCTTCCGTCGCGGCAATGGTGTAATAAACCAAAGTTAAAATAGCAAAAATGAGTGCCTGTACCACCCCGACAATCACTTCCAAGAATATGAAAGGTATCGGTAAACCAAAAGCAAAAATCACCGCAATCGATGACAACAAAACTTCCCCGGCAAAAATATTACCGAATAAACGAAAAGACAATGAAGCCACTTTGGCGATTTCTCCCACAATTTCAATCAAACCAACAAAAAACTTGATTGGATTAACAATCACAATACTGAAATCCTTGCGAATTTTTCGTGGAATATCCAAAAATGATTTTACATTGAAAAATTTATTGGCATGACGCAAAAACCCAACGGTCACCATTCCGAAAATGTTGGCCCCCACCACACTAATCAGGGCTAATGCTAAAGTCGTATTTAAATCCGCTGTCCCACCACGAAAAAACGGAATGAATTTACCATGTTCAATAAATCCAATTGACCCGATTCCCGGCAAAAGTCCCATCCAGTTGTTCAATAAAACAAAAATAAAAAAAGTGAACACTATAGGGAACACTTTTTCCGATTTTTTGCGATCTTGAGTAACTGAGTCGCACATTTTCAAAGCGCCTTCAATCACCATTTCAAAAACATTTTGAATCCCGCGCGGAATTAAACGCAATTTAGCTCTCAAAGTTAATGAAAAAGCAATAACAATTATGACCACGAGCCAAGTATTCAAAACCGAGTTGGTAATATTAAATTCACCCACATGCAAAACCGGTTCTGCCGCCAAAGATATTTCATGACTGACATGTTCGGTTTCCGCATGTACCTGATTATTATTCCCATCATGATTTTCATTATATGTTTGTGCCATAATTATTTTTGTTTTTCCGTTTCCCCATCTTTTTGCTCTTGTTTGGTAATTTCATCGATTGATATTCGTGATTGTTTGACTATTCCAATATTAGTAATCACAAAAGCGCAAAAAACAGTAATTAAAAACAACCACGGTGAAGTATCAAAACGCTTATCCAGCCATCTACCGACAAATACCGCCAAAATAATCGGCCCCACAATCCACGCTGACATTTGCGCAAACAATTTCAGGGCCGGAGCCCACCAACTATACTTTTGGTTGTCATTTTTCCGGATCATTTTTGCTTAATTTAAGTAAAAAGAAAATATAACTCCGCCTCTATTCTATAATATATATAAAATCATGTCAATATTTTTTTTGTTAATAAATCCATCAAACCGCCAAATTAAATAAAACTTTTGCATTGGTTGTGGTTAAATCAGCGGCTTGCTGATAACCAATTTGCCGAATTTCTGCGATTTTTTTCACTACAAATTCCACATTAGAAGGTTCATTTCTCTGGCCACGATAAGGCTCAGGTGTTAAATACGGACAATCGGTTTCCGCCAAAATTCTTTCCGCCGGCATTTGCGTTAAAACGGATAAAGATTTACCGGTTTTATCAAAAGTGATAATCCCATTAAATCCTAAATAAAAACCCAACTCCAAAAACGGTTTGGCCATTTGATAATCACCACCAAAGGAATGCAACACGCCTCGATTTTTCGGCAAATCTTTTTTCAATTCACTTAACAAATCATGATAAGCATCAAGCGGACTTTCTTTGGTACCACGACAATGCAATATTAACGGCAAATTATTTTCATTGGCAATTCTAATATGTTGGTGCAAAACCTCCATTTGTTTTTGTTTAACCGCCCAAATATCGGAATCCGCCTCAATATGATAATAATCAAGTCCACACTCACCAATTGCCACGACTTGTTCTTTTTGCGCTAACAAAGAATATGCGGCGGGATCAAAATCTTCAGCGCGAGAGCGGAAACGACTTCCCTCTTCCACAATTTCTCTGGATTCCAATTGAATGGGGTGCAAACCAACGGCCGCAAAAGTTTTTAAATTCGCCTGTGCCAAATCCACCGCTCGCTGACTGGTGGATATTTGCGAGCCAACATTGATCATCACAATGTTTTTTTCTTGCGCTCGTTTAATTACTTCCTGATAATCCTGTAAGAAATCCTTAAAATTAACATGAGCATGAGTATCAATCAACATATTATAAAAAACTTTTAATTTTATTAATGGTTTCCGGCATTAACGGCACAAAAATATATGAAATTTTAATTAATACCAATGTAACTATTGATTCACGCATTGAACCAAGCAACCAAGCATTAAACGGGTACTTGCTTAAAAATAAAACTAAAATTGACAAAATCAGAATCCCGCCACTCATCCCCAAAATCGCGCCGAGCAATCGATCAAATGTTTGCAAAAACGGTACAATGGAAATCAATTTGAATAATTTACCAAAAATCCAAAACATCAATCCAACCAACTTTAACACCAAAGAAAAAATTATTAAAAAAGCCAAAAAACTTGATAAATTTGTATCGCCTAATCTTTCACCTAAAATCAAATAAAAACGCCCGGCTAAAACCGTGGCAATAACAATTCCAAACAACGCTCCAAGTGCCTGCAAAAAACCCTTTCTCAAACCCCAAAAAGTAAAGAAAATAATCAGCCCCAGTAAAATATAATCGAGCAAATTCATATTTGTTTTTTATTTTATATTACAAATTTATTTTCTTTGAAACAAAGCTTCCCCTTTATTCAATAATTGTCCTTTTTCAATTGGAGTACTTAAAACTTTATTTAAATCAATTTTGTTTAACGAAACTTTGAGATTGAACTTATCCCAAATCTTCTCGGCGGTTTCCGGTAAAAACGGCACCAAGGAAAAGGAAAGTTGTCGAATTATTTCCAATAAGTTGTAAATCACTATTGGTAATTTTTTATCATTATTTTTCGCCAATTCCCAAGGCTTTTGCGCATCAATATAACCATCACACCATTTAATCAAGTTTTGAATTAAAGTTAAATTTTCAAAAATTTTAATTTCCTGAAAGTTCTGCCGATAAATAACCCAAAAATTATTCAAATCAAATTCCGCATTATATTTGGCATCCGGCGCTAAATTATTAAAATATTTTTCATTCATTCCCAATACCCGACTCACTAAATTACCAATGCCATTAGCTAAATCCGCATTATACTTGGTAAGCAAATCTTGTTTTTTGATATCACCATCATGACCAAACGGAAATTGTGAAATAATCAAATAGCGGGCACCATCCACTCCATATTCAGTCACCAAATCATTGGGGTCAATCACATTGCCAAGACTTTTGCTCATTTTCTCACCATCAATCGTGAAAAATCCATGTACAAACAACTGTTCCGGCAACGGTAAATTAAGCGCCAAAAGCATGGCCGGCCAAATTGTGGCATGCACACGCAAAATATCTTTACTCATGAGCTGAATGTTTACCGGCCAAAAATCATTCGGCGATTTTTCCCCGTCCCAACTCAAAACACTCAAATAATTCAAGAAAGCATCGCTCCAAACATAAGCGGTATGTTCCTTATCCCAAGGCAAAGGAATGCCCCATTTAACATTTTTTCGAGAAAAAGAAATATCATTCAAACCTTCTTGTTTATAAAACTGCACAATTTCGTTTTTTCTTTCAAGCGGACAAATTTTCATCTTATCAGCTGCAATCAGCGATAATAATTGATCTTGATATTTACTCATTTTGAACATGTATGATTCTTCACTGATTTTTTCCGGTGCTTTTTTATGATCCGGGCACAAACCATCCACCAAATCTTTTTCATTTTTGAACTGTTCGCAACCGCGACAATACAAACCCTCATATTTTCCCAAATAAATATCGCCCTGATCATATAGTTTTTGCAAAGCATTTTGCACTGCTATTATATGATAATCATCAGTAGTGCGCACAAAAGCATCATGAGAAATATTAAGATTTTCCCAAGTTGTTTGAAATTTTCCCGCCACTTCATCAACAAAAATTTGCGGTTCTTGACCGGTTTCATTGGCCTTTTCCTCAATTTTCGCCCCATGTTCATCGGTCCCGGTGCTAAAAAATGTTTTATCACCAATCAAACGATGATAACGCGCCAAAACATCGGCCGCGATTGTCGTATAAGCATGTCCCAGATGCGGAACAGAATTTACATAATAAATCGGGGTGGTAATATAAAATTTATTTTTCATATTTCAAACAAGACTTTATTTCAAATTATTTTTTAATCTGTATTTTTCAAATCCTTTTCTAATCATCCGTTTCGCTTGAGGCCAGAGAAATTCATAATTATCCAATTCATATTCTTCAATCCATTTATAATTTTGATGTTCATCGCTTATTTTTATTTCTTGTCCCGGTGCCTCAATCAAATGAGCAATGGCACAAACCGGCATTTTTCTTTTTTGAGTGTACCAAATATCATAATCTACCAAATCAATAACAGTAATACTTTCCAAACCGGTTTCCTCGAAAATTTCTCGCTTAAAAGCTAATAAATAATCTTCGTTTTTCTCAATTCTTCCACCTGGGATATCCCAAAAACCAGGATAATCTTTAAGTTCTAAAATTAAACATTTATCCCTATAAATAAAAATGCCAGCTAAAGTAACCCAGTATCGTTCCATGTTTTTTTCTTTTTCATTGGCAATTTTCAAGTATTCTTGATCATTCATATTTATTTTCCGGAAATAATAATTACAAACTCACCTTTGGACATTTTTTTCACTTCCTCCAAAACCTCAGTGGCCGTGCCACGATAAATGGTTTCAAATTGTTTGGTTAATTCACGCGCCACGACAATTTGGCGATTTTTAATAACCGAAATTAATTCTTCCAAAGTTCGTAATATTCGATGTGTTGATTCATAGAAACCAACCGTAATTTTTGAATCTTCAATTTGTTGATAAAATTTTGTTCTTCCTTTATGCGGAATAAATCCTAAAAATAAAAATTTGTCCGTAGGAAAACCACTAACACTAAGCGCGGTAATAATGGCTGATGGCCCAGGAATGGGAATCACTTCAAAACCGTTTTTAATCACAGCTTCAACCAAAACCCCACCCGGATCAGAAATCCCCGGAGTTCCGGCATCTGAAACATAAGCCACATCTTCACCTTTTTCCAAATAATCAAAAACACGCTTAAAAACTTTTTCTCCACTATGTTGATGCAAAGCATATGCTGGTTTTTCAATTTGAAACTGTCCGGCTAATTTAGAAAATTGTCGAGTATCTTCACAAAAAATTACGCTTACCTGTTTCAAAGTTTCTATGGCTCTCAAAGTCATATCCCCCAAATTACCTATGGGAGTAGCCACTATATATAATTTTCCTTTTTCATTTAACATATGAACATATTATAATTGTTTTTTTGAAATTTAGCAATAAAACATCATAATATCCAGCTTATTTTAGATAAAAATTTACACAAAAAAACATTAACATTGACAAATACAGCTAAGTATGTTATAATTATAAGTATCGTTAAGTTCTTTTTCACTCCCTGTTTTGCCATGCTAGGGTGGCCCGGAGGTCGCTGGGGAGTGACGGCAAGTGTTGAGTTCAATGGTTTGGGAGAATGTTTCGCCAAACTACTAATGGCCTTTCAACCGCCATTGAACTCCACTTGTCGAAAAAGCATTGTTGCCGGAAGCCCTCGTGCTTTCGGATAGTATTAGTAACCGGGCTCGGACTAAAGCGTTGCTACGCCAAAGTCCGAGCCCCTTTTTTTATTTAATGATATAATTAAATTGTAAATTTAAAACAACAATGAAATCCACCAGGAACAAAACAATTACAGTTTCTCAAAAAGAAATTAAAAACTTTAATGAGTTTTTTTATTTAAACAATAACTTCAAACCAAACACCATTTATTTTGGCAATGCTCTGCAAGAGATAAAAAAATTACCAAATAGCTTTATTGATTTGATCATTACCGATCCTCCATACAACAATGAAAAAGACTTTGGCAAAGGAAAAGTGAAAATTTCAAGAGAAAGTTTCAAAGTTTGGTGTGATTCTTGGATTAAAGAATGCGCCAGAATATTAAAACCAAACGGATCAATTTATCTTTGCATTGATTGGTCAAATTCAGGAATGATTCAAGAATTGTTAAACAAATATTTCATTGTTCGCAATCGTATTACTTGGAAACGCGACAAAGGGCGAGGTTCTAAAAAAAATTGGAAAAATAACATGGAAGATATTTGGTTTGCCACCAAATCAGATTCTTATACTTTTAATATTGAAGCGGTTAAAGAAAAAAAACTGGTTATTGCTCCTTATGTTGATAAAAAAGGAAACCCAAAAGACTGGCACGAAGAAAATAATCAGAAATTTCGCCTTACCCACCCATCAAACATTTGGACTGATTTAACTGTCCCCTTTTGGAGCATGCCCGAGAACACCGAGCATCCGACCCAAAAACCGGAAAAATTAATTTCCAGAATTATCATGGCTTCATCAAATAAAAATGACCTTATATTTGATCCCTTCATGGGATCAGGAACAATGGCCGTAGTAGCAAAAAAATTAAACCGCCAATACTTAGGATTTGAAATAGAAAAACGGTTTTATGTTTTGCTAAATAAAAGATTAAAAAAATCCGATTAATTAATCGGATAATTGTTAGTCAAAAATTTTTTTTGGCAAAATGCTGGTAATTGCCTTAACTTTTTCAACCAATTCCAGAAAAGCCACAAACAATTCCACTGTCCGGCGCGGATTCAGAATTGCAAATTCAAATTCATTAAAATCAATATGAGAAAAAATCACATCAAGCCTTTTCAATGAATCAGACACCAAAACACAATCAACGAAATAAGCATCCTCACGCATTGATGAATTAATACACCCTATTTTCTTGGGATGTCTGAGAAAACAACTCGGCTCAGTTTTAATGCCAAAATAAATAACATTTTTTTCAAAACCCCATCTTGATCCAACAGATGACAACCCCTTATCACGACAAACAACAATTGTTCCTTCCGGTAAATGCCATAATTCTTCCAGCCGTGTAATTTTTTGTAAACGATCAAAGTTCATTCTTTCCTCCTTCAAAAAGCAAAACCATATTAATATGGTTTTTTGTTTTTGTCAAAATAAAAACGCCTGACTTTTAGTCAGACGCAAATCATCAGAACAAAAACCGCTGAGGAAATTTAACCAAGTTTCTCACTTGCCTTGCTATTTCAAATGTCTCCAACATAAAAGTAACATACTTCTCCGGGCTAAGCCGCTCAATAGTAAAATTATTAAAAGACGATTTTTCAATTCTATAATTAACCGTTTTTCCAGTTAAGCTCAAAAAAATACCAGAAACGATTCGCAAACAACTAGTTTCATCAATAATTCCAGGCCTATCCGGATTATTAACGGCAACCATAAAACCTCCTTTATTAAAATCTAAAAGAACACTTCCATCATTGGGCGCCATGATTGCCACATACTTTTCTTGTCCAAATCGCTTGAAAACTGGTGAATCATGCTTAGCCTTAAAAACAACCACTGTTCCAATCGGCAAAGAATACAACTCTTCGAAACTCTTAATCTCAAGGTTCTCATCAGCCATTTTCCACTCCGCTGAAAAAGCAACCTTAATTTAACACAAATAAAAAAACTGTCAACCTGACAGCTTTTTAAATTGAAATTTATTTAATCACTGTTTTTTCCCATTTTTCACCATTCCAAATCACACAATTTTTCAAATCCGCAAAAATTCCCGGACATGCGCCATCGCCTTGACCGGTCAAACCACCACCAGCCGCACATCGATACTCACCATCAGCGTTATAAATATAATCAGAATAACAATCCGCACAACCCGGTTGACTGCCCAAGGATAAATAGATCACTTGATCTAAAAATTGGCAACGAAATTCAGGAATCTTTGATTGTTTTTGTTCACGCATTTGATACAACCAATATGGGACATAATCCGGTGGTAATTCAATAATATTTTCCGTTTGCTCAACAATTTCCAAATCTTCTTGTTGTATTTGAGAGGAAGTTTTTTCCGGATCATTACGATGGCTTAAATCCGCCCACATATTCTTTGCTTGGGTTAACGCGTCTTTCAAGGCATTGATTTTCCCCACCACTTCTTGAGCTTCGTTCAAAGTATCATTAGTGGAAGACAAAAAATCATCAGCATTGTTTTTCAAATCTTCTCCTTGATTTGACAAATTAGTAATATTTTCTTGTTGTTTGGTAATTTCCGCAATCAGCGGCCCCTTGATATTGATATAAAGAAAATAAATCAAATATAATGCCCCCGCCACAATCAATATTGTTAATAATGCGCAACCGGCCGAATGTTTTTGTTTCGGTTCCATGTTCACATTCTTATCAGATAACGAAAAATCATCAAATCGAGATTGGTTAGACTTTTTGTTTGATTCATCTTGATAATAATTTTCCATTTGTTCACGATTGGAATGCTTCATACTATTTATGGCGCAAACTGATTTCGTACATTATTTGCTCAATCTTATTTTGATTTTTCTTCGCCTGATCAAATTTGGTGCGCAAAACACCACTTAAATTTTGTGACAATAAAAAATGAATTACCGACGCCACTTCTTCGGCAATTTGTTCCACTGATTCAAATTTTTGTTTAGTGGAAAGCAAAACCGCGCGACGTAACAACTCGCCAGTAAAATCCGATAATCCCCCCAAATATTCTTCTGGTAATACTTTCACCTCTTTTATTTCACCAACCCTTTTCCCATCCACATAAGCATAAAACAATTTAGCTTCCGCGTATTCTTCTCGAGCGGCCGACCATGCACCTTCTTTCATTAAGCTTTGTTTTTTAGCAAAATCTTTTTGTAAACGCAAAAGTATATTTTCACTTTCGACGATTTTTTCTTTGGCTTCCTTTAAATTATCACGATGCATAGCAAAAATCGCTTGTTTAGCCAAATGCAAAGCGGAATTAGAATGATTAATAATAATACGACGTGATTTATCATTATCACCTTGCGCTAAAGCGATCTTACCCCAAAAGTTTTTATCCAACATAATTTATTTCAAATATTTATTACGATTAATTATATGCTCTTCGTGATTCCGACTGAAAATAATTTCATTCGTTGGAGTGGTTAAGAAAAAATAATATGATGTATCCGCCGGATAAACAGTGGCTTTGATTGCCTCAATGCTGGGATTGCAGATCGGACCGGGTGGCAAACCGCTATTTTGATAAGTATTATATGGGTTATCAATTTTCGTATCATCCAGACTGGGCCGAGTTGTTCCTTTTTGCGTAATATAATTTACTGTAGCATCTGACTGCAATGGATATTTATCATCCAAACGCGACCAAAAAATATCCGCGACCACTCGACGATTTTCATAGCCGAACATTTCTTTTTCCACAATACTGGACAATGTCACAATCTCATGAATAGATTTTCCTTGTCTTTTGATTTCTTCTCGTAAATCCAGCGTTAACTTTTTATCAAAGTTATCTAACATTTTTCGCACCACCTCATCAATTGTGGAATCATCATAAACATAATAAGTATCCGGATATAAATAACCTTCCAAAGATGCTCCGCTGGGCAAATCCCGCAAAAAATCATAATCAAATCTGGCATACTGCAAATATTCCAAAAAATCTTCAGAAGAAAACAAACCCTTTTCCTCCAAATAATCAGCCACATCCACCAACCTCCAACCCTCGATAATGGTAATTGGTACCGAAGTTCGCTTTCTTTGATTTTCCGTTAATTCCCGCACTAACTCTTTGATACTCATTTGTGTATTTAAATTATATTCTCCGGCTTGAAAACGATTATCCACTTTTTGTAAGCGAACATAAAAAGTAAACCATTTCACATTATCAGACAAAAAACCTTGGTCTTGTAAATTATGAGCAATTGTTGTCACCGATTCTCCGACATTAATCGTAAATTTCTTACTACCAAAAGGATTTTCTCCGGCTTTTTCAAATTTAAACTGCAAAATTACCCAACTAACAAAAAAAACTACGATTAACAATAATAAATATTTGATTATTTTTTTCATAAATATTTTTCCTTCCCTTGATCTTTTAACATGGCCACGATTTTTTTCACTTCTTGAGCGCGTTTTTTCGGACAAATTAACAATACATCATCGGTTTGCACCACCACCATATTCTTCAAACCAACCGTACAAACCAATTTATCGGAATAATTATAAATCAGATTACCCGAAGAATCTTCCACGACACAATCCCCTCTTAAAATATTCTCTCGTTCTTGGCTTAGAACATCTTTCACCGCTCGCCAATGGCCGATATCCGCCCAACCAAAATCAGACGGGACCACCAACATGTCTTGATTTTTTTCCATAATACCATAATCAATGGAGATCGGTTCCATTTGCGGGAAAAATTCATTGATAATTTCATCGGAAAAATTGTTTTTAATTTTTTGTAACAAAACATAATGCTCCGGTAAAAATTCTTGAAACTTTTTCAACAAAGTGGCGGTATGCCAAACAAACAACGCCGGATTCCATAAATACCCCCATTTACTCAAATATTGCTTAGCCATTTTTAAATCAGGCTTTTCAATAAATTTTTCAACCTCAAAAATCTCATACGGTTTTTCATTTGACCCCAAAATTTCCGCAAAACTCTTTTTTAATTTTATATACCCATAACCAACTTCCGGATACGTGGGATGAATCCCCACCATTGCACATTTCCCCGGATGAGTTTCAATTAATTTGTTTAATACCGCCAATGTATTGAAATATTCACTTTCGTCGAGCACATAAGCATCTGAATTAATAGTGACAAAATTTACCGCTTGATCATAAATTTTTTCCAGATAAATCGCCGCATATCCAATCGCCGGTGCCGTGTCTCTCTTGATCGGTTCTAAAATTAATCGAGTATCATCAATTAACGGCAACTGATCAACAATATATTTTTTTTGCGAGATATTGGCAGAAACAAAAATATCATCTTGAGAATAAGATTTTAATAACCGTTCATAAGTGGTTTGCAATAAACTCTTTTCACCGATAAACGGTTGTACTTGTTTGGGAGAGTTTTTCCGTGACACCGGCCACAATCTGGTTCCGCTGCCTCCGGCCATAATCACAAATTTCATATAATCAGGGTCGATAATATAACATTAACAAAATTAAAGCACCAAAAGCAAGTCGATAAATCGCAAAAATCATCAAAGATCTTTTTTCCAAGAATTTCAAAAAATATTTTATTACCAAATATCCGATAATAAAAGCCACTAAAACCGCAAAAAACATTATATATTTTTCTTCAAAACTGATCATTGACCAATCCAATTTGCCCAACTGGCTGATGGTTGCGCCCAAAACCGCCGGGATACTTAATAAAAAAGAAAAACGCGCTGCTTCAGCTCTCTTTAATTTTAACCACATTCCTGCTATAATGGTAGCACCGGATCGCGAAACACCTGGTACAAAAGCCAAAACTTGCGCTAAACCAATAATCAAGGCTTCGGGGATTGATAAAGATTCATAATGGCGGTTACGCTTACTCCAACGCTCCACTCCCCACAAAAAAAATCCACCGACAATCAATGTCATAGCCACGATTAATAAATGCCGAGTATATAATTCAATCAAATCAGCGGCAAAATATCCAACAACTACAGCCGGCAATGTGGCCAGAACAATATTAAAAACGGTTTTCTGATCATCATGAGCCAAATTAAAACCGGAAAACATGGAAATAAATGATTTAAAATATCGTACCAAATCATGCCGAAAAAACATTATCAAGGCTATCAGTGTTCCAAAATGCAAAGCAATATCAAAAGTAAAATCATTTACAATTTTAAAATCCAATATTTCATGCAAAAATAACAAATGAGCGGAACTGGAAATCGGCCAAAATTCCGTGGCGGCCTGAACCGCGGCCAAAATCAACGCATAAAAAATAATCATAATATCAAAACTTTATGTATCATTTAATCATCATGCCAATCATGGCAGCGATTATTTCGCAAGCCATTAAATTATCAATTGATGCTTATAAAAAACAATTTTCCTGGTCTGACCTGAACAGTTATGGCGGAATGCCCAGCTCTCATGCCGCTATGGTATCATCATTGGCCGGAGCCATCGGTTATTTGATTGGCTGGCAAACACCGGAATTCGCCATTGCTTTGGTTTTTGCCATTATCACTATTCGTGATGCCGCCGGATTTCGCTTCCAACTGGGAATTCATGCAAAAATCATCAATCGTTATGTCTCTGAATTACCGGTGGAAAAAAATTACGCTTATCCTCATTTACGCGAACGATTGGGACACAAACCCATGGAATTATTAGCCGGCATTACTGTTGGCTTGGCAGTCACCGCATTATACATTATTTTCGTAGCTTAAACAATCAAATCAATCTTGACAATTGGGACAGTAGCTTGTTCCTCGGCCACCAATCTTGGTTTTCAAAATGGTGGCTTTTTTACATTTCAAACATTTTTTTCCTACTCGACCATAAACTTTCAAAAATTTCACATACCCGCCTTTTTTACCCTCACCATCTACATAATTACGAACCGAAGTTCCTCGATGCAACACCGCTTTATTTAAAATGTTTTTCAATGCTTGATAAAGATTTTTTCGTTGTTCCAAAGTCAAATCTTTAATTTTCTTTGTGCCTAAAATATTAGCCGCAAAACAACTTTCATCCGCATAAATATTGCCAATACCGGCAATCAAATTTTGCATTAGTAAAAATTTCTTAATTTCCAAACTTTTTTTCTTTTCCAATAAATTATTAAATATTTTAAAAGTGAAACCTTTGGCAATCGGCTCAATCCCATATCGTTCTTTTTCCAAATTGGCGGTTTGGTCATCAACCAATTTCAAAAAACCAAACTTACGCAAATCATTAAAATACAAAATTCCGTTTTCGCCAAAATCAAAAATTACACGATTGAAACGATCAGGATTTTCTCGTGTTTGATCAACCGGATGCCCCCCCGCTACAATATCTCCCATTGGTGGCACAAACACAAATTGTCCGGTCATTTTTAAATGAGCCAACAATTTTAGATTTTCTCCAAAGTCTAAAATAAGTAATTTCCCCACTCGATCAACCGACTTTAGACTTTTATTTTCCAAAAATTTAATGAATTTCCCTCTACTGGGAAATATTTTTTTGACAAAATCTTTTTTTATAATAATTTTTCGTACGTGCTTCCCCACTACATATTTATGTAAATCGCGACGTACGGTTTCCACTTCCGGTAATTCAGGCATAATTATTAAAATAACGGCTGACCCGTCATATAACGGGGTGGCTCAATTTCCATTAATTTTAAAATCGTGGTCGGCACATCACTTAGCAAACCAACTGGACGCAATAAACTCAAATCATTACCAATCAACTGTGATTCAGGGTTACTTTTCCCTTGGAAATCACGCCCGATGATAATACAAGGAACGGGATTCGTAGAATGATCTTTACTAATTTCTCCAGTTTGCAAATTACGTAATTCCTCACAATTACCATGGTCAGCGGTAATTATACAATTCCCTCCTTTTGACAACACCAAATCAATAATTTGTCCTATACAATAATCAACGGTTTCAATGGCTTTGATTGTGGCTTTCACATCTCCGGTATGCCCAACCATATCCGGATTGGCAAAATTCACCAAGAAAAAGTCATGTTTTTCTTGCATAATGGTTTTGGTTAATTTAGCCGTCACTTCCAAAGCCGACATTTCTGGTTTATCAGCATAACTGGCCACTCGCGGTGAAGGAATAACATCACGATCCTCATTTTTGAACGGATTTTCCTGACCGCCATTAAAAAAGAAAGTGACATGTGCATATTTTTCCGTTTCCGAAATATGATATTGATTCAAACCAGCTTCACTGATAACTTTGGCCAAACATAAATCAATAGTTTCTTTTTCCATCACAATATCAACCGGCATGCCTTTTTCATATTCCGTCATAGTCACAAATTTGAGATTTTGAAACGTTTGACGCGTAAATTTTTCAAACGGCTCGGTTACAAATGCATTGGTTAATTGACGCGCACGATCTGAACGATAATTAATAAAAATCACCGCATCATTGGATTCCACTTTAGCCACCGGATTACCCGCTTGCCCAATCACTACCGGTACAAATTCTTCATCGTAAACTTTTTTTTCATATGATTGCTCAATAGCGACTAACGGATCATCAAAATAATTTTCCGCCTCACCCAAAGCAATTGCCTTAAAAGCTTTTTCCGTTCTTTCCCAATGATTATCACGATCCATGGCATAAAATCTTCCGGACAAAGTGGCGATTTTCCCGACTTTTATTTCTTTAGTTTTCTTGATCAATTCCGCAATAAATTCTTTGCCACCATTATATAAAGTATCTCGCCCATCCAAAAAACAATGCAAATAAACTTCATCAACCTTTTGTTTTTTGGCCATTTCCAAAATCGCATAAGCATGTCTGATTGAGGAGTGGACTTTACCCTCACTCATTAAACCGAAAATATGCATTTTGGACTTATGCTTTTTCACATGGTCGAAAGCACCAATCAATTTTTCGTTTTCAAAAAATCGACCTTCGTTAATATAACGATCAATTCGCGGTAAATTCTGAAACAAAATTTTCCCGATTCCCAAATTCATATGTCCCACTTCCGAATTCCCGATTTCCCCCCAAGACAAGCCCACTGATTCACCTGAAGCCAATAATGTAAATGACGGGTAATGCGTCAAATAATTATCAAAGTTTTTTTTGTTTGCCAAAGATACACCATTACTGTCGCAAGCCGGTGCCACACCCAAACCATCTAAAACAATTAATACTGTTGGTTTTTTTACTGCCATATAATTACTATTTTTTTATTAAGCTTTTTCCCACCACATGGTTTGATTTATTCGGCAATTTAAGAAAATCATAAATTGTCGGAGCAATATCTCCCAAATTACCGTTTTTTCTTAATTTAATCTTTTTGTTTTTGTTATCGATCAAAATAAACGGCACCGGATTTTGGGTATGTTCAGTAAAAATTTCTCCGGTTTCCAGATCAATCATTTTTTCCGCATTACCATGATCAGCCGTCACAAACAAAACACCATTATTTTTCAAAACTGATCGACTTATTTCCCCCAAACATTTATCAACATGTTCTACTGCTTTAATTGTCGCTTTCAGATCCCCAGTATGCCCCACCATATCCGGATTGGCAAAATTGGCAACAATAAAATCCGCTTTTTTCTGTTCAATATTTTTACAAATATATTGTGAAATTTTATAAGCGGACATTTCCGGTTTATCTTTGTAATTTTTGATTTTCGGCGACATGATACGAACACGTTTTTCATTATAAACCGGATCCGGATAACCACCATTTAAGAAATATGTAACATGAGCATATTTTTCCGATTCCGCAATATATAGCTGACGATATGAATTCATCATAAACGGCATAGTAGCAACCTCATCAACACCCGGATAAGCGGTAATTAAGTTTTCCGATAAATCTGGCCCAAAATCAGTTAAAGCACAGAACAAAACATCTTTAAGAATCTTGGATCTCTTAAAAGCGGTGGGATTTTTTTTATTAAAATCTTTTTGCGAAAAGCATTTTGCCAATTGTCGAGCTCGATCAGATCGTAAATTGAAAAAAATAATCGCATCATGATCCTTAATTCTGGAATCATCAATTTCTTCCGCTATTCCATTAATTATACACGGCTCAATGTATTCATCAGTCAAACCACGATTATAAGCTTCTTCAATCGCTAATTTATAATTTTGATAAATCTTGATATTTTTAGTGGAAATTAAACATTCATACGCCAAACGAGTTCGATCCCAATTTTTAGCTCGATCCATGGCAAAAAATCTACCCATTAAACTCGCGACTTTAATCTTAGTAGCACCGCTTGAACCATTATTTCCATTATTTATTTTTTTCATTAAATCAACCACAATGCGCATCGCAGAATGTTGCGGGGAATCACGACCATCGGTAAACAAATGTAAATATACTTCCGATATTTTATTTAAACGAGCCAGCCTTACTAAAGCCAATAAATGATTAAGAGAACTATGAGGACTTTCACCATCAGAAATCAAACCCATTAAATGCAAACGAGATTTTTTGGCCAATAAATGATTTACAACATGTTTAAAAGCCATGTTATTAAAAAAAGATTTATCATCAATTGCTCGGTTAATAATCACACTATCTTGGAAAACAATGTGTCCGGCTCCAATATTCATATGTCCGGCTTCCGAATTTCCCGGCTGATTTTCCGACAAACCCACCTGGCCATTACTGGCATCCAACAATGTATGCGGAAAATTTTTCCACAGTCGATCAAAATTGGGGGTCTTGGCCAAAGCCACCGCATTACCCTGACTTGGCGGAGCAACTCCCCAACCATCCAGAATCAATAATACTGCCGGTTGATATTTTTTCATATTAACAATTTTTTAATTCCAACTCAATCTCCATCAGGCGATTATATTTCGCGACTCGATCAGAGCGAGATAATGATCCAGTTTTAATAAAATCAGCATTAACCGCCACTGCTAAATCAGCAATAAAAGTATCACAAGTTTCACCAGAACGATGCGAAACACTTACTTTATAACCATTATTTTTCGCTAAATAAATACTAGCAATTGTTTCCGTCAAAGTCCCGATTTGATTCACTTTTATCAAAATACCATTAGCCACACCATTTTCAATCCCATGGTGCAATCGATCAACATTAGTCACAAACAAATCATCACCAATAATCGTCACTTTATCACCTAAAAATCCAGTAATTTTTGCCCAACCACCCCAATCATCTTCCGCCAAAGGATCCTCAATGGAAATAATTGGATATTTAACGAGCCACTTATCTAAAATTTTAATCACTTGATCACCTGTAATTAAAGCTTTCATTTTTTTGTCCTCAAGTGAATATTGTTTTTTCTTTTTGTCATAATACTCACTTAAAGCTAAATCCATAGCCAAAAAAGCGTCTTTCCCTGGACGATAGCCAGCGCGTTTAATTGCTTCAATTATAAATTTCAATGCCTCTTCATTACTCTTTAAATTCGGCGCAAAGCCTCCTTCATCACCAACCAGTGTTTGATAACCCGCATCTTTTAACAAAACCTTTAAATGATGGAAAACTTCAGCTCCAATTCTAATTCGATTGGCCATATTACCAGCCACCGGCACAACCATCATTTCTTGAATGGTTAAAGAATTATCAGCGTGCTTACCACCATTAATAATGTTCATAGTTGGAATCGGCATTTGCCACTTTTTTTCTTCCAAACAATAAATATAGCGTAAATATTTATAAAGTGGCATCTTTAAACTCATTGCTCCGGCGCGTGCGACGGCCAAAGAAACTGATAAAATCGCATTCGCACCTAGTTTTGATTTATTTTCTGTCCCGTCAAGATCAAGCAATAAGCGATCAATTTCTAATTGCTTAACCGCTTTCATCCCAATCAATCGTGGAGCGATTTTTTTATTAACATTATTAACCGCTTTCAAAACACCTTTACCTAAATATCTTTTTTTATCATTATCACGCAATTCAACCGCTTCATGTTCACCGGTTGAAGCTCCACTGGGAACGGCCGCTTTCGCCATAATTCCATTTTTCAATTCAATAGTAGTTTCAATTGTCGGATTACCACGTGAATCCAATATTTCTCGGGCAAAAACTTTTTTTATTGTCATATTTTTAAAAAATTATTTTTGTAAAACGAAAATTCCCGGTAATTCCTTACCTTCTAAAAATTCGAGCATTGCGCCTCCGCCAGTCGATATAAAACTGATTTTTTTTGCTACACTAGCCATGTTGACACTGGCAATGGTTTCTCCACCACCCACAACAGAAACCGCTTTATTGTTTTTTGTAATCATAGATAAGGTTTTCGCCAACATGACCGATGATTTTTCAAACGGTTTTTCATCAATCAAACCAAAAGGGCCACCCCAAACTAAAGTTTTGGCTTTTTTAATTTCTTGAGCAATATTTCTAATGGTTTCCATCCCCACATCCAAAATTTGTTCATCGGCTTCGCAAATCATTTTTCCCCACTCAAGCTTTTGATATCTTTTTTTAGTATGATCATTTTTTTTCACCACCACAAAATCTTGCGGTACAATTACCCTATTTTGTGACAACTTTTTCGCTTGATTCAAATATTGTTCATCGAAAACTGAGCTCCCAATATTATAACCTCGCGCTTTTAAAATAGTATTAGCCACACCACCGCCAACAAAAATTTTATTATATTTTTTCAAAAACTGACTAATTACTCCGAATTTTGAGTCCAATTTTACTCCACCAATAAAAGCAAAAGCCGGTTTTTTCGGATTTCGGGCTTTAGAAAGAAAATTTATTTCATTAAGTAAATTCAAGCCCGCATAACCTGGAATAAAATTAACTATTCCAGTTAAAGAAGCGCCTTGACGATGACAAACCGCAAAAGCATCATTAACATATACATCAGCCATTGAAGCTAAATATTTGGCAAATTGAAGATCGTTTTTTTCTTCTCCGGCATTAAAACGCAAATTTTCCAACACGACTACCGATGAACGACTTTTTTTCACTTGACTGATTAATTTTTCATCAAACTTTTTCGAAACAAAAGAAATTGAAACGCCCTTCATTTTCTTTTTTAATAATGCCACTACCGGTTTAAGAGTGAATTTTTCATCCCACTGTCCTTCCGGCCGACCCAAATGCGTTCCAATTATAACTTTGCACTTATTTTTCAATAAAAATTTTATCGTAGGCAATGTTCGATCAATTCGATAATCTTCGAAAATTTTATTACCTTTGATCGCCACATTAAAGTCTGCGCGTAAAAAAACCGTTTTATTTTTTAAATTTTTTACTTGTTTGATTGATTTTATTTTCATATTTCCGAGTTTAAATCATCCCAACTGGGATTAAAACTGTTTATTAAATTAATTTTCCACCGTCTTTTCATTTTTACTTCCCACAAACTATCCAAGCACGGCGGGGTCTGGGGCGGAGTTCTTCGCCACGATATATCCTTCTAACATGAACAGCACTCGCGAATAACGGAGCCCCAGGACTCCTGCCTACCGGCAGGCAGGTTTGTTACTTTTGGTCACAAAAGTAAACATAATAAAAGAATAAATTAATTGTTTTTTCTCTAAGGCTTAACTTGGGAATCCACGAAAACAAGCACCAATCTACCTGGACTGTTGGGCTAAACCCGACAGATACAATAATTATTCTCCTTCAATAGAAACTAATTTCCAATCCCCTCCAGCAACTTTTTCAATATTAATGTCCGCACCATTGATAATTGAATCCCGACTAAGCATTATTATGTTAAATTTCAAATTTTCTGCATCAATCGCCGCCCCATGTTCAATCACGGTTCCCAGTTCAATATTGATTTTGGTTACTTTTTTTAATTTATTGTTTTCAGCTGATTCTAGAGCTAATTTATGAATCCGATCAGCCACATGTAAATCATGCATATTATTATGATTTTATGAAAATATTATAGCACAATTTATCCAATTTTATCAAAAAAATTCAAATTTATTACCATTTGACAAAATTTAATTTATATTACAAGATAAAACCAGGTTCTTTAACAATCAAACCCTAAGGAGGGAAGATGATGAAAAATGCAATATCATTACTAATTGGTTTGCTCATTGCCATTAATTGTAATGAAAGCCATCCAAACAATTATTCCACTTCGAATTATCCAACTCAATCAAAATCAGAAATTTATACTGAAAAATTAGCGGAGATTCATAGACTACAAAAAGCATTGAAAAGGAAAAAAAATCTATCTCAGTCAAAAATTTCACAATTTCAAGAACAAATAGCTTCGGCTCGCATAGAAATTACTCAACAAATTGATCTTAATTCTAACAATAGTTACGAAAAAGCCATTAGCAATCAAATTGTCAATAACAACTTACAAGTAATTCAACGTGCTGATGCCTATATAGAAGTTTTCGAAGAAACACTTAGAAAAATCAAAGCTTCAGAAATTGAAATCGTTCGTATAGAGAAATTTACAACAGTGGACTTAATTGCTCTTGAAGGAATTGAGAATAACAATGAATTTGATGACTTATTGAGAAAAATTAATCGCATGATAAATGATATTCAACCAAATGCCGAAGAACTGGTCACCCCGAAAAATATAACCCCCAAAAAATCACTAAATGAAATCTGGAATAAATATTTCCATCATACAACTCAATCAAAAACCTCGACAAAATACTCAAAAGTTCAACCTCCCGAACCAAAGATTGATTTAATCAAACAAAGACAAGTCTTATCAAATACCGATATTTCTTCTCAATCGATTTACCCTAGTTATATCATATCGACAGGAATAATTAATTCCCCAAAGCAACTTAAATGGAATAAAAATAGTACTCATATTGCAGCGCTTTATGAAGATGGCATTTTAGTTTGGGCACCATTTAAAGAAAAAAATATCTTTATTCCGGCCGAAATGAAAACATTTGAAACTGGTAAAAATCAAAAAATAAAGTTTTCAAAATTCAGATTAATTAATTGGAGTACGACAAACAATGATAATTTAATTGTTTTCAATAATCATGATGTGAATTTTAATATTTGGGATATTTATTCTGGGAACAAATCAAACTCAATTCCAATAGAAGACTGCCGAATACCTGCAATAAAATTTTGGGATCAAAAATGGATTATACTACAATGCCAAGGCAATGCTAACAAAGGACTAATCTTAAAAGCTGATTCATTTCAAAAAGTTTTTAACATAAAAGGTGAAAAAGATTGGGAAAAGGCTACTTTTTTTTATGATGAGTCAAACAGACTGTTATTTAGTTATTATCACCAAAATACTATAGCAACAATAAACCCATGGATAAAAAGTGATGCCAACAATACAATCCGACTTTGTCGCAAACAAAATGAACCATTTTCAAATTCAACTGAATGGAAAAAGGACCAAGAAACAATTCAACCTTGTCCTGAACAACCCCATTTTGAATTTTCTATCACTAAAATCGATTGGATGGAATCAGGGAATTATTTGATTGCAAAAACAAATTTTGGAAAAATTTTAGTTTGGGACAATATACGAAATAGAATAATTGCTACTTACACTGACTTTCTGAATAATTCACCACCAATCAAGTGGTCATCTATTAATAAATTGATAGCCATAATAGACTATTCCACTGTCAGATTCTTATCTTTGGAATCAGGAAAAATAGATATTAAAATTAAAGAACCTGGAATCGTTAATTTTATTTGGCATCCGACAAAAGAGTTCTGGTATTTTGTTCAAACATGTAATGATAATAAATGCCAATTAAAAGCAAAAAATTTGGTTCAAAACAAAGAAATAGTATTTTTGACTAACTCAAAGTCATCCACACAACAAGTTAGTACAATCACTATTAGTAATAATCAACAACACTTAGTCGGGACATCTAATACAGGAGATATATTCGTATGGGATATTTCTATTTTACAATAAATTCAACCGACAAAATTTGTCGGTTTTTTTATTGACATTACCAACAATTTATGCAAAAGTTATAGTGATCTTGACTGGTAAAAGGTTGACTGGGTAGCACTTTAACAATCAAACCCAAAGGAGGAAACAATGAATAGAAACAAACAAATTTTTTGGGGAGTGTTTTTTGCTGGTTTGGCAGTAATTCTATTGATTGGTTTAATGAAATTCAGTAATATCCTCGCCTTCCTGATGATCCTGCCGTGGCTAGCCAACCAATTGGTAGAAAAAACCGGAATGAATATTTGGCTCGCCCGAGCCATTGCCACTATCCCCACAATTTTGCTTCTTGTTGGTTTAAGCATGTCAATGTCATATTTCCCTGCTTTCCAGAAGGAATTCCCCTTCTTACGCTTTCAGAAAATCAAACGAATTTGGGGCTATGCTCTTTTAACCACTCTATTCATCGGTTATTCAATCACCATGTTTGCGATGGATGATGCCCAACTCTTTGATCCAAAAACCGGCCATGCTAAGAAATGCCTTGCCTTAGGAACCACTGACTACGAAGAAATTAATTGCGATTGGGATTTTCATCCGGTAACTGGAAACCCAGTCATCAAAGATCGAGCCCAAGTTAAAGCGATTTTCACGGCCAAACAAACCTCTCCTCATGATCCCGGTCCCAGCAAAAAAATCATCAATAATGGCCAATTGCGTTTCTTTGACAGTGCCGGTAACCCTCTAGTCTGGTACTATGAATATGAAGATGGCCGGATTGAACTTTTTGATCAACCGGGAAAACATCCTCAATGGAATACAGATTTAATCGCCATTAATCCCGCCATCGTAAAAAAGTTACTGAATTATCGTGATTCACCACAACCGGGAAATAAAATTATTTTCAACCAAACCAACAATGCCAATCCATTAATCGAATTACGTGATTACTTACTCAAATTACATCAGTAAAACAAAACAGCACCAAGTGCTGTTTTTTCAATATATTTTTTATAAATTAATGCGTAGCACAACTGATACACGGATCATACGCCCGAATCAAAGTTTTAATCATTAATTTTTGTTTTTCATCTGACAAATTTTTTATTTGGGGTAATAATTTAACCAAATCAAACTCAATATTTGCCAAAAACATGGCTGTCGGCGTAATAATATTCGCATTAACCACTACTCCGTCACGATTTAATTCATAATAATGATACAAAGTTCCTCGTGGCGCTTCTATCGCCCCCACTCCTTTTCCAGGATTAGGCTTGAACTTAGTAAATAATTTCGGTTGCTTAATTTTCAAATATTTCGCCATTAGCTTTTGCGCTTCTTCAAAAGAATGAACCAATTCAACCACTTGTGCCAAGTTATTATAAAAAGAATTATAACATGGTAATTTTACCTTCAAACTATCCCAAATACCTTTTGCAACCGGATTAAGCTGAAGATAACTATTGTTAATTCGTGCCAAAGCGCCGACCATATAAGTTCGCCCACGATGTTTCACTCGTTTAACCGCTTCACCAACCTCATATTGTTCTTCAAAATCATAAAAATAATTATGAATCGGAATACGTTCCTTCAAATCACTGGAATACAAATTTCCGGAATAAAAAGCATATTCTCTTTTATTTACCAAGGAAATATAATCCGTAGGATTCTCAAAGTCCGGCATGGTTGAATGTTTTTTAACGAAAGCCACTAAACGCAAAGCTTTGGGAATAATCTGTTCCAATTCATCGTACATTTTTTGTAATTCTTTTTTATCTGGTTCTACTTTGAATCCACCGACCACACTATTAATCGGATGCGTGGTCCGACCACCCACCAAATCACCCAATCTGATTGACCAATCATGAACTTCTAGAGCTAAAGCCACTTCTTTGGGATATTTTTTTACTAAATCAAAATTATTGCTCACTCCGATAAAATCAGGAAATGACAAAAATACCACATGCAACGCGTGACTATGAATAATTTGCGCTAAATTCAAAATTTTTCGGAGAATAATCGCGTCATCGGTTGGTACCACATTAAGCGCGTGTTCCAAAGCCTTGATTGCGCCTAAATTATGAACAATCGGACACACCCCACAAATTCGTGACGTGATAATTGGCACGTCATAATAACTGCGATTCAAAACAATCCCCTCCATTAATCGTGCCCCTTCCAAAGTCATCACTCGCGCACTGGCAATATCACCATTTTGCAAAGTACCTTCAAAACCCAAATGGCCTTCAGTTTTCCCAATATGATCAATTTTAATGGTTTTCATAAGTAAATTATGGCAAATAAATAAATCCAAGATCTAAATTTAATTGCTCAATTTTTTCACTAACTAATTTTTTTAATTCAGATTCCCGACACGGATAATTGGAAACTACTGTTTGCGATTGAACATCAACCGTCAATCTATCATTTACACAAGCCAGCGAATTACCAAATGAATTAATTTTATAAATTGCTTCCGCTGGCAAAGTCGAAACAATTATTTGATTCAAAATATTATTCGATAAATCATACACATATAATGGACTGGGTCCCAATAACAAATTACCATTGTCATAAAAAATACTCTTGATATTTTTCGGCATTAAATTTCTAGGAATAATGACTTGAGTGGCTCCGGTCTCGTAATTAACAGCATAAATTTCTTCATACACATTATATTGATAATCAGGCGTTGGTTTGTGAACCCCAATGTAAACTTCTGTTGTTCCCAAAGCAATAACCGATTCTCCATCACCCATCAACGACTCAACTTGAATAATTCTATTCACTTCATTTTCATTATTCATCCAATGCAAAATTTCTGATGCATATCCGGCATCTCCCATATAATTATGCAATACATAGCCATTATCAACCTTAGTGATATTACCGGCCGCTTGATCAGTAAGAAAAATCGGTTTTTTATTATCAACCTTCAAATCAATATAATACATTAAATTAGGATTCATATATTCCGCCACACCGAAAAATAATTTATCACCAATAACCTTCATAAATGAAATCCCCAAATTTGCCGTCGAGTTCTTAGTGTATTTACTATCAATATCAGCTAAACTGAAAATGGTTTGTTTTTGCTTACTTTCAATATCATACGAATAAATTTCCGCATTATTACCATAAGCATCTGCCAAATATAAATTGTTTTCATGTTTAATAATATGTCCGTAATCATTATTAAAAGTATGCACGATGACTAATTCACCATGTCGGTTGTCATATAATGTTTTGTGTTGCAAAGTAAAACTATTAAGAGTCGCTTCCTGATAAATTTGACTGTTTTTCTCTTGACCATTCAGTAACCAGGCGGAAAATAAACCAACAAACAGTGAACAAAAAATCGCGCAAACCACCACTATAATGAAATACCGACTTTGTAAAAAAATGGAAATTTTTTTCATATTATTTATTTATTGATAAATTCTTTAATGGCAAACATCTCCAACACCTTATTAATTTGTTTTTCATTCCAACCATTATTATTAACCGCATTTTTCCAATTAACAATTGCCGGTTTTTTTAATAATCCACGACAACCCCAACAAGCTTGTTTACTCTTGAGACAAATTGCATTGCATCCACCTTGAATAATCGGTCCCAAACAAATTTCACCTTTTTGCAACAAACACTCATAACCATTAGTCATACATTCAAAACAAACCGGATTTTGTTTTATTTTCGGGACTTTCCCTACCACCAAGGAATAAATAAAACGGAGAATTTCCTCCTTAATAATCGGACAGGTCGGTAAATTAAGATCAACTTTCACATATTCCGTCAAAGGTTTAATTGGCGGATTATCAAGCTTTTTATCACCGGAATAAATATGCTCCATGATTTTTTGTGAATCTTGATAATTTTTCAAATGATAAATACCGCCCAAATGAGCACAAGAGCCACAAGCCACCAAATATTTGGTATTACTCCTGATTTTTTTTAGATTAATAATATTTTCTTTTGTTACCGGACTACCCTCCACAAAAACCACATCTAATTTTTGCTCACTAAAAAAATAATCATCTTCAAAAAGACGAAATTCCACAATATCGATTTTATCTTTTAATTCAACAAATCTTTCTCGCAAACCTAAAAGCTCCACATAGCAACCCTCACAACTGGTCAATGAGACAAAGGCGAATTTAAGCTTTTTTTGCACCATAATTTATTAAGATATCAATTAATTGCTCCGCTTTTTGAGTGGAAATAAAATATTTTTTTTGATCATTTTTATCAATAAACTGAATTCCTACGCCTCCCTGAGCCACAAAACCCATAACTTTATCACGACTAAACCGTAAACCATAACCGCCAAACTTCAAAAAAGAAACCTTCTGAAATTCCAACTTCTCAATATTCTTAATCCAAATTCTTTTTTTGAATAAACCGAAATTTACCAATATCTTTTGTTCATCAACTACAATCTTCAGATAGCTAAAATTAACAATCGTAAAAATTAAAATCAAACAAATTAATCCCAGCAACCAAAATGGCGGATTTTCTTCGGGTATTGACGACGGAAAAATTAAAAGATAAATCATAAAAACCAATACAACCAGACTGATCAAAACAAAAATAAACGGGATATAAACTTTTTCTTCAAAAATATAATTCATATATCAATATGTTCTTTACCAAATTTCTTTAATTGTTCATGTGTGAAAACCGGGCCATCCGTGCAAGTATAAACCGGACCGCAAACACAATGCTGACACTGACCGGTACCGCAATACATTCGTCGTTCCAAAGAAAAATATATTTTATCTGACGAAATGCCACGTTCATTCAAAACCTTGGCCACAAATTTATACATTGGTTCAGGTCCGCAACAAAACACCATCGCATTAGGCAATAATTTCACCTTAACCAATAAATCGGTTATATATCCCTGAGAGTTTGCTAATACCTGATGGTTACCTTGTTCTAATACCAAATATGTTTCACTTTTTTTCTGCCACTTAGGCCAATTGTTTCCAAAAACCATAGTTTCTTGGCTTTTACAACCCATGAATATTTGCATTTTAACATCTGCTCGATCAATATTTTGCTCAATTACTGATTTCAATGGAATAAAGCCACACCCTCCACCAACAATAATCACATTACCATTTACTTCCGGAAAACCATTACCAAAAGGACCTCTAATATAAAGGCTATCACCTTTTTTCAAAGAATTAATTTTTTCTGACAATTCTCCGGCCGTTCGCACACAAATTTCAAAGTAATCTTGACTTTTCCCGGCGGCTGAAGACAAAGTAAAGGGAGCATCACCATAACCCGGCAAACCAACCATCAAAAACTGACCGGCAATAAAATGAAAATCTTTTTGAATTTTAGTATCAAATTTCAAACGAAAACAATTTATCAAATCATTTTCTTTTTTCACGCTTATGATTATCGCCTTTTGAGGCAAAAAACTGTTTTTCATAACGGATCATGTGTCATATTACATTTAACATGTTTCATATTCGGTCAAGCATCGTTAAACTATATTTAATAAATACCATAAGACAATTCTTTGATGCAGGATTTAGTTGAATAATGGATATATTCTTTTGTAGAATATTTTCCTCCTCGCAAAAAACAAACAAATCTATTTGTAATTTTACAAAAAGATGCCTCAACTCCAATCCCCACTAACTTATTTTCAATTTCTCCTCCGACCAGAAAACAAGCCGGTTGGAAATTAAACCTATTATTATATAAAATTTTTGGATCAGGCGTTGGGTCAATCGAAATAAAATCACCCGTTTGTAAATCAATAAAACATGGAGAAAGTATTACTAAGGATAAATAAGATATAAACAACACAAAAAGAGCAATTATTACGATCTTCTTATTTCTTTTCATATTTTTTAATTAAATCTTGCAAATTCTTAGCAATATTTATTCCAACCGGACAAACTTTAAAACAACGCATACAACTGACACACCCGGGGAAATTAAATTCCTCGGGAATTCGAACAAATTTATGATAATACCAAAAATAAATTTTCTTTTTTATCGTATCAAGCGGTTCATGACCACCGGCCATTTCGGAAAAATCATTATAAAAGCATGAAGACCATTGCCTTTGACGAACAATCTTATCTTTTTGCGGAATATCAATTGTATCAAAACAAAAACAAGTAGGACAAGCCATAGTACAACGACCGCAAGCAATGCATTTGGCATTCAATTCATCCCAAATTTCTTTGGAAAAACTATCTTTTACCCGTTGATAAAAATCTCTTAACCTTAACGGTTGGCCCTTTTCCGGCACATAACCCACAAATTCAATATGCTCATAATCCAAAATATTATTATCTTCCAAAATATTTTGGCCCTTTTCCGACCCGGAGAAAACATTAAACTTACCGTTTTTTTGTCGTTCTATGAAAATATCAAAACTCCGATGTTCCAAAATATCTTCTTCAAATTTCTCATGCCAAATTTTATATTTACGAAAATCATTCTCAATCCCATTACTGTAACCCACAACCAATAAATTACGACGGCGACGCAAATAGTATGAATCTTTGGCAAAAACTTGCTCAAACAAACTAAATGCTTCCAAATCCATAATATTCATACCCCAAGCTGTTATCAACTGATTTCCTTGAATAATTTCTTTTGCTTTACCCTGATTATCAAATTCAACCAAATTTTCACGAACAGGTAAAAATAAATTTTTAAATGTATTTTCCGGCACCACACCGGACCAATCGATTTTCTGCAAATTATCCACCGCAGAAACTAAAAGCCGGCCATTGTTTTTAACCGGTGCATAAATAATTGATTTCTCAAACAAATTATCTAATAGATTTTTTAATTCTACTTGTTTCATACCTTCCCATTATACAAAATTTCTCCTGTTGTGTAAACAAAAAACAAGCTGTTCCCAGCCTGTTTTTGTATTTAAGCTTTTTTTCTCATTTTTCTAGCTCGCTTCAAAATGGTCTTTGACTTGCGATCCTTTTTTACCGGATTAAGAAACTTACTTTTGCGATCAGTTGGTCGAACTTTTTTCATATTGGAATATTAAAAATTATAAACAAATAATATCATCAAAAGTAATAATAGTCAAGCCTTGGTTTCATTTACATAATAAAGAAAAAAATAATCTTATTCAACAACCTATATAATTATACAACTATTTAAAAATACCGCAACGAAAATAAACAAAAACCCGAGCATTTTCGGGTTATACACAAAATTCAATCAATCATTGGTTTTCCGAATTGCGACTGGCATTCAACCGAATAAGGCACCCAAAAACTTAATTTCATTTCTTGTCGATTCTCACTTCTTTTTTTGAATATTCTTTTTATTTTATGAAGATTAGCATCCACCAAGCATTTTCGACAATTTGGATCAAGATTGACAATATCAATTTCAATTCGAACATCAGTCGCTAAACACTCCGATTTTTCACTACACCATCCACCGCTGCAACTTCTAGCCGTAAAATAAACAGCACAATATTCTTCAGCTCTTGCTTTAGCTATAGCTTCCATACAAATATATACTTTTTTCGAGAAAGTTTTTATTTCACCTGGCACACAATAATCAGATGAATCATTGGTAATTTTTTGTTTTTTTTCTGAAGGAACAATGACCGTGGCACACGATACAAAAGCCACTAAACAACAAAGGAAAAAAGCTACACGAGACATTCGCACCCTCCGATGAGAGTCCAAGTTAATTGTATTCTTTTATATCAAAAACAACAATTACTTTTCCACAAGCAAAAACCCGAGCATTGTCGGGTTATAATAAATTTATTTTTCACTTGTTCACCTTTTCCAATCCCCAATACTGATCCTGACACTGTTTTTTAATCAATGGCACCCAAAAACTCATTTTCATTTCACGACCCAAATAATGCATTTTGTTTAGCATTAAAAATAACAACATTTGGTCTTGCTGATCCAAACAATCAGGGCAAGGAGGTTCCCAAGAAACAATTATCGGACGCTGACGTGTCAACTTCAAAGCACAAGTAAAAATCGGAAAACATTGATCACCCAAACAACTTTGTTTCACTGATAAAATCTCACAATACTCTTCATTAATCATTTTTCCCAAAACAACCATGCAAAAACACTCGTGATCATTGATTTTCTTTGTTTCTCCTAATTCACACAACAAATCAAGATGCTCCGGCTGTGATGTTTTCTTGTCCAAAACATCGGTAGACGCACAACCGAAAATGATTACCCCAAAAACTATAATAATCCGAGTCATTTTTCCCTCCCCGGATTACAAGGCTAAGATAATAATATTATATCTTAATCAATAATTATCGTAAAATCCTTATTTTTTTATTCGTATTCGTAAACTGTTCAAAATTACCGAAACCGAACTAAAGCTCATCGCACCGGCCGCCAACATGGGATTTAACAACCCACTGAAAGCCAAAGGAATAGCAATTACATTATAAATAAAAGCCCAAAATAGATTTTGTTTAATACCGGAAAATGTTTTTTGTGACAATTTAATAGCTTCTCCCACTTTTATCGGATCACTATTAACAATTACAATATCCCCCACATCAATGGCAACATCTGAACCGCTACCTACCGCCAAGCTTAAATCAGCTTGCGCTAACGCCGGAGCATCATTAATCCCATCACCAACAAAAGCAACTTTATCCCCTTGATTTTGTAACTCTTTGACCTTTTGCGCTTTTTCCCCCGGTAGCACTTCGGCCATAAACCCATCAATCCCCAACTTTTCCGCTACCTGCGAAGCGATTACTTTGTTGTCGCCAGTAATCATCATGACCTTGATATTATTATTTTGGAGATTTTTTATGGCTTTTAATGCCGTTTCTTTAATTTTATCTTCAATTAGAAATTTTCCGACTATTTTATCACCAAAAAACAAAAAAGCTTCCGAACTGCTTTGAGCATTTTTGCCTGTAATATTTTTCGCTTGCAATTTTTCCATTAATTTAATACTACCCAAACCAATTATTTGCGCTTTATCCATGGTTTTTGCCGTAATCCCAAATCCACTTAATTCTTCAATATTTGTAATATTTTGATCAATAATTAAATTGTTTTTCTTTGCTTCATACCAAATCGCTTTTGAAATAGGGTGATTTGATTTCTGAGCCAAAAATCCGGCCCAGGATAAAACTTGTTCATCGGAAAAATAATTGTCTAAACTGTAATATTTGGTTACTCGGGGCCTGCCTTCCGTTAATGTTCCGGTTTTATCAAACAAAACCGTCGTTATTTGGTTAGCGATTTCCAAAGCGGTTGGCTTTTTAATCAATATCCCACTTTCTGCTCCTTTACTTGTTCCCACTAAAATCGCCATTGGCGTGGCCAATCCCAGTGCACAAGGACATGCCACTACCAAAACCGCTACCGCATTCATAATCGCACTTGACATATCAACCTTAAATACAAAAAACCAAACTACAAAACAAACAATTGAAATGATCACCACCACCGGAACAAATATTCCTGATATTCTATCCACTAACTTTTGAATTGGAGCCTTAAAAGCAATCGCTTCTTCCACTAAGCGAATGATCTGAGCTAAAACCGTTTGTGAACTGACTTTAGTTACCTGAACTTTAATAACCCCCGACAAATTATAGGTAGCACCATAAACATTATCACCTATATTTTTTTCCACCGGTAAACTTTCACCAGTCAAAAAGGCTTCATCAACCGCTGTTGTTCCATATATAATTTTTCCATCCAAAGGAATTTTTTCACCCGCTTTTACCAATAAAATATCATTTACCTGCACCTGATCGAGATTTTTAATAATTTCTTTTTCTCCAAATAAAACAACTGCTTGATTAACATTCAATGACATCAATTTTCTAATCGCTTTTGACGCTTGAAAACGACTATTTTCTTCCAAAAATTTACCCAATAAAATCAAAGTAATAATCACTCCGGCTGTTTCATAATACATATGATGTCCGGAAAACATCCCCCAAAAACTATAAATAAAAGCCGTAGTTGTCCCTAAAGAAATTAATGAATTCATATTCGTTCGACCCTTTTTTAAGTTTTTCAACATATCCAGATGAAATCCCAGCCCCACAACAAATACCACTATAAAAGATAAAATTGTTTGAAACCAAACAAACAAATCGACCCCCAAAATTGTCATTTCCATTGACCAATCAAATATCATAAACAAAATCAAGGGCATAGTTAATATTCCGGACCAAATCAATTTATTTTTTAATCGACGAGAATCTCTTTCAACCATCTCCTGCATAGTTAACTCGGAATCAATTACCTGGTAATCTCCTAATGAAGCTACAGTTTTATTAATTTGAGCATCTGTTAATTTATCGAAATCATAGTCTAAATGAGCGGAATTGGTAGCAAAATTAACTGTTGCTCGCTTCATACCGGTTAATTTATTTAAACTATTCTCCAAATTAATTGCACAAGTAGCACAATGCATGCCCGTTATTTTGATTGTTTTTTTCATATTATTTGTTATTCAATAATAAATGAACCTCGAACCATCCCCATCCAACAACTAAACCCCACCGTCCCCTGTTTAGTTGGGATAAATTCCACAATATTCAAACCGGGATTAATTTTTTTACGAATACCATAGGTCGGAACAATAATTTCGTTGGTACAGCCACTTAAAACCGTACCAATTATTTCCCATCTAACCGGAATATTTTTTTTGAGTAAAATAACATTTGGCATAAACCTACCATAACCCAATTCTGTTTTCACCACCTGAACATCATACTTAATTTCACTTTCAATATTTTTTGCCGATATCACGGGGAAATCAATTCCCAAAACAGTTAACCCCGATATAAATGAATATACCGCAAAACAAATAATTAATAAACCAAGCACTCGATTTAAAATTAAACTTTTCAAACTGCTGAGCTTCCCGGACAAAACCCCGATTGAAAATAAAATTGGGGCGGTTCCCAAAACAAATAATCCCATTAACACTGAACCAGAGATAAAACTTCCACTACCCAACGCCAACAATTGCATACTTTGGGTAAAGCCGCAAGGCAAAAAAAATGTCATTATGCCGATAATAAATGGCGCTGATTTTTTTTCCGAGTTTTTAAATTTTCCCCAATACGAATTGAATTTTGTAGGAAATAATGAGAACCTCAGCCTTTTAAACAAGGGAACTTCCAACATGTTCAAAGCCATAAAAAATAAAATTACACCTACCAAAATCGTTAATCCGGCAAAAATATTTTCATTTAATTTCAATGTCCCCCCGATCCAACCAAGCACACCACCAAAAATCATAAAAGAAACCAACCTTCCCAATTGAAAATTAATGTTTGGCTGCCAAACTCTTCCACTTTTATTTTGATATTTAGTTGAAAAAGTTATTACCACCGAACCAACAATCGCCAAACAAGTTGACAAAGAAGCCACCAAACCGGTTAAAAAGGCCAAACCCAAGGTCATTTTACCATAATTAAGATCAAATATATCAAGCAACCCGCTTGATTTAATCAATTCCCAAAATATAAACAGCCCTATTACTATTATCCCGGGCAACAACCATTGTTTTATAAATGATTTATGTTTAATATCAAACGGTTCAAACCTATATTGATAACCGTGTTTCTCAATATCATTTAATTGAGAATCTAAATCAATTTGCTCATCATTAAAAAAAATCGTTGCTTCACCACTTGATAAAACCATTTTCACTTCTTGAACTTGAACATTTTCTTTTAACTTACTTGTAATAAATGTCTCACATGAATTACAAGTCATGCCTTGAAAATATATTTTTTTTTCGTTTTTTCTCATATATTATATTAGAAAATTAAATATAAAATCCCATAATAAAAACCATGGGATTAAAAAATCAAAATCCTAAATAATTTTTGGCGACAGCAACCCAAAACGCAATAATTCCAACCATTTATTGAGAATTTGCCAACCCCCATATCGATCCCTAATCCAACAAACAAAATTAAATCGATATTTTTTTCCATTATCCAAATTACCAAATGTTATTAGATAAAGGCAACTTAATAATACTAAAAAAACAATAGCTGATTTCATAATCACCGCCACATGATTGATAGCCATCAGATCAACATCATTCTGGGTGGATTGCTGATGACAATCGTTTACACTTTCCATTGGTGATAAAAAAATCGCCAGCCAAGAAGATTGGCAACAAAAAAGTAATGAAATAATTATAAGTATTTTAATAAAATATTGCATAAAAATATCATATAATATTCTATTTTAAATGACAAATATCAATTACCTTCGAATCGAAAGCCACCAACTTTATTTCTTAAAATCGGAGAATCTAATAAAAAACCTGATTTTACGGTAAATTCACCATATTTACTATTTATTTTATCAATACTTGATACTAATAATTTTCTTTTTTTATCATTATCCCATAACGATAATTGTGATGATTGTGTCATCAAATTGGAAATTCTGACGCCCACCAAACGAACAGCTAAAGGCAATTGACAGTTTAATAACTTTCTTTCACCGGCTTGATAAATAAGATGTCCATCATTTATGTAGCCAGACAAAGTGATTCGCCATTTTAAGTAAGTAAAATTTTCTAAACGCAAAAAAAATTCAATAGTTTTACCGCTCAATTTTTTTTGTCGTAATTCTCGTCCACATTTTTCACTCAAAATCAACAAAATTTGAGCAATTCTTTTTTTATCATATGTGTCAAAATCCAAAGTATAAGCACGACTGACCGATTTAATCATCGGAGATAAATCAGCGGATATTACAGGTGTTTCATCTAAACCCCAAGCCATATCATGTAAGAATTGACCATAGAAGGGACCGAATTCTTTTACCAAATCTTTAATTGGGAAATGTCTTAATTTTTTGACCGTTTCAATCCCCAACATTTCCAATCGATATCTGATTCTCTCCCCAACCCCACAAAAATCTTTTAATTGACAATGCTCTAAAATAAATAATTTATTTTTTTCATTTATCACTACCAAACCATTTGGCTTATTCAAATCAGAAGCTAATTTTGCGAGCATCTTATTTGACGCAATTCCAATAGAACAAGTCACAACTTCACCAATTTCTTGAATCATAATCTGTTTGATTTTCCGGGCTAACACCCTGGCTTGTGCCATATTTTTGACATAACCGGTTAAATCCAAAAAAGCTTCGTCAATACTAAACAATTCAACTTTATCGGTAAACCGCTGAAAAATATTTACAAATCGACGATTAATTTCCCAATATTTCTTTCCATCCGGCTCCACAAAAATTAAATTGGGGCATAATTTTCGCGCTTCATGAGTTAACATGGCGGTTTTTACCCCAAATTTTTTCGCTTCTTTTGAAGCGGCCACAATTACGGTGCGTGAACCTTCCTTACCACTGACTACTACATTTTTTCCCACTAAAAAAGGATTAGCCTGTTGCTCCACGCTGGCGAAATAAGAATCCATATCAATATGACAAATTATTCGCATATAAAAAAACAGCGTTTATAAAATAATAATAAAAACGCTGTTATTCAAAGTTAGCCTCCGCCAAAACCCATTTATTAAAAGCCGTGTCATGGCACAATTTATAATAATTATTATCACCACTGACAGAAAAAAAATACATTTTATCTTGTCCACAACGAACTGAATGCACTAAATTGACTTTATCAACTTTATAACGACGGTTATGCCAACGAAAATAAATGGGCAAAACACGATTATTCACATAAGCACACAAAACATCAATCGGCTCGTCGATTTTTTCCACCATATAATTACACTTCTTTGGTTAAATCAGCCCAAAAACCGTAAATGTGTCGACGATAAAATGATTTAATTTTTCTTTTTGACATATTTTTATTGTTTATTTATTAGTCGGAGTGAAAGATTAGATAACCATGCTTGAAAATTAACCCCTTTTGTTAATTATTTAATAAAAGAACAAATCAAGTTTATCCAATCTTTCCCCCATTTATATAACTTTAGCTAAAGTTTTACGCAAAACGTCGAATAATCGCCTTAACCACACCACGAATAATCACATCTTTTACATACACCGGTTTCATCGCCGGATTAGCCGGCTGTAAACGAATACAATCAGTTTCCCTAAAAAATTTCTTCAAAGTAACATATGCATTATCTAGCAAAGCCACGACCACATCACCGTTTCTGGGAGAAGGATTATATTCCACCACCACATAATCGCCATCCCAAATTCCTTCATCAATCATTGATTTACCCTTAACTTGCAAAACATAAGAATTATCACTGGTAACAAATTCCGCCGGCACTCCAATGGTTTCATTTTCTTCAATCGCTTCAATCGGATTACCGGCAGTAATCAATCCACGCAAAGGCAATTCAATGGCTTTACTCATTTTCATCACCTTACTGGTTAATTGCAAAGAACGAGGGGCATTGGCATCCAAATCCAAATAACCCTTGGCTTTCAATGTTTGAATATGCTGATGAATCGTTGCCGGTGAAGAAATACCTAAAGCATCTCCGATTTCTCGATAACTGGGAGAATAATCAGAATCTTTAACAAAATTCTTAATAAATTTTAATATTTCTGATTGTCTCTTACTTAATGTCATATTTTTAATATTATTTAAGTGTTCGTATTTTGTTCGTACATTCTCATTATACCGAACACAAACCGAACGTCAACTCTCAACCTGTGGATAAATAAAAAAACCAGCCACAAAAGCTGATTTCCCTTATTATTTATTAACCCAATGATTCAATTAAAATCTTTTCCTTGGATAAAATATAATCCCATTCCTCTCTCGTCCCTCCATTATGATCAAAAAATTTAAATTTTAAATCAAAACATCGAAAAAAATTATCCGCCAAACCGGCATCATTTTTTAATAAATTAATAAAATCGTCGAAGTAACCGTTTTCCTTCATTAAAGAAAATAAAAAAACTCGTAAATTTTCTTCCGCTCGAGGATCCAGTTCTGATCGTTGCATCATGGCCACCACTTCATTGAATTTTTCATCTTGATCCATATAATTGCTATTATTATTTATTATTATCCCCTTCCGGCGCATTTTCCACGTGTAATCGATCACTTTCCACAAAAAAATCAGTGGCTTTTTGCAAAGCTTGTTTCATAGTTTCACAATTTTTATTTTTACACGCTAATGGCGCTAAAACTTCATCTTCCATTTTTAATGCCGTTTGTCCGGAAATTTTATTGATTGGTAATGAATTTTGTTTTTCCTTTTTATCACCACCAAACCATTTACTTAAAAATCCCATAAATTTATTTGTTTATTACTATTTAATTATACAAAATATCAGCTAACAATGCAAAAACTATCGAAAATAACAAAAAATCAGCTTACGCTGTTTTTATTGATTATCATTGATTTTAAATTTGGTATATTCCAAGTTAATGGTTTACCATGAACTCAAATATGCAATTCTTGTAGATTATGGTTTACCATGAACTCAAATATGCAATTCTTGTAGATTATGGTTTACCATGAA
>CAYPSS010000002.1:151492-214716 GCA_964413735.1 uncultured Gammaproteobacteria bacterium
CTCAAATATGCAATATTTGTAGTTCATGGTACCGCCAAGGGGAATTGAACCCCTGTTACCAGGATGAGAACCTGGCGTCCTAACCACTAGACGATGGCGGCAAAATGTTAAATTGTACTTTTTTTATTACCAGGATGTTTATCCGTCTCTGGCGGGCAAGGCGAGCAATGGTGACAAAATATCTTAAAAAATTCTAACAAATTAAATGACAAGCGTCAATTAAAAATTAGAATCGTAAACCCAACGCCACAAAACACGAAAGGGCCGACACTGCTTACCAACCACTTTATTGTCTATTTTAATTTTTTCCGCTCCATATTGACAATAATTACAATCATCAGCAATCTCTTGCCCTAACGAATTATCCCCATAACTCAATTCTTGAGCTGGAACCACATAACAAATACGATTTGCATCAAAAGCCAGGTCAACTCCACATTGCAAATAATCTTCCCTCACCGGCTTACCACTTAATCCCACAAAATCGGTTTTTTGCACATGATCCAATTCACCATGTAAAATTTTATCACACGCACCATAAAAAATCGGCTCAAACAAACGAATCGGATACCAAGCCGGAAAAATTGTAAATAAAAAAACAAGCACAATCACCACTACACCACCACCGATGTAAAAATACACTTTCATATTAATTTCCAATTTCCAATTCTTTTTCCATTTGCGCCTGTTTTTGTTCCAATGAATCAATAATCTCCAAATAAATATCACGAATAACCGGCTTATCCGCTAAACAAGAATTCACTTTTTGACGCAATATTCCAATCGCCTGTGCATGCGTCATCGAACCGCGTGTTCGCAAAGCTTGATACTTATCCGCCATTTCTTCGGCAAAAATTTTTCGCATTCGCAAAGCTTGATACTTATCCGCCATTTCCAAAGCGGCGATTGAAGAACTAATGTGGTCCAAATCTATCCCCGCCGGATTTCGACCTTCTAAAATATGATGACTGGAAGCAATTAAGACAATCTCGCTTGCAATTTTTAAACTTTTCAAAATATCGTAAGTCCAATAAACATGAGCACCAAAAACATCATACATCACCGAACTTTCATCAAAACTGGTTTCTGGGCGATTAACCGATTGCATACCAGCCGCTTTTTTTATTTGCTCCCAAACTTGTTTTGCTCGTTCTTCGCCCCATTCTTGAGTTAAAACTTCCATAACCGGTAGTTTTCTCGGATCACGACCATTATAACGAGAAAAATCCAATTTAAGATTAAAAAAATCTATAAACGCTTGATACATGGCTTGCTTTTCACTTTCCGGCATATCACAAGTGGCTATTTCCGCCGGACCGCTTTTTCCTATATCATGCACCAAACTGGCAAAACGAACATCATTAACTTCTTTAGCCGTCATTTCCGTTGGCAAAATATCATCAATTATTTCTGCAATATCTTTGGCATCCTGAAAATGCGATATTTGCCCTTCTGGCGACTCAGACAACAAACGTAATCGATAAATTATATTTTTCGGAATATCTTTGAAACCTAAAGCCAAAAAAACCTTTTCAATTTCATCAGGTTCTAAAATTTCCTTAAAACCCTTACCGGCAATTCTTTTTATTGTTGCTCTAATAACATCAAAAGATTCAAATGACATATAATTTTATTTATTTATCTTCCCAAAGACCTGTTTGACGAACTAACAAATCTTTAGCTTGCAAAGGATCATTCATCAAGGCACGCGTAACAAATTCCATTCGTGATCCTTGAGACCCCTTAATTAATACAATATCATTATTGTTAATAACGTCCAAAGCTTGCAAAACCGCTAATTGTGAATTTTCAAATTCATACAAATTATTTAATCCGGCTTGTTTTGCCCCTTGAATCAAATCTTGACGAAATCTACCGACCGCAACCAAACAAGAAAAGCCACTTTGCGCCACTTTCTTTCCCAAATCATAATGTGCTTCACTGGCCAAATCTCCGAGTTCCAACATATCCCCCAAAAAAGCCACTTTACGCAAATCCGAATTTAATTTACTAACCGCTTCAACGGCCGCCATAGCTGCTTCCGGTGATGAATTATAAGTATCATCAACCAACAATGAATTTTTTTTACCCAAAATCAAATTCATCCGTCCCTTGGGAGCGCGATATTCACGAAGCGCCTGCCCAATATCCACCAAATTCATTCCCAAACTTAACCCCACGGCACAAGCGGCCAATGCCGAATAAATTTGATGCTCCCCGATTACCCCGGGTAAAAACATCGGAACCGTGCTTCCGCGATAAAACAATTTAAACTGTATTCCCATATCCGCCCCTTGTTTTTCATTCAATAAATCAAGAGCTCGAACATCAGCATCATCAACATAACCAAAAGATATCACTGGAGCCGATAAATTTTTCGCCATTTGTCGCACTCGCGGATCATCAAAATTCAGAATCGCTCGTCCATTTTCTCCCATATGAGTGACGATTTTCTTTTTTTCTTGAGCAATCTTTTCCAAAGTGCCAAAGAATTCTATGTGCGCGGGAGCAATTTTTGTTACTACACCAATATCACATGGAGCCAGCTTGGTTAAATAATCAATATCACCCGGTTTATCAGCACCCATTTCCAAAATCAAAACTTGAGGATAATCATTAATCTTTTTTTTGCATAATGCAATAAAACGAAAAAATATTTTAACCCAACCAAAAATCGATTTACCGGGCGATTTTTCACCCAAAATCGTTAAGGGCAACCCAATTTCATTATTATAATTCCCTTCGGTTTTACGCACTGAAAATTTATGTTTCAACACCGTATAAATCGCTTCTTTAGTGGAAGTTTTACCAATTGATCCGGTGATCCCAATAATTTTCGGCCGATACTTTTTCAATACTTTTTTTACTAAAAATGCTAACACTACTTTTAATATTTTTTTCATAAATTTACTTTATTGTTGGTGGAATACCATAATAATCCAAGATAAATTTAGCGACCTTTCCGAAAATAGGAGCCGCTGATGATTCGGCAAAGCGCGCTGTTCGAACATGGTCCAATTTAACTAACATCACAAAAACCGGGTCTTCATAAGGTCCATAACCAATAAAAGAATGAATTGTGAGATCACCATAACCGCCTTTTTGTGTATCAGCTACTTGAGCGGTTCCAGTTTTACCGGCAATTAAATATCCACTGGCTTTGGCGCGTTGCGAATGACCATTTTCCACCACCGACACCAACATGCTACCCAAAATCTCTGCCGTTTGCGCTGAAATCACTTGCCCCACAATTTTTGGTTCATTTTTCTTTTCCGTACCATCGGGATAAATAATCTTATCAACAACATAAGGAATCGGCAAATTACCCTTATTGGCAATGGCCGCAAAAGCTTTCACCAACTGAATAGGCGTGGTGGTAATACCTTGACCAAAAGAAGCGGTAGCTAAATAAACTTCATTTTTATTGTCTAAGCTTTTGATATTTCCAGAGGCTTCTGGTGATAAATCAATCCCTGATTTTTCACCAAAACCAAACGCTTTTACATATTCTCGAAACTTTTCCAAACCCACTTGACGTGCGGCAAAAATCGTTCCGGTATTTAGTGATAATTCCAACACTTCAGTCATAGTTTTCCAACCATGAGCTTGCAAATCGGAATTTTTTATATCAAAACCCGAAACACTGACTACACCCGTATCATTATATCCGGTATAAGGCGTCACTTTCCCAGCATCTAAAGCCGCTGCCATAGTTATAGGCTTAAAAATTGATCCCGGCTCGTAAGCAGCCAATAAGGCCGGGTTATTAAATACACCAACTTCAGTTACTTTATTATAATTATTAGGATCAAAATCAGGATAAGAACACAAAGCCAAAATCGCCCCGGTTTTCGGATTCATTACAATCAGCGATCCGGAATCCGCTTCATTATTTTTTATTCCATAAAAAAGTTGTTCACAGGCAAAATTTTGAATTGGCTGATCAATGGTTAAAACAATATCCGAACCATCTTTTGCTTCCCGAAATTCACGATTGGTAAAAGCAATCCAATTTCCGGTAGTATCTGATTCTGAACGAATAAATCCCGCCTCCCCCATTAATTCCTTGTTATAATTTCCTTCGACACCATAATAACCTTGGAGTAAATTATTCTCACTTCCATGTCCGACAAAACCAACCAAATGACTACCATAACTGCCATCAGGATAAAATCGAGCCGGTTCTTTCACCCATTTTATTCCGGTTAAATTAAATTCTTGCAATTTTGCAATTTTATCTTCAGTCACACGACGTTTAATCGGCTCAAAAGGGTCATTATCTTTACTTAATTTTTCTAAAAGTTTTTGTTTGAAAATATTTTCCGCTTCTTCGATGGCTAAATTTTCTTGTTCCTCTTTATGTATCAGCTCTTCTTCCATATTCAATTCCACGCTTAATTCAACCACTGTTTCTTTCTTATTAGCTTTTATTTCATCGGAAAAATCCAAAACTTCCATTAAAACATTCAAAACAGCTTCCGGGTCTTCAATATCCTTTGGGACGGCATAAACAAAATTCAATTCACTGTTAATGGCCAAGGGATACAAAGAATATTGTCCATTAATGTCTTTTTCTTGGGCAAAAATTTCACCTCGGATCGGAGATAATTGCTCAAATATTTCATGACGATCACTGGCCAGGGCCGCATAATAATTACCGGAAATCAATTGCAATTGAATTAACTTAAAAATAATCAATCCCCCGGCAATAAAAAACAATATCATTAACAATAAGATTCTTTTATTTCGTGGTACAAGATTATTTTTTTGAGTGGAAGAATATTGATACCCACTAATTTTTTTTACTTGTTTTTTTTTAACAAAAATTTTCATAACAATAAACAAACTTCATATATCTCGAAGTCTTATATTCTTATTTTAGCATTTTTTTGCATAAAAAAAAAGACCGCAAATCTACTTTGCGGTCCAATTTATCAACACCTGATAATTATTCATTTTTAGAACCGCCCATAGCTTTTAAAACTTCTATTGGCATAGCAAAAATAATGGTATTTGACTGATCAGAGCTTACATCATTAATGGTTTGCAAGGTTCGCAAATGCAAAGCACCACTGGAAGCTGATAACATTTGCGCTGCTTTGGCCATATTTTCCGCCGCAATCACTTCACCTTCGGCCTTAATAATCACTGATCTTTTTTCACGTTCCGCTTCTGCTTGCTTGGCAATGGTTCTTTCCATTTCCGCCGGCAGTGAAACATCTTTTAATTCAACATTATCAACTTTAATGCCCCATTCATCGGATTTTACATCAATAATTTGACGAATTTTTTCGGAAATTTTCTCTCGACTACTGAGCAATTCATCCAATTCCACCTCTCCCACCACATTTCTCATAGTAGTTTGCGCCAATTGACTAACTGCATAATAAAAATTTTCCACTTGCAACATGGCTTTTTCCGCACTGCTAACCTTATAATAAATTACCGCATTAACCGTAACCGTGATATTATCTTTGGAAATCGCTCGTTGATCTGGGACATCTACCGCTTTAACTCGCAGATCAATTTTATTCATTTGTTGAAAAACTGGTAAAACAATTCTCCAACCGGGATTCTTGGTTCCCGAATATTTTCCCATCGTAAACATTACCCCTCTTTCATACTCATTAATTTGGCGCAAGGAAATTACCAAGATCACCAAAATAATAAGGATCAGCCAAAAAAACTCCATAAATTTTATTTAAATTATTAATTAAATTTTTGATCACTGATATCCCATTCTTGCATCTGTTCATTCCAACGATGCACCTCAATACTATCAACAAATTCATCATTAGAATAAATATAATCAACTTTTACATTGGACCCACCACGATTAGCAAAATGTGTTTTTTTATCCAAAACCACCGGTCTTTTCGTCCGGGTAATTTTTAATTTTGCCTCAGGCGCAAAAAAAACAATCCCCGCAAAACTGGCATCGGGTAAATTATCCAAATCTCCTTCAAATTCTTCCTCAACCTCAAATTGGTTTTTAATTTTTTCCACTATTTCTTGCCATTGTTCATCTTTCATATGATAAGCATTATATCAAAAAATACCAAAAAAATCAAAAATCCCGAAATTTCGGGATTATTTCCTTAAGTTCCAATAAACCAACAGGAAAAAATTATCAAAGCCAAATAAGCGACAATAGTTTCCACAATAAATATTACAAAATAAAGGAAAACCCTTAAGATTTTCCCAAAAATTGTTTTTCCATTGGTCACCTATGGCTAATCATTCTTCAGACCACTATAAAAAACCTTAAAATCACAAAGCACACAAAAAATCAAAACGCAGCTCTTTGAACTGCGTTAAATCATAATGATTGTTGAAAATACAATCTACCGCAATTGGAACAAGTACAAGCAAATTCATGCGCCCAAATACAAGTACAAAACCACGATAAATCAGCCTGACATTTTTCACATTTTCCCGGTAATTTAGTCTTAAAAATTAAAAGCGCCCTTTCCCATGCTACTTTCAAAATTTCCGTTTTATGCATTTCCATTTTATCAATAGCCACATTTTCAATAAAACTCAAATCAACAAAACGAAAAATATTCAAATGGTCACATTTTCCACAACGGTCTACATAACAATAATCAGCAAATGGAGAAATTAGGTTTAACTTTTGTCCACATCGCTGACAAACAAAACCTCGAAAATGACTTTCCCGCTGTTTTGCCAAAATCAAAAGTTCTTGCCAAAATAAATCCAAAATATTTTCTTGGTTTTCAATTAATTCTTTCAATGATTTATATTCATAAACCAATTGTCGTAAAGTCAAAGATCACTCCTTTTTATTTTGAATTCATTTTAACAAATCTTATTATTTTTTGTCAAAAAAACCGACGATTTTCGTCGGTTGAATTTCACTTTGGTTCTCTAATCGTCAATTTTTCAAACGGTAAAAACCCAATTTCATAAACATCCAAACCCAAGGCCTCACAGATTTTTTGCAATTGATGAATGCTACTGGTAAATACCGGGTCTTCCGCCGCAATCACAATCGCATCAGATACCCCGGCGTTTTCCGCCAATTGTTGTTGAGTTAATTGCAATTGTTCACGACGCAAACGAATAGAACGAGATGGTTCATCTTCACTGCAAACCAAAATCGCACTACCCTGTGTTACTGCTTCGAGCAAAATATTAAAACCATATACTTCCAATGCTTTTTGCGCACTCATTGTTAAACCGTTAGCCCCTTGATGAAAACTGGCAAAAGAATCTTGACTGCGAACAAACAATTTATGGGAAGTTCTCGCTCTTTCCATTGCGGTTCTCCCCCTACTGGAAGAACCAAAAACAATATCAAAATTCAATTGCTCAGTCTGAGAATCAAACTTCGAACTTTCCGCTTCCGCCGACATACCTTTACTCCTCCTTTTTCGGCAGACCAAATAACGCCAAAGTAAAATTGGAATATTCCGGTTTATCGGTTACTTCCTCACCAAACCATGGTGGGGGCACAAAAGCCAGCGCCTCATCAATTGACTTAAATTCCACTTCAATAATTCGCAAATAACGCAACCGCCCATGAAAAACATCAAGCTCAAAAATATAATCCCCATTATCGAGCATATATCTGGTTTTGGTTAATCTGGAGCCCATTGTTTTTGACCACATCGAATCAAATCTTTCCATGGAAATTTCAATTTCATTTTCCTCACGTACCAATCCCTGACCGGATTTAACGGTGAGAAAACACTTTTCTCCATAACGACGCAAACGCACATTTTGAGCCACCAAATAACCTTGAATTACCGGAATTCCTTGACGCTCCATAATACGGAATTTCGGTGGAACTCTTTTAACTAAAAATCGACGTTCGATTTCAAAGGACATTTTCTCTCCTCATTTATTCCCCAAAAAGTCTATCATAAATCAATATCTATGTCAAAGACTGAGAATAAATCAAAATAAATCACTAACCAGCCATAAACAATAGTGGTAATAATTAAAATAAAATAATAACTCAATTTTTGACTCTTGTGACGCAAAAGCAAAACACCCATCCAACCACCAATCACCCCCCCACCAATAATCAATAATTGCAAAATCATATTCGGGATTCGAGAATCTTTGTAACCGGCTGACAATTTATCCACTAAAAAAAAGAAAAAAGTCACCAAATTAATACTTAAAATCCATAACAACCAATAAGGCCAAGCAAAATAAAACTTTCCTAACAAAAATAATACTCCTAATAACAAAACCGCCAAAGCAATATATTTTTGATAAATCGTAATTTTCATTTTATTAATTTTAAATCACCATTTATAACAATCGGATGCAAACCCTTCATTTCTTCGACATAACCAACCCCTTCCGGGATCGGATTCAAAAGAAAAATCGGCTTTTTCAAATAAAACGCCAACCCCATTTCGAGTAAAGTATTAGCCCCAACATAATTCAAGACTCCATTTTTTTTCATAATTCAAAACCAAAATTACTTCACCTTGTTCGATTTTGGCAAAATGCGTTTCAATCGCCTTTTTTTTCATTTCCCAAATCCATTTTTCATCTTGATCACTGTGTCTAATTTGATAATATTCAAGAACATTCATCATTTTCCCATTTTCCATAGGAACTTCATGAGGTGGGTGCAGAACTTCATGCCCCAATGCTTGCAACTGATCTTTGATTTGCAACATCTGGGGGAAAAATTTAATACTTAAACAAAGAGTGATTTTCATATATTATTTTTCAAATTCAGGAATAGGTTTATAACGCTGTTCATCGCTGAAAAATCGTAAAAATTCAATCGTTTTCAGATATAATTCGTTTAATGACACGCGTTGATCGATTAATTTTTTAAATGAAGCGAACATTTCATCGATCTTTTTTATTTTTAATTGTAATTCAGATGAAAAAACAGTTGGTAAAGTCTGATTATACTTTTGAGCATGATAAACTAAATAATCACTAAGATTCATTAAACCAATATTATGGATTTCATCATAAAAATTTTCGACTGATTTATCACCATCAGCCACCAACCAAAGATAGGTATAAATACACATTGGACCAAATTGAGGATAATCACCAATAATTAATTCATTTATATGCTCTTCAGTCAAAATAAAAGGTTTTTCAAAACTCATATTTCTCCAATTAAATATTTTTTATATTTTTCTTTTGAAAATTTTTCAATCGCATAACGCAACATGGTACGGGGCATAATTTTATAAATCGGTTCCAAAAATTGCTCCAATACTTTCAAATCTTTTTTACCCACCTCACGCAACATCCAACCAACCGCTTTATGAATCAAATCGTGCTTATCATTTAATAAAATTTTCGCGATTTTCAAAGTATCAATAAAATCATTATTTTTAATAAAGGCAAAAGTCGCTAATATTGACATTCTTTTTTCCCAAAGATTATGAGATCTGGCAAATTGATATAATATATTCCGATCCTGATTAATCAGATAAGCACCAATCACTTTGGGGACCGTCACATCAATCAAATCCCAATTATTAGCCGCTTGACGATGTTTAAGATAAAAATCAAAAATTTTCTTTTTCCCCAATTCATCAGTTTTCGGATATTTATAAGTCAAAATTAAAAGCGCAATCATTCGCTGTTCATGATATTTACTTTTCAACAAACAAACCAGATCATTCAATGGCAAATGATAATACTTTTTTGCCAAAAAATGCTGTTGTTTCATATCCAATCCCAAAAAGTTATCACCATGACCATATTCTCCTTTTTGAGTTTTAAAAAAACGCCGGAAAGTCTCAACCTTCTCCCAATTTTTCATTTTAATAATTTCCTTTTGCAATTCCTTGATTTTCATCATAATTACCGTTTTTTCTCGTACCACAATCCTAATAAAGCCACGATAAAAATTACCAAATACATTCCAAAACCATAAATACACACCGGCAATCCAAATAATGCTGAACACCCACCTACCGGACATTGTTTAGCAACCAACTCACCATAAGACAAATAACCCGAAAATAACAAACCGACAATGGCAATTGCAAAAATTATTTTCAAAGCCAAAATTTTTCTCATATTAATTATATTTATTTTTCAATGTTACATTCATTTTTTTGAAAAAACGATATGGTCATACAAACTAACCAATTCCAATGTAAAATCAAATGAAACAAAACACCAACGATCATTAAAATTCCGGCAATATCATGCCAATTACCCCACAGATGCTTATTTATTCCCCCAAAAGTTTGATAACCTCCTTGACGAATATTTTCCTCGAAAGCAAATTTCAAAACCAACCCAGTAAATGCGACCACCAGGAAAAATACACCGATAATTAGATCAAGAAAATAATTTATTTTTGCTTTGTTCTTCATTTTATTTAATGTTATTTCTAATCTTTTCCATTAAAGACAAATAAAATTCCAAATTATTCAAAGTGGCCAAACGAATGGCCAATGGCTCTTGCGAAGCAAACAAATGTCTTAAATACGCTTTGGTATAATTTCGCAAGACCGGAAAAACACTATATTTATTAATAGGTGAAAAATCTTCGCGAAATTTTTCCGCCTTAATATTTATTGTTTGATAAATTACCTTTGGTTTATTCCAAAAAATTTTTTCACTGATTTTATTCTTTTTCCATAGATATAATCGTCCATGTCGCGCTTCTCTGGTTGGAATGACACAATCAAACATATCCACCCCACGCTTTACGGCATTGATGATATTTTCCGGTTTTCCCACCCCCATCAAATAGCGAGGTTTATTATCAGGCAATTTTTCAAACAAAACATCCAACGTATCATACATTTGCTTTTCCGTTTCTCCAACTGACAAACCACCGATGGCATAACCATCAAAACCGATTTCTTGTAATTCATTGGCGCTTTTTTGGCGTAAATCTTTTTCCAAACCACCTTGAACAATTCCAAACAATAACGGTTTGGAATTGTTAGTCATTTTTTTGGTTTTATAATCAAAATAGCTCCGACATCGCTTCGCCCAAACACTAGTCAAATCAACGGATTTTTCCAAATATTGTCTTTCGGCCGGCAATTCCACACACTCATCAAGAACCATCACAATATCCGAACCTAAATCCAATTGAATCTGAATTGAATCCTCCGGACGCATAAAAATTTTTCGGCCATCAATATGAGAACGAAATTCCACGCCATCTTTGGTTAATTTCCTGATATGTGACAAAGAAAAAACCTGAAATCCACCACTATCGGTCAAAATCGGTCCGGGCCATTGCATAAATTTATGCAGACCACCGGCCTTTTTAATTAATTTTTCACCGGGTCGCAACATTAAATGGTAAGTATTGGACAGAACTATTGAAGCGTTTAATTGACGTAAATCTTCAGTCGTTAAACTTTTGACTGTACCCTTAGTGGCAATCGGCATAAAAAATGGAGTTTTCAATATTCCGTGAGGTGTTTTTAATTGTCCTAAACGTCCTGCATGTTTGTTTGATTTTTTCAATATTTTGTAATTCATAGATGTTAAAATCTTATCAAGTTGATAAAATAAATCAAGCAAAAAAACCGGTCAAACCGGTTTTTTGCATAGGTTAAAAGAACAATCCACGCTTCCATTATCGTTGCGCCAAAACCGGCGTTATATCAATATATTTCAGATTGGTAACTTCCACCAAATTCAATGACTGCGCTCGCATTTTTACATTATTCATGGTTTGTAATTCGGTTAATTGCAAACTCAATTTTTGATTTTCTTCTTTTAGTTTAGCGATTTCATTTTCCAAAGAGCGAACGGCAAATCCTTTGGTCGCCAAATCATTAATCTGAATTGCATACACCATCCCAACAAAAATGATCAGAACCACCACCAAAGCGCCAATGGCTTTGCGATTGGTTAAAAAATTAAAATTAAGATTTATTCTAGGAAAGATTTTACCGATTTTTTTTCGGTTTGAAAAACAATACTTGGTCATAAGTGGATAATAATGGGTTGATAATATAATGTGGTTTTTATTTTCACGATTGTCGTGTGGGTTGAACAATCGGATTAAACACTTTACGATCACGAAACTCGGATTTTTTTCCGTTATTCCAACGGCTTACCGGACTTAAATAACCAACTACACGACTGTAAATTTCACATTTTTGTCGTTGTAATTTTTGTGACGACATATTTTATTTATATTTTTTCGGCAATCCGTAATTTGGCTGAACGCGCTCGAGGATTATTGATGATTTCATCTTCACCGGCCATTATCGGTTTACGCGTAATAATTTTCAACCGTGGAACATGATGACAGCGACAAACCGGAATATTGGGAGGGCAAATACAACCTTGCGCATTATTTTTGATAAAATCCTTCACAATTCTATCTTCCAAAGAATGGAACGAGATAACCGCCAACCTGCCTCCCGAATCCAATAAATCAATCGCTTTTTGCAAACCCGTAGCAATATTGTCCAATTCACTATTAACGGCAATACGTAATGCTTGAAAAACTTTTGTGGCCGGATGAATTTTGCTTTTATAATTCGGTTTTTTCGCTTTTTTCACAATTTCCGCCAATTGCTGGGTGTAAATAATGGGATTTGCTTGTCTTTCCCTAATAATACCGCGAACGATTGATCGAGCATCGCGCTCCTCACCGAAGTTAAATAATATTTTCTCCAATTCTTTGCCTGACCAACTATTAACTATTTGCTCCGCGGTTAGTTTATTTTTCAATGAAAATCGCATATCCAGCGGTTCATTGTTCTTGAAGGAAAAACCTCGACCATCTTCATTTAATTGATCGGAAGATAATCCCAAATCAAGTAAAACACCATTAACTTTAGTAAAATCATATTCACGTGCCACCTTATCCATTTCCACATAACTGCGATTAACTAATATCGCGCGATCACCATACTTTTTTTTCAATGATTGACAACGATCTATTGCCTTGGTATCCCAGTCCAACCCCAGTAAGTGTCCATTTGGACCAGTTAAACTCAAAATCGCACTTGCATGACCACCGGCGCCCAAAGTACCATCAATAAAATTTTGATTGGCACTTGGTTGTAATCCCTGAATAACTTCATTTAACATTACGGCCTTATGAACTGCTATCGTCATGTGTTTATAATTATTCTGTTAAACTCCAAGTTCACCTAATTTTTCCGCGATTTCATTAGCTTCATTTTCTGTTTCTGATTTATATTTATTCCAACTATCTTCATCCCAAAGTTCCAAACGATTATACAAACCAGCCAAAACCACTTTCTTTTTTAACAAAGCAAATTTCCTTAAATAATCAGGCAAAATAATTCTTCCCTGTTTATCCAAAGAAACATCCATAGCACCACCAAGCATTAAACGAGCAAAAGCGCGAGTATTGGCTTGACTGATCGGCAAAGCCACTAACTTTTCCGCTAATGTTTGCCACTCACTTTTAGTATACAAAAATAAACAATTATCCAATCCGTGTGTTACCACCGCTCCATCGGAAAATTTAATTCGAAATTTAACCGGTATTGCTAAACGGCCCTTGTCGTCAATATTATGATTGTATTGGCCAATAAACATAAATACGAAATATATATCAATGATTTAAAATTAAAATGGGGGTATTATCCGAGCTATTTTTTCAAAAAACATACCAAGATAATTCCCCACATTTCCCCACATACATTATCCACAAATCCATTATACCCCACCAAACCACATTCGTCAACATTTTTACCCTTACTTTTTTACTCTTATTTAAGACAATTAAACATATTGTGGATAATTTTATCATACAAAAAACCGCCTTTTATTCAGCGGTTTTTTTAATTTTATCTTATAACTTTTGTAGTCCAACATTTCTGGTAATCAATCCTCCGGATTCATCTTCAATCACAATTTCTTCTGATTCATATTTTTGATAACGAGGTCTTTCAGCCGTTAATTGATAATTATTTTTTGCGACTAAGAAACCATACCGTCCTTTACCATCCGTAATTTGCGATTCCAATAATTTATTGTATCTGGTATCAAATAATCTTACAACTGAATTTTTCAATGGTGTTTTTGTCACTTCATCCACCACTACACCCCAATTTTTTAATTTTTGCGTTCCGGTTAAATGTCTGAAAGCGTAAATCATCATTAATTGAGTCAACAACAAAGCCGCTACCCACCAAGTCGGATGAATTACCAAAGAAATAGTGGCCAATATCGGACCCAAAACAGAAACCGCATATTGAAAACTTTTCATTGAACGATGTTTGATCATTTTTTCCGCGCTTATTACTTGACGATCAGGATCAAGAGGAATGTTGAAATTTAACATTGTTTTTTCAGTAACAGTGATCGCGCCCCCATGATATAAATCAAAATATTTATCATCACGTTTTTCTCCGTATAAAATCTCTGATGGATAACGATATTCATCTTTAACCACCTCAAGATAATAATCACCGGAATCAACAATAAATTGATAACGACCATTTTTGTCGGTAACCTTTGTTTGAACCAATTTCCCGGTATTTTTGTCAAAAATTCTAATAATGGCCAGCGGTATCGGTCTTTTAGTGATAGCATCATAAACAATGCCCCATTTTTCACGTTTACGACGTGTTAAAAGCATAACTGGTTGTAAGGCCAAAAATTGCAAATATGCCAACATTCCAACACCGCCAAACACTCCGCCGGTAACCGTTGCCGTAGCCGTGGCTAAATTAACCAAACCAATGGCTGAAAAAGTCAAAACTACTGGTGCTGAAGCTTCCGAATTCACTTTTTCCACTTGCGGATCATCTAAAACCTTTTGTGTATTTAACAATACTTTTTGTACCTCTTTAATGGCCTTTTGGGTTTGCAACTTTATTTTTTCCGCATCAGTTTGAGCTAAAACAATTTGTTTATTCAAATCATCAATTTCATTTTGAATATCAATTATTTCATTTTTAATAATTTGATCAACAGTTATATTGTCGCCCGTCGTATCATCGCCCGTCGTATCATCGCCTGTCGTATCATCGCCTGTCGTATCATCACCCGTCGTATCATCGCCTGTCGTGTCATCGCCTGTCGTATCATCGCCTGTCGTATCGTCACCAATCACATCGCTATCGCAAACATCTCCCACACCATCTAGATCTGAATCAGTTTGATTTGGATTATAAACATCGGGACAATTATCACTGGAATCAGACACTCCATCATCATCACGATCATTAACTGCACAAACCAAAGCACAGTTCCCATTAATGCACTTCAACAAATTAGTGGTGCAACTGCTCCAATAACCATTAACACATGTTTGAGTACCCAAACAGGTATTGGAGGCAGTACAACTTCGACTTTGCCCCGAAACACACACCGGCTGAATTTCAGCAATTGAACGAATTCCCAAATATATCTGATTTTCATTAAGAAATTTAACGAAAACAACCTCAACATCCGGCAATCCATTATTATTGGTGTCGACTTTCAAGCTTTGACTTTTATTTACTGTCATCCCCACACCGCCATCCAGAGTTAATAAAATATTTTCATTCGCTAAAGAAACATTACTCAAAATCAAAGTGTGTAATAATTCCAAATAATTAAATCTTAATCCTCCGGTTTTTTCAACATTGTAATAATCATAAACCGGTCGTAGAGTTATATCCAAAATTTGACCGGCGCGCACGAAAATTTCACTATTTTCCGAATCATCATTTTCATTTTCACAACCTGGATCATTAGGAAAATCAATTAAATAATCATTATCATTGTCAATTCCATCACTGCAAGCCGGTTGCGGTAAACCGATAATTTGATTGCTAACCACATTACTTCCGGATACAGAAATCGAGTCCACACCACCAGAGTAAGAAACCGAAGCGCTGTTTTGAACAAAATTACCGATTACACCATTGACCAATACTACGAATTCCACATAACCACCGGTTTCACTGTCAACTTCACCAATTACACAAGTGACCGTACCGGCACTAAATTGACATTTATCTCCATCAGAAGCATCACTTTGCACCGATCCACTGACATTAATACTGTTTAACACGTATGAAGCACCAACCGGAATTTGATCAACAATCGTTGTTAACCCGGCATCTTCTTTACCATTATTATAAAACTCAATTCGATAAGTTAATTTATCACCTACCATTACCGGCACACCATTTTGACTTTCAAACGCTTCAAGACCAATATTTATATAAACCAATATTGCTAAAGTTAAAATAATCAACGCTTTACCGATTAATCCCACTACCAACAAAATCATAGAAAACCCGGAATATTTGTATAATCTTTTATGAATTTTATAATCTTTAGCTTGTTTACTGATTTCTTGTTTATCCAAATGCAATAATTGATAAAATTCATTAACCTTGCGTCGACGCCAATCTTCATAAAGGAATTTGGGAATATATTTAAGATATTTTGCTTTATATAAAACTCTTCGCTCCGCACCATTTAATACTATCCCAATCAAAAATATTATTAAAAATATTGCCACCACAATCAAATATCCGTTAGTAATTTTCGAATATAATGGTAAATTCAAAATCCACTGTGCCGCATCACTTGAAGCTGATACCAGTTTACCAAAATAAACACCACTCAAAGCCCCTGATTTCTCCAAAAGGTTAATCCCTACTTTTTTGTTCAAAACCACATTAGCATGATCAAATTGACTGACCGTTACATTAATGGCCGGCGAATAATCGGTTTCTAAACCATCGCCATTGCGAGCAATTAACATAAAAGTCAAAGTTTTTCCTTGCTCCAAACCCGTAATTTCAACCTTGCCTCCATCAAACCAATCAGTAATTGATTGATAAAATTTATCGTTGCCCAAAGTATTATCTCCCTGTACCCAAGTACCAGTGGTTGTTTCGTAAATTGCATACTCTGTAATCAAAGGATTGCCATTATGTTCAACCGTTAATTGCACTTTATTATCTCCGGTTGACAAGGCACTGGTTATGCTGGGAATAGCCGCTAAAGTATAAACCGGTGGCAAAGCGACAATTGAACTTTCCAAACGATCACTATAAGCGGAAATAAATCGTTCATATCTGGTATTGGGACTTAAATCAGTTTCCAAAATACTGGATTGATTAATACTTTCAATTTTTTTCAAAAGAAAATTATTCGGCCCATAAAAATTAAAACCTAATTCCGTATCCGCATTATCAGTGAAATTCCATTGAATACTGGTTGTAGACAAAATATCAGGGATACCGACCGTTGGGGCATTTACCGGTAATGGGGGTGGAGTACTGGATGCCTCAGAATCATCATTTGGACCACTGCAATTAGGGTCCGCCATATCAATCAAACCATCGTTATCATTATCAATTCCATCCGAACATTCATATATATCAGGTTCTTCTAATAATTCCGCATCATCTTCAGGACTATCACAACCATCATCCGCCATATCAATCAAGCCATCACTATCATTATCCAAACCATCTGAACACTGCGGAATATAAGTAGTTGAATATTCTAAAGAAATACCTCTCAATGTGGGACTTAAATTAATATCGGTTGTGCTTAAATTCGCTTTCCACATTAAATCCGACCCCTCGGAAGTAAAAACCCATCGCACATCAGGGGTAACTGGTCCTTCCCATTGAGGAACATTATCTGTAGCAATTAAATTTGTTCCATTTTGCCCAACTACCACATTATCGGTATCCACCTCAGCAAAACCATACAAACTATCCAAAGTACCGGCACTAACTAAATTTAACTCACCATTTAAATAATGTAAAAGTGTTCCCGATGCCCCAACCGCAAAAAATTCAGCAAGTTCACTGCCGGCTTCAATTTTATATAAGGTATTTACCGTTCCACTCTCAATTTCACTTGGAACACCTCCGGTCAAAGTAAAAATTGTTCCATTGGCACCTACCACCACGATTGTTCCATTTTGCATAATTGTCACATCATGGAAATCAACCGCTAAACCGGAATCAAAACTACCCCAATTCAAACCACCATCTAAAGAATAAATCAAAGTGCCTGCTTCACCTGCTAAAATAATAAAAGTATCGCTCCAATAAATACCATACAAATCATTGACCGTCCCTACATCAACAATATCGCAAGTTAAATTACCGGCAATATCCGTATCAATATCCAAAACTACACCATTATTTCCTACGGCAATAACATTAGTGCTCACCGCCCCACCGTCCTGATTACCCATCAAACGATTAAGATTAACGGCGGTTATACCTTCACACTCTTTATTTTCCACTCCTAATGAATATGAAGCAATATAACCATTATCTCCCACAACTACCGGTACACTATTTAAATTATCATTACTAAAACCATTCAAATTTTCATTCCCGGTAACTGCTAAATCAGACCAATTAACTCCGTCCGCACTAAAACTTAATAACCCTTGATCTCCCCACAATATAATTGAATCACCGGAATAGATACCATTAATATTTTTCACCGTATCATATGTAAAATCTGGCCAATCAACCGAAGACGTATTCGCCAAATAATATTCAATCAAAGTTCCATCCGGCTGATAATCATCAACCGTCAAAGTGGCAGAATAAATATTATCAGCCGTGGAATCAATCGACGCTTCAGATACAACACTATACTCCACATCAGTTAGGTAATAATTGATTTTTCGCATCAACCGAGCATCACTATCATCAAAGCTCAATAAATCCATATCCCCATCATTTTCATAATCAATGATCGCCACATCGGTTTCTACCATGGTTTGATAAAGATAATAATCAAAATCAAAATTACCGTAATTCAAGAAAAATGTTAACGATAAATGACCGTCAATCACCACGTCTTTATAGCCATTATTATCAACATCCAAACAATATGAATCATCCATCCCATTACCCAATACCAAATTATCAACATATTGGAAATAACCACGAAAATTTCCATAAAACCCATCGGAAGTTATCAAGTCAAACCAGCCATCATTATTCAAATCACAAAGCAATCCTCGATTCGTAACATCATCAATTGATTGATACAGATCAAAATTATTAACACCGTTATTTAAATAAATTTCCAAAGAATTTCCGAGAGCCACAGACAGATCAACATAACCATCATTATTTACATCTGCTGCATCAACTTTAACGGTATTACCTTCTTGAGGAATTGGAAATGTCAATACGGTTTCACTGAAATCAGCTGTTCCATCATTAACCCATAAGCTGTAACCAAGATCATAATTCCAAGTGATAATATCCTGATCACCATCATTATCAACATCCAAATTAACCGAATCATTCCAAACATTCATTCCAACCCCCAAAACAGCTTCATCGGCCGTAAAAGTAAAATCACCATTATTTACCAACAATATACTTGAAGTAAGCTCATTCCCCAAAATCAAAACATCCACATAACCATCACCAGTATAATCTACCGGTTGTGGTATCTCTAACTCAGTCACTTCATTAAAAACGGTCATAAAATCATAATTCACCTCTTCATAAACAAAATCATCTTGACCATCATTAAAAGCAAAATAAACATTAAGATCTAAAGGTTCATCAATCAAATCAAAGCCAAATAAATCATCATCACCATCACCATCATAATCGCCCACATGAAAAAAATTATCAATGCCCAAATTAACCACCTCTTCGGCACCGTAAAATGAATAATTATTCTCAAAAATTTTATTGGCTGCTCCGGCAATACCGCCCATTATTGAACGAGATAATATATTAGAATCATCAACTTTAATTAATTCCGTTGTCAACACATCTATATCGGAAATAACATAATTTAAACCCAAATTACCATTCCCTTGATTTAAATAAATATTTATTCCTTCTCCAGATCCAATAACAAAATAATCCAAATCTCCATCATTATCAACATCTCCCAAATTTATTCTCTCACCTGAAGTTAAGCCGGTTGTCAATTCTGCGAATTCCCCCTGTCCATTATTAATAAATACATTGATATCAATCACCACATCCAAATCACCATCACTATCAAGGTCACCCACCGACAAATCAAAAACATCAATGGCATTAGAAGTTAAAAAGGTATTAGCACAAGAAAAAGTAAAATCTCCATTATTCAAACATAACTGACTCCAATCATTATTTATGGCTACAACAATATCCAACCATGCATCACCGTTGACCTCTGCAAATAAAACATCCTTTTCTTGACCGGGAAAATCAGTGGTAAAGCCACTACCAACAATCGGAGAAAACTCACCATTTATATTTAATAATATTTGATTATCACCGCCATCATTGATCACCACCAAATCCAAATCACCATCATTATCAATATCGCCCAAGTCAATGGCCGTACCAACCGGAATCCCAATATCAAGCGTTGATTCACTCGGATAGCCACCTTCATATTGCCGGGTCCAAGATGTCCCCAAAGGCCCAACTTTTATAACCTCGGGAAAACCATCGTTATCAATATCTCCAAACGCCAAATCGCCATCACCTGTATAAGCAAATGTGGATTCTTGTGTAAAAACTCCATTGATATTTTGATAATAATACGATTGATTACCACCATGATTAATTTCCAGAAAATCCTGATCGCCATCAAACTCAGCATCAAACACCAAATATTTAACTGTGTCATTTGAACCTGACCCTAAATCTTGTGCACCGGCAAATTGTAACGAAACATCAGCCGGAATTGTAGGATAACGATTATTTTCCCAATGAACCGTCGAATCATCAATATTTATTTTTATTTTACTAATAAAAGAATCATAATACGGATTTTCTCCCAACTCTATTTCACTTGAAGCAATGGTGGTAAAACTAAATGGAGTGCTTATTACTTCCATCAACCCTTGCGATCCAAAAGCAAACACATCCCAATAATATGTGGTGTCTGAGGTTAAAAGATATTTATCAGGCACAGTAAAGGTGGCCGTTTCCCCACTGGCATAAGCCGGCTTTGACCAACCGGAAGTATCATAACGCTGATCAAAAACCATATCATAAGGCTCACCCACATTATCATATAAACCGATTTTGTACTTTACCCAATCACCCTCAACCAAATCCGCAGAAAATTGGAAGGTCGGTCGTAAAGCAATATCGGTCGCCGAGTCCAATGGAGAAACTAAAGTTAAATTAGTGGGAGCTACTGTTTGAGTGTAAACAAAAGGACAATAATCATATTCCGAAAAACCGTTTACACTCTGTGAAGCTACCCGAAACCAATATCTGGTATTACTGGTTAAACCAACCACCTCTTGATAATTTATTCCCGCTCCAGGATTTCCATAATTCACATAATTAACTCCATCGGTACTAATATCAACAACAAAATTTGATTCTTCACCACCTGACGCATCCTTCCAATTAACTGTTAAGCTATCACTTGCTACATAAGAATAAGTACAATTTTCCGGTGGATTAGGTGGTCCGAGTTCAGCGTCAAAAGCCATTATACGATTAGAATTAAAGTCTGCCGCCCATAATTCTCCCGAACTATCAACATAAACCGCATTAACCACTGAAGTTAAAGTTTGCTGATCTGGATAATAATTATTATGCCCACAACCCAAAAAATCTTGCTGCCCTAGAATATAAGATGACTCGGGATAATCTTGCCTGACAGTCACATTAAAAACTGATACGCGATTATTCCTATCCAGAGTAAACTCTTCCCCTGAATCAACAACAAATAAGCGTCGATTAATTGAATCCAAAGACAATCCAATTGGAACATTCAATCGATATGAAGTACAATCACCAAAACTCATAGAACTAAGGTCTTCCTGCCCAATAACATAACTGGCATCCATACCATCGATAATCCCCAAAGATAAATCAAAATCCAACACCCGATGATTACCGGTATCAGCCACATATAATAAATTCTGAGCTGAATCAAAAACAACGTCAGAAGGAACACTAAATTTATCAGGACCAATTGAAGCATCAGATGAAACAAAATCTTCTTGTCCCAAAACATAACTGGCCGCCATACCATCCACAATTCCACCTGATAAATCAAACACTAATACTCGACTGGCCAATTTATCTGCCACAAATAAATATTGGTTGGTTTCATCCATTGATAATCCGCGCCAGGCCTCATCACCCAAAGAAAAATTAGTATTGGAAACAGCACTGACCTCTGACACAAAGTTCGCTTGACCAAGAACATTACTGGCCGCCATGCCATTACTAATCCCAAGAGATAAATCAAACACTAATACTCGACTATAATCGGAAACAAACAAAAAATCATTCACCGAATCATACTCCAAATCATATATACCTCGATCAAAAGTTGAAACACTCAAACCCGTATTATCCCATTTATAAAAATGACTGGCACCCAAAACATAATCCGGAGTGTAATCACTCAATGTATCATCAACTTCTAAATTAAACACCAAAACCCTTAAATTACCAGAATCAGCTACAAACAAGCGATGATTAACCAAGTCTATTTCAACAGCAGTTGGTGTATTCACTCCATATAAATTGGGCCCATTATTTTGTCCTTGATAATCTTCATTTATAAATATATCAGCATCAATCATTAACATATTACCCAATTCATCTACCCTTCCAAAATACCCAACTAAATTAAATTCATTTGAATAATCAATAAATAAAACAGCATATGTATGAGTTTTATAAAGATATGTTTTAGTTGAACTATATTCAAATTTAGAATTACAATTATAATCACATTGTGTTTCAGCAACCGGCAAAGCTCCATTCTCTAAAACTCCTTCTTCTGTATCAAAAACCAATAATTGATTCGCCGTCCCCACAAATAGACGATCATTGACCTCGTCATAAGAAAGATATCCAGATTGATCATTGTTAATATTACTAAAAAAATCAGGTTGCCCCAATACATAACTGGCATTCATCCCATTGGCAATTCCACCACTTAATTCATAAATCATTATTCGATAATTATTGGCATCATACACAAACAAGCGATCATTAACTTCATCATATTCCACATCCAAAACAGAATCACTGAATTCTGCTTGACCCATACCCCAATTCAGATCATTAAAATCACTGGCCCCCAAAACAGAGGTTGCGGGCATCCCGTCAGTTAATCCCAGTGATAAATCAAAAATCATTACTCGGCTTTTATTAAGCTCAGTAACAAATAAACGATTATTAATTGAGTCATAGTCCATTCCAGTAATATTGGATAGCCGAGCATCTTCATCCATAAAAGCCCCTACACAATCATAAAAGTCTTCTACGCCCAAAACATTATCAGCCAACATCCCATCACTTAAAGTACTTACATCATAAACCAAAACTCGATTTTGATCACCTACAAACAAACGATTTCCAACTTGATCAATTGTTAAATACAAACCAACTGAATTAGTAGAAGAAAAATTATTCGCCGAACAAGTTGTGCTTGATTGCGCAAAAGAATAAAAATCTTCCTGTCCAATTACATAATCAGGCAAATAGTCTAACGGATCATTATTGACATCAAGATTATATACCACCACCCGATACAGGTCAGCATCAGCCACATACATTTTGTGATTCACCTCATCAACCACCACATCAGACACATTATCAAGACCGCCCAAATTCGGACCATTATTGGGAAATCTTTTATCACTATAAGCCAAATCGCCCAACGCATCATATTGACCGATTAAATTAACCGCGTCCGTACCACTTTGAATCAAAGCTGAACTTCGTAAAAAATAAAACAGACTAAAAAAGCCTGTGATTAAAATAATACTAAACAAAATTGTTGTTTTTTTCCTCACAAAAAATTAAATAAAAGTGTTTTATTTTAACAAAATCATTATAACATATTTTTTCATTTTTTTCGAAACAAAAAACTAAGGAATTATCCCCAGCCTTTAATTTTATAAATTTAAAATTTATTTTCCCCCGATATTGGGACTTCCACCATAAATCGGATCAACAAATTTAATATTTTTACGTTTTATTTTTTTTATGTTTCGCATACCGAATTCAAACATTTCCCCCAGATTTTCCAAATGGTCAACTCCCACTATCTTTATTCCCCAAGCGAACGCCAAAGCATTAACCGTGGCCACACCAATTCGCAAAGCGGAAAACGCCCCCGGTCCTTGATCAACAATAATCCCCATCGGTTTTTGGTTATTTAAAATCTTTTCAATTTCACTAATTAATAGCTCAGATTGTTGATATGGCTTTTTAATAATTTTTTGATGCATTATTTTTCCCCGATCACCAATTGCCAAGTGAAAAAAATTATTATCAATTGTAGAAACAAATAAATACATAAATTATTTTTGAATAATCACCGTTGTCCCCATCGGTGTCCAATTGTAAAGCCATTCCGCTTCCGGCAGAGCCACATTAACACAACCATGGCTCATTCGATGCCCCCAATTTTCATGCCAATAAGCACCATGAATCGTGTAAGGGCCCTTGAAACTTAAAACATGCGGTACATTGGGCAAGTCATAATTATTAGGATTATTTGGACCATAAAACCAACTCATTCTAACCAATGGCCGCTTTTTAAAAACATTAAAATTACCCAATGGCGTATCAAAACCCAATTTACCGGTAGAAACAAGGAAACTTTTCACTAAACGACCTCGTTCATAGGCATATAATTTTTGCTCGGAAATATCAACCTTTATTACTTTACCAAAAGCGGTGATTTCAGATTTCATGGTTAAAGTTTGAGGCAAAAAAACCAACTCTTGTCCATTCCCAAAATGACCGGCAGAAACATTTAAGCCACCCCGAAAATCTTCGTTATAAACAAAAAAAGGATAATCAATCAATGAAACACCGTTTTGATCAAAAATTCGAACGTGCGGTCCACCACCAAAACCAGCCGCAGTCACAATACTTAATTGTCCCTGATAATCAACAATCGCCAAATCCATCCCACCATAAAAAGTTTCCGTATAAGCTAAAAACGATCGTAATAATTGTCCTTGATTATTTAAAATATAAACCCACGGACTACTACCGATCGCCGAAGCTAAAATTATTTCAGGCTGATCATCGCCCAGAATATTTGCCACCTCAATTTTCATAGGCTCAAATGAATCAGCAGATTCAACTTCCAAAGTATTTCCGATTTGAATTCCAAAAGCATTAAAAACTTTAATGTAGTTAATTCCATTTTTCAACACACTGACAATAATCTCATTATTTCCATCACCAGTAAAATCCGCCACCGTTAACTCTACGCCATTTCGATAATCAGCTTGATCGGCAAAAAAACCATTATGATATTTAGGATTACCATAACCATCAAAAATTCTAATATGCGGCCCACCATTTTCCCCCGGAGAAGTGACAATCTCATCATAACCATCATTATTCAAATCACCGGTGGCAACATTTACCCGACCTTCATATCCCACACCATAAGGATACCAACGATTAACAATACTACCATCAGCGCGATAAATTATCACTTCCGGTCGATCTTGATAACCATAGCCAACCACAATCTCGTCAAAACCATCACCGCCCAAATCAACCAGTGCAAAATCCATAAAACCGCCTTCAGAACCATTGGTAATCGCCAATTCATTAACTAACTCCAATTTTGAGTTATATGTTTTTAAACTTGAAGACTGAGCATTAATTGTCTGATTACCAACTAACAAAAAAATAAAAATAAAAAAAAGAACCCTAACAATAAATTTTGTTTTTAATTTCATAAATCTAAAATTTTTAAATCATCAACAATCACCATGTTTTGCTCATTATTTATTATATCATTTATAAAACGATCGGCAATATCACGACGCAATTTATATTCTTTAATATCCATAATCGTATATTTCAAGGATCGACCAATTTCCGTTTCAAAATGTTTAATCGCTTCGAGCATCTCTTTTTTCGGGAAATTGCCAACCACAATCAAATCCGTTGGTGATTTTTGATCATCAATAAACACACCGCTCAATGCCAAATAATTCACATGGCCGACTTTTTGTAATTTTTCCGCCAAAGTTTTTTCCGCCAACTTACGACTCTTATTAAATAAGTGTCTCAATTCTTCTACCATGAAATTATTACTGTTAAGCTGAAAATATTTTTTCAATGATTTATTGACAATCTTAAAATTATCAGAATCATTTTTTTGTTCACTATCATCAAAAGAAGCTTTATCTACAATCTTTACAAAACCGATTTGCTCTAAATTTTCCAATTCTCGCCGTACCGAATTTATCAAAGAATCAGTTAATCTAGTCAATTCACGCACATAAAAAACCTGATCCGGATTATCCAAAAAAAGCTTCATCATTTTCACTCTGGTTTTTGAGCCAAATAATTGTTCAATCATATTTTCATTAACGACTTTTGTTTACAAAACCTTATAATTGAAGTATAATACAGACGTTATGATTAAGTCAAACATTTTAATTTGAAATGATTTAATTATGCCAGAAAACCTAAATTTGTCAATCGAAAGCCTAAATATACACGCTGATTTGGCAAATAATAATCATTGGTGTGAGATTTTCAAAGTTTATCCCGAAGCCAAAGAAAAATTCGGCGGTTATTTGTTTGGTATCATTGAAATCAACGCTACCCCCAGATTTGAAGCGGAAAAAATTTATCAAATTGTTTTCACTACATTGAAAGAAAACTACTACCAACAAATTTCCAGCTCCCCTGACCCCACCAAATTAAACCTTGAAGCGATTTTTGAATTTGCTTTAAACAAGGTTAATCAACGCTTGATTGAATTAATTGAAATCGGTCAAATTAAATTAATTATTGATAACTTCCATTATTTTATCGGTATTATCAAACCCGAAAACACAAGCAAAAATTGTTCAATAATATTTACTAATCGAGGAAATCTTCATGCCCATTTGATCCATCAACCTCTTCATCGAACCCCTCAAATAATCAACATTCTCGACTCAAACAATCAGCCCCTCTCAACAAATGACAAAATGAATTTTTTTTCATTAGTATCAAGTGGATTTTTACCCCAAAATGATGTTTTGGTAATTTCTACCGAAATACTACAAAACTTAATAGCTCCGAACAAACTTCTTAACATTATTATCAATAATAGCTTTTCACAAGCCATTGATTATTTACGCACTATCACAAAACAAGTGCGTAATGATTCTCCATTAACTTACGGTCTGATTGCCTTTAAATATGCTCAAGCAAAATTCAATAACGAACAACCTATTTCCCAACAATCAATCAATGAATTTATTGACACCACCGAAAGAACAAAAAAATTATTGACTCCCAGCTTTACCCTTAACATAAAGCAAAATTTTAAAAAAATTATCCACTTGCTTTTAAGAAAGTTATATCTCACAAAACAAAAAAATAACGACCCAATCAGATCGTCCGATCCCATAATGAAAAAAATCTATCACCTGGTTCTTTCTTCAATCCAGCACTTATTTAAATTCATTCCGGGGAAAAACATATCCATGCCAAACAACAATCCATCATTAAATACTACTCTTGACAAATCATGGCTGACAGGAAAATTCTTATCCGTATTTACTAATAAAAGAATGATCATATTAACCTCAATACTCATAATTGCTATTTTAACTGTTGGTAGTATCTATTGGGCCAACCAACTTTCTATTAAAAAGCAAAACGAAAAAGTTTATACAGCGCAATTATCTAAAGTAAAAACCATTATCAACGAAGCAGAATCCAGCTATATTTATCGTGACAATAACAAAAGCATTGCCAAACTTCAGGAAGCGACTAAAGAATTGTCATATTTGCCCCAAAGCACCAATATTCAACAAACAAATTATCGTGATTTGGAAAAATCAATTAATGACTTGAGAAATAAAATCTTAAATATTGAAAAAGTTGTACCTCAATTATTAACCGAATTGACTATCGAAGGTCAACCTCTTAACCATAATCAGTTAGCATTTGTTGAAAATCGTTTATTTGTTTTTGGTAATAATAATACTATTGCAGAAATCAATATTGAGAAAAAAACAATTGCAAAAACCTATACCGGGGAAGCTCCACTGGTACGCGCCCTAGGAGATAATCAAAATCAATATTTTATTGACAACCAAAATTTTCTATATAAAATAAACAACCAACAATTAACCAAATATTCCGGACAAATCGCGAACCATCAAGATGCAAAATTTTATAATGGTAATATTTATACTCTTTCCAATATTGCCGAGCAAATTATAAAATATCGGCCCACCGACGAAACAATCGGCGAACCGCAAAATTGGATCTATTCTCCGACAAATACCAATCTGACAACTGCCACCGCCTTAGCCATAGATGGTAGTATATATACCCTCAACTCCAATGGTGAAATACAACGTTTTTATTCTGGTAAAAATGAAAATTTTACTAATCCGGCCATTGAACCGATAATTACCAACGCCCAAAAAATATTTACTGGATTAGGAAATGATAATCTTTATATTTTTGAAGCAAAAACTAAAAGATTAATTATCATCAAAAAAACCGGTCAACTAATAAAACAAATTGTATTTGATTCTCTCCCCAGCATTTCTGACCTGGAAATGAATTCTGATTTTACTTCAGGCTATATTTTAACAGAAAATAAAATTTATCAATTTAATTTGGAATAAAACACTTATTTAAAAACAAAAAAGAACCGATGAAAATCGGTTCTTTTAAAATCTTTTATTTCAAAGTAACTTGGCCACCAGCTTCTTCGATTTTTTTCTTCATTTCTTCCGCCTCTTCTTTTTTCACACCTTCTTTAATAGCCTTCGGAGCACCATCAACCAAATCCTTAGCTTCTTTTAATCCCAAACCGGTAATTTCTTTTACCACCTTAATAACACTGATTTTATTTTCACCGGCACCGGTCAATTCGACGGTAAACTCGGTTTTTTCTTCTACCGCGCTTTCAGCCGCACCCGGAGCAACTGCCATCGCCATCATCGGAGCTGCCGCGCTTACACCGAATTTTTCTTCTAAAACTTTTACCAATTCAGCCAAATCAAGCACTGACATTTTTTCAATTTCTTCAACCAGTGATTTAAATTTTGCTGGCACTTCGATTTGAGTGTCCTTTGTTGTTTCTTCTGACATAATATTTATCAATTTTATGCAAATCGAGATCATCTAATCTTGATCCACGAATCACATTTCTTATTTATTATTTTTAATTGCATTTAATACTTGAACCAAACCGCGTAAATTGCCGGCTAAGACATTGACAAAGCCGGAAATCGGCGCTTGCAATGAACCAACAACTTTGGCATATAATTCTTGTTTGCTTGGCAACATGGCCAACGCTTTTACTTGACTTAAGCCCATTAAATTACCATCAATAATGCCGGCTCTTAATTGAACTTGTTCATGTTTTTTGGCGAAATCATTGAGAATCTTAGCCGATAAAACTTCATCTGCCGAAAAAGCAACCGCTAAACTGCCGGAAAAATCAACGTTTTCCACATCCGACATTTTCAGATCTTGCAAAATCTTTTTGATGATTGTTTTTTTAACCGCGATTAATTCTACGCCTTCAGCCTTGCATTGATTACGCAAAACTTCAGCGTCTACCACTTTTAATCCGGTATAATCGGCCAAAACAACTCCTTTTGACTGCGAAAATTTTTCTTTGAGCAATTCCAATGTTTGCTCTTTTTGTTGTCTTGTTTTTGCCATATATTATTTATTTATAAAAAAAATCTACGAATATTCCGCAGACCTTAAAAACAAGGTTTTATCCTATACAAGGTATAATTTTAAGCTTTTTATCGCCCTTGTAGTCTGAGGAATAACAAGTAAATATTATCAAATTTATCATCCCCTGTCAAGGGGGTATAAAATTTTTATTTTTTTGCCTTATTTATGACCTTTTTCCAATTTTTTCATGACAGTTATCCTGTCCGCAACTACAATAAAAATCATAATCAACTTTTTGCGTTTCATTATAATCTATAGTAATTTCCTCTCCTATTGAAATATCTTTAATCGCCAATAAATATGGATTTTTGCCCGTTATCAATTTGGCGCTGGGACGACAACAATGATTTATCCAATTCAAAACATCCTCATCATTCACAAATTTATTATCACCCACACAAACATATCGAAAACTATTATTATCAACAATTTTTGCCAAAGGAATAATGTAAACAACCTCTCCTTTGGTAATAGCTTGATCGGTAAAAATACCAATCCCATGCACCCCACTGTTTTTTTTCACCAAAGACATATTATTTTAATAATTCCTTAATTTTTTGTACTTGAATTTCACTGGAAAAAATCATATTAATTCTTGTTTTACCCATCTCAGCCATTTTTTTTGCCTTTTCCGGGTTTTCAATGATAGTTTGAATCGCACTAATAATATCAATAACTTTTTCACCATCAACTACTAAACCATTTACGTTATTTTCTACCGCCTCAGGCATACCCCCAACGTTACCGGCAATCACCGGCAAACCGTAATAATTAGCCTCTAAATACACAATCCCAAAGCCTTCCACATCTCCATTTGCCAAACTCCGACTGGGCATTAAAAACACCTTAGCTGATTGATAAAAGCCGGACAATTCAGAATCAGAAACCTTATTATATATTTTTACCCAATTTTCCAGTTGGTTGTCAAGTACTATTTGACGCAAAGTTGACTCGTATTCACCCTGACCTACAATAATATATAAAATATCAGGGTATCTGTTTTTTAAGGCCTTAATGGCTTCAATTGACTTATCAAACCCCTTTCTTTCTACCAAACGACCTACTGAGAGTACAATAAATCGATTTTTATCTGGGGAAAAAGCAATATGCGATGTTTTTTTATCTTGAATCGACAAACCAGGATAAACAACAATAATTTTAGCTTCGACCGATGGTAAAAAATCCAATATTAATTTAGACGTATATTTACTGTTAGTCAAAATTGAATGCGAATTTTTAAGAATCAATCGCAATAAAAAGTTTTTTCTTTTTTGTCTCATTGCCCAAGCAATATCCATACCATGAAATGATAAAGTATAAGGAATTTTCTTAATCCATTTTATTAATAAAGCAACCGTTCCGGTTGGTAAAACCTCAGATACTAAAATATGTTCGATCTTATGCTTTCTAATTAAAGAAAAAACCTGCCAAACCAATGGCAACCATTTAGGCCAAACAAATTTTGAAGTGAATTTCATTTTTGTTCGTTCAATAATATATTTTTGTTCGGAATCAAAATCATTTGACTTAATGTTTTGAGGCGCCAAGACCACCAAATCTCCACTTGGCAAATATTGACAAAGATTGCCCCAATATCTAGCTACTCCGCCGGTTTGTGGCGGGAAATCCCAAGAAATTAATAAAGTTTTTTTCATAAATTATTTTACCAAACTGATACAGCCGAGCATTGATTGATAATTAGCACGACCATCACGACGATAAGAATAATAGTGATTATCACAATATGTACAAATATCGGAAATTTCCATTTTATTTTTCTCAACCCCTTGATGCGAAAGCTGATTTTCAACTATCCCCACCAAAGAAACATATTTTCTATTCTCATCTTGATAAATCTGCTGTGAATAATCCATAAAATGTACCAAAACATCATTTTGAATTTCGAAATGACATTGTCGAATATGTGGACCAATGGCGATTTGCAAGTTTTTCATCTGACACCGAAATTTTTCTGACAATTGATTCAAAGCTTTAATTACAATACCACCCACCACACTACGCCAACCGCAATGGATAGCTCCAATTACTTTTTCTATCGGGTCATAAATAAACAATGGCAGACAATCCGCGGTTTCTACTCCTAAAATCACGCCTGACATTCTCGTAATCAAGCCATCACATTTTGAAATGTAAATTGAATCATTTTTTTTTATTGAAAAAATATCCGGCAAAACCTGGATCACATTACTGCCATGCACCTGATTCATTGTCACCAAATTATCAATCGTTAAGTTAAGCCCTGATAAAAATCGCTGACGATTAGCATAACCTAAAACAGAGTTATTTTTCAAAGACATATCACCATTATCTTGAGCAGAAAAACCACAAATAATTTCTGGGAAATTTTCAAAAAACCTCATCATATCAACCACGTTTAATAAATGATTGCCACAAAAATCTTATGTCGGCCACCGTAATACCTCTGATGATCAACATTAAACCAAAATATATTAATATGCCAAAAAATATTTGCCAAAGGAAATTCCATCCGGCCATCAACGTTCTTAACACGAAAGCCATAAATAAAGCGGAAAATAAAGTTTTACCAAAAGTAAATAACAAAATTCTCTTACTATACGGAATAATCGTATGGGCAACTATCAAACCGGCAATAAATAAAGTGATATGACACAAAAGAAAAATTATGGCTGCCGCATAATAAGAATAAATCGGGATAAAAATAATATTTAAAATAAAATTCAAAACCATAACACCACCAACCAATTTAGTATTAATTACTTGTCGATCACAACCATTCATCAGTGAACCTAAAGGAAAATTTAAGAAAACAAAGATCAATCCGAAAATCATTATTTGTAAAATTGGTACCGCCGGCAAAAAATCAATCCCAAAAAGTTGAGAAATTACCACTTCCCCGATGGTTGCGATTCCAAAAGACAAAGGGACGGCCACCACCGTTAAAAATAGCATCGCCTTATCAAATGACACCTTCAATTGTTTCTGATCATGAATATAATAATAACTAAACGCCGGGAAAATCGCCGCGGCAAACGCCGCCGGGATAAATTGCAAAGCAAAAGGTATCTTCATGGCTGCCGCATACAGGCCAACCGCTTTATCTCCCTGGAAAAAAGATAACAATACTGAATCCAAATATCCATAAATCCGACTAAAAATCGTCAGCAATGCAAATGGCGTGGCAATCTTAAATAAAAAAATAATTTGCGACCAGTCATAACTAATACTCACAGGGACTTTCAATCTATGCTTAATCATCAACCACGAATACAAAAAATTAAAAACGCTTCCGGCAATGAAAGGTAACATCAAACACCACAACGGCCAATCTAAAACCAAAATCGGTACCCCAAAGGTCAAAATAATCAATTGATTGAAAATTACGGATAAAGATTCATATTTTAAATTTTGCGCCCCCCGAAATACTCCCCAAAATGATAATGTAAATGAATCAAGCACCATCACAATCCCTGACAAATAAACCAATTGTTTGGTAATGCTTGGATAACCCATTAAATTAACCACTGTCACAACAAGCAAATACACCACTAAAGACACAATCAATTTAATCCCAATAATTCCTGACAAATATTTTCCTGCTCGATCAAAATACTTAGCCGTTTCTCGGACCAAAGCTTGCGTTAATCCCAAATCAACAAACACGGCGAAAATCGTGGTAAATGACAGGGCAAAGGTATATTTACCCAAATCCTCCACCCCGATAAATCGCGCAATTAAAATAAAATAAACAAAAGAAAACAACTTTTGCACAACATACGAAAGTGTTAAAAATGTAGTGTTTTGTGAAACGGTTTTAACCATAAATGATTAACTTAATTATATCGTAATTATTGGGCATTTTCAACTACACAAAAACGCACTGTAAGTGCGTTTTTGATATATAGATAACACATTTAACGTTTCTTCCATTGTGGGGCACGGCGAGCGCTCTTCAAACCTGGTTTTTTTCTTTCTTTTTTACGAGCATCACGAGTCAAGTATCCCGCTTTTTTCAATGGCTTACGAAAGTTTTGATTTAATTGAATCAAAGCGCGAGCCACACCATGACGAACCGCTTCCGCTTGACTATTAACCCCGCCACCAAAAACTTTGGCCACAACATTTAATTTGCTTTCTTGACCAATTAATTTCAATGGTGATTTTATCGCTTCTTGCCATTCATTCAAAGGAAAATATTCATTAATATCTTTGTCATTAACAATAATTTTACCTTCACCTTTTTTAAACACTCGAACTTGAGCAACAGCGGTTTTTCGTTTACCAACGGCATACAAATATTCACCGCGTTTAGCCGTAGTATTTTTTTCATCATCAGCCACCTCGGGCTTAATTGTTTTTTTGTCTGCCATAATTATTTGATAAATCTAAGTCTTTTAATCATTTGACTGCGTAATCGGTTTTTCGGCAACATATTATAAACCGCCTGGCGCAACATTTTTTCCGGATTTTTAATAATCAATCCCTTAGCTTTTTCAGTTTTCAATCCACCCGGGTAACCTGAATAACGATGATACTGGATTTGCATTAATTTCTTACCGGTAAATACCACTCCACCTGCATTTTTAACAATCACAATATCACCAAGATCAATATGTGTTTCAAATTCCGGTTTGTGCTTACCATGTAGCAATACCGCAATTTGAGAGGCTAAGCGACCAAAAACTTTACCGGTCGCATCAATTGTATGAGTTTTTCTTTCCATATTAATTTATACGAGTTCAATTAATGCCATTTCAGCATCATCACCCGTTCTCTTTCCCAATTTAATTATTCTGGTATAACCGCCACGTCGTTCCAAATATTTGGGGCTAATTTCCGACAAAAGCAAATTAACTGCTTTTTCGTCGTACAAAAACTCCAAAAGACGTCGTCGACTGGTCAAATCATTTTTCTTACCCAACGTAATATATTTTTCAATAATCGGTTTAACTGTTTTCGCCTTAGTCAAAGTAGTTTTCATTTTACCTTTGTTCAAAATAAAACTGGTCACCATGGAACGCATCAAAGCTTTTCTGGTGTTCATGCTTCGGCCTAATTTTTTGCCTTTTTTCTGATGTCTCATAATAATTTTACTTAACTTATTCTGCGGAATTTTCCTTCTTACCATTAATGGTTAAAAAGTTAAAATGATCAATTAAAATCTTGGAGGCGGTATTAACCGCTTCTTCGGGAGAAATTGATCCGTCAGTTTCAATGTTTAATAATAAACGATCATAATCAGTTACATCTCCGACACGAGTATTTTCCACTTTGTACCCCACGCTTTTCACCGGAGAAAAGATCGCATCAACGAGCATTGTTCCAATTTCCACATTATCCTTATCTCTTTCTTCGACTGGCAAATAACCTCGTCCTTTTTCTACAGTAATTTCCATTTCTAAAGTAGCTTTTTTATCGGTCAATGTAGCGATTTCCAAATCAGTATTGATAATTTCAACATCGGAATTTTTTTCAATATCCGCTGCAGTTACGGTTTTTTCACCACTGGCTGATAATTTAAGCTTAACCGGTTCATCAGCGTGTACTCGAACCCGTAAATTTTTCAAATTCAAAATTATATTTAACGCATCTTCCTTAACATTATTAATAGCGGAAAATTCTTGATCAACTCCTTTAATTTTTACAGCGGTTACCGCTGCTCCCGGCAAAGAAGACAATAAAACTCGTCGCAAAGCATTACCGATCGTAGTGGCGTATCCAAAATAAAGCGGTTCCATAACCAAGGTCGCTTGATTGGGATTTTCTCCCTTTTTATAATTGATTTTTGATGGTAACAAGAATAATTCCATAATTTGATATTAATCAGTTTGCCTCATTTTTCCCTCCGAAACAAATGAAAGTCAAATGATCAATATATTATTTTTTTTATCTTGAATAAAATTCAATGATTGCTTGAATATCAAATTCCAAAGTCGCTTTTTCCAAACTGGGATAATCAACTACCTTCCCCATATTATCCTTAGCATCGAAAAACAACCAATGTGGCAATTCTTTATTTTTCATCAATTCAGATAATTCTTCAAAATTCTTACTTTTTTTACTTGATTCACCCACTTTAATAACATCATTAACTTTAACATTATATGAAGGAATATCCACTTTTTTACCGTTCACCAAGAAATGCCCATGATTTACCAATTGACGAGCATGTTTAATGGATTTGCCCCAACCTAAACGATAAACAACATTATCCAAACGCATTTCCAAAGATGAATACAAAGCTTGACCGGTTTCTTCCTTTTTAATAATCGCCTTTTCAAAATAATTACGAAATTGTTTTTCCGTTAAATTATAATGAATACGAGCTGATTGTTTTTCTTTCAATTGACGACCATAGTCAGACAAACGAGCGCCTACATTTTTTTGACCATGCAATCCCGGTGGATAATTTCTTTTCACCAAAGCGCATTTGGCAGTTTCACAGCGATCGCCTTTGAGGAAAAGTTTTTTCCCCATGCGACGACATAATCGGCATTGTGCATTATTTTCTGTCATATATTATACTCTTCGAGGTTTACGTCGACGACATCCGTTATGAGGAATCGGAGTCATGTCTTTTATTGATAAAATATTAATCCCATTGGCATTAATTGATCGAATCGCTGACTCTCGGCCCAAACCCACACCGGTCACAAAAACATTAACTTCCTTCAAACCATAAGGAGCAACTTTTTCCGCCGCTTTTTTTACGATTACAGAAGCAGCATAAGGAGTAGCTTTTCGCGGACCGCTAAAACCGTTTTCACCAGCACTAGAAGTTGCCAACACATTACCATTTTGATCAGTAAAACTAATAATGGTATTGTTATAAGTGGTTTTAACATAAGCCCGACCTAAAGCAACCGGTCGAATGACTTTCTTTTTGCCTTTGGCGGTTTTCAGTTTGGCTGGAGCACCCTTTTTCTTCTTGTCTTCTTTTTTATCAGAAGAAGATTCGGCGACCGTTGCCTCTACTGTTGTTTCTTCAATTTTTTTATTATCTTCACTCATATCATCAATGGAATTTTATATAAATATAAATTAAGTCTTTTGCGCTGAAGGCTTACGACCGCTACCGGCTGTTCGACGAACATTACCACGAACGGTACGAGAATTGGTTTTGGTTCTTTGGCCGCGAACCGGTAATCCCTTAATATGTCGCAAACCACGATAAGCTTTAATTTCTTTTAAACGTTTAATATTAGTCAAAACTTCGCGACGTAAATTACCTTCCGTGCGATATTCTTTTTCAATTACTTGACGCAATAAATTCCCCTGATCTTCGGTTAAATCCTTTACCCGTGTATCAGGATCAATTTTTGTCTTGCTCAAAATTAAATTACTGGTCACCTTACCGATACCATAAATATAAGTAAGCGCAATTTCTACACGCTTATCATTTGGTAAGTTAACACCTGAAATACGAATTGCCATATTTTTTATCCTTGGCGTTGTTTATGTTTTGGATTTTTGCAAATAATAACAACGCGACCTTTGCGTCGGACGACTTTGCAATCCTTGCACATCTTTTTAACTGAAGCCCGAACTTTCATAAAATAAAATAAATATTAAATGTCTATTATAAATTCTTATTTAGACTTAAAAACGATATACGATTCTTCCTTTTGACAGATCATAGGGAGTCAACTCGATTTTCACTTTATCACCCGGCAAAATCTTGATCTTGTTCATTCGCATTTTCCCGGATAAATGTGCTAGAATTTCGTGTCCGTTTTCGAGTGTGACGCGAAACATGGCTGAAGGCATTAATTCATCAACCACCCCGTTCATTTCAATAACGTCTTTTTTGACCATGGTAAATTTTAATAGCTTAATTATACAGTAAAATAAAATAATGTCAATGGCTTATTCTGGATAAACCACGGCATATTTATTAACAATTAAAATTAAACTCTTTTTATTAATTTTAGCCAAAATAATATTAAATTTTTTAACTACAAATTTTGCCTCAATATAATACCGACAATTTAATATTTTGTCAAATTTTACCCAAAGTGAAGTTATTTACGCTTAAATAAACGCTCTAATTCCCCAAAAGTATACTCAATCACACAAGGTCGGCCATGAACACAAGTATATTTATATTTATCCGGAGCTAAAAGCAAAGAATCAATCAATTCATACATTTGTTCTATGGTCAAAGCATCACCAAACATGATGGCGCTACGACAACTCATACGATTCAAAACCCGATTAACCACCGCCGAAATTTCCGTTGCCACGCCATCATTGATATCACTGTATTCCATTAAATCGGAAATAATTTCCTGCAAGCCTTCAACATATTTTTTTTGGCTGATTATTTGCGGAACCGCATTGATAACAAAAGAATTATTACTGAATTCCGACAATTCAAAACCAAATTGAGCCAAAAAATCGATCTTATCTCGCACCATATTAGCTTCAGCCACCGACAAATCTATATTTTGCGGCAACAACAAAGATTGTCGCATTATATTTTTTTCCAACCATTGCTTTTTTATTTTTTCGTATTGCACACGTTCACTGGTGGCATGTTGATCATAAATTCGCAAACCTTCTTTTGTTTCCACTGTAATATATGAATTATTTACTTGTCCAATGACACGATAATTTCTCAACTGATTATCATCACTTGAATTTTCATTACTTGATAACAAATTACTAAAATTATTTTTCGGCATTGTTGAAAAACTATTTAACGAATATGAATTTTTTGCCGAATAGTTGAATTCTAATGATTGATTAACAAAATTGGTTGGTTCAGAAGATTGAAGACCTGACTGTGAACCCCAATTTAAATTAGGAGATTGAATGTTTTTCACCAATTCATTACGATCCAAAAGATCCGCTACTTGACGGTAAACAAATTGATAAATTTTTTGCGGATCGGAAAACCGCACTTCTAATTTTCGCGGATGAACATTCACATCCACCTTTTGCGGATCAACAATTAAATTCAAAATATATACCGGAAATAAATTATTGGGCAATAAAGTATCATAAGCATCTTTGATCCTTTTAGCGATAATAAATTCATTAACCGGTCGACCATTAACAAATAAAAATTGTAAGCGTCGATTATTGCGCGCAATTTGCGGTCGGCCGATAAAACCGTCCAATTTCATTTCTACGGCATTGATATTACAGGGGATCAATTGCGTGGCGATTTCTTTGCCCAAAACTTCCATAATTCGTATCTGAGAATCCGTAACCGGTGGAAAATGATAAACCATGCGCCCATTATGCAAGAATTTCCACCCGATTTTTGGAAAAGCCAAAGCATAATTGATAAACAAATCAACGATATGATTAAATTCCGTAACCGCGGTTTTCAAATATTTTTGGCGTGCCGGAACATTATAAAATAAATTTTTTACCTTTACCGTTGTGCCGATCGGACAACCAATGGAAGCAATAGACATTTGTTGTTCATCAAAAGTCAATTCTGTCCCGGCTTGATCTTGAACACGACGAGTAATCAACTGAAAGTGACTAACCGAAGAAATACTGGCCAATGCTTCCCCACGAAACCCCAAAGTTCCGATATTAAATAAATCGTTTAAATTTCCAATCTTACTGGTAGCATGTTGCACAATGGATAAACGCGCATCCTCGGCAGACATACCTGATCCATCATCAGATACTTGCACCAAATTAATTCCACCATTTTCAATTTCAATGGTAATATTTTTCGCTCCCGCATCCAAACTGTTTTCCACCAATTCTTTGACCACCGATGCCGGTCGCTCCACCACCTCACCAGCGGCAATTTGATTAATCAAATCTTGAGATAATATATTGATTTTATTTGACATATAATTGTCATTTTACCTGATTTGTCAAAAAATACAAATAAAAAAGGCGGATAATGATTATCAGTTTTTAGGCTGAAAATCACATCCGCCGGATAACTTCCCAAGCGTCGTGGGAAGAAAGTTGGAAAAGGGGCCGAGGTTAACACAGGGGAGATCTGCCCTCGGCTTTTGAAAAATACACGGCAGGCGACGAAGCGCAAGCCGTGGTTTCCCGAGAGAAAAAGGCCTGCAGACCAGTTTCTCAGGGCACCCTCCGTTACTCCTCCGTCACTTGCTCAAGGTGACGGCACTGACGAGGGTTTTGACTCTGTCGCAGCTGTCCGGTCTGTAGAACCGGATACCACTAACAGCCTGTCGAAAAGTTTTGCTGAGACAACGCTCAGGAGCAAAAACTCGACAGGTGGCGTATGAATGATTTTTTGACTCCCAGGAGTCAAGCCATCATCTCCCGAGGTGAACAGCCTCGAGATTTCCCGCAAAATCTCCCTTTGCGGTTATCTTCTGGAAGTATCCCCCTAATCCCCAGCAACGCCAGCGTTGCCCGGGCCAGGTTCCACTTTCCGAGGGGTTGCCAATACCCCTTACAATCCATCGATTCAAAGAACATGATTAAGCATTATAGCATAATAAATTAATTCTGTCAATAACAAATGATAAATATACTTATTTTTCTTATAAATTAAACAAAAATTTTAGTCATCTGATTCGGCTTTTAAATCAATTATTTTTTGTAATGCTTGCAATGGCGTTAAATTATCCGGATCAATTTTTTGCAATTCAGACATCACTTTACTTTGCTTTGGGGTAAAATTCAGAGCGGTTTGCTTCGGTCTTCCGACTACCTGATAATCCGCTTTTTGTTCCAACTCCTCTAAAACCTGCTTGGCTCGCAAGATCAAAGATTCGGGCAAGCCGGCTAATTTTGCCACTTCTATTCCATAACTATCACTGGCCATGCCCTTGATAATTTGATGCAAAAATACGATTTTCCCCTGCTCCTCGACCACCGCCACACAATAATTAACCACCTGATCCAAATTTTCCGCGAGCCCCATTAATTCATGATAATGAGTAGCGAAAATGGTTTTGGCTTTTATTTTGTCATGCAAATATTCGACAATCGCCTGAGCAATACTAACACCATCAAAAGTGGCTGTTCCACGTCCGATTTCATCCAAGATAATCAAAGAATTGGACGTGGCATTATTCAAAATATTGGCCGCCTCCTGCATCTCATTCATAAAAGTGGAAACCCCTTGGGTTAAATTATCACTGGCCCCCACGCGAGTAAAAATTCGATCCACCACGCCAATACCTGCTTTTTCCGCCGGCACAAATGAACCCAGCTGAGCCATTAACACAATCAAGGCCACTTGCCGAATATAACTTGATTTACCGCTCATATTCGGACCGGTCAACAAAATAATTTCATTTTTTTCATGATCGAGCAAAGTGTCATTAGCTACATAACGATCAACATATTTTTCAATCACCGGATGTCGACCCTGTCTAATATCAATTTTTCCCTCAACGCTTATTTGCGGACAAACATAATTATTCATTTTGGCAATTTGTGCAAAAGATAACAAAACATCCAATTCACCGATCAATCGAGCTGTTAATTGAATCTCCGTCAAATATTTGATTATTTTTTCTCTTAACTCCAAAAAAATCTGATATTCCAAACGAGCGATTTTTTCCTCTGCGCCCAAAACTTTTTCTTCATATTCTTTTAATTCCGGCGTAATATATCTTTCCGCATTAACTAAAGTCTGTTTACGAATATAATCATCAGGCACCGCCGATAAATTAGAATTACTTATTTCAATATAATAACCAAAAACTTTATTGAATTTCACTTTTAATGAATTGATTCCTGTTCGCTCAATTTCTTGACTTTGGAACATTCGAATCCAATCTTTTCCACCACCGGCAACTTGACGCAAATCATCAAGCTGCTCATTATAACCAGATTTAATCATTCCCCCTTCGTTTAAAATCGCGGGCGGTTCATCCACCAAAACTTCGTTAATTAAAGTAATCAAAGACTGATGCGGTGGTAAATTTTCAAATTGATTTTTTAATATTTTAGCGGTTTGATTTTGTAATAATTTTTTAATCGGATCAATAGTCATTAAACTGTTTTTCAACGCCACCACATCACGCGCATTAGCTCGATTACAACCGATTTTCCCCACCAAGCGTTCAAAATCTCCCATTAATTTAAATTGCTCAATTAATTCACTCATTAACCAACCATCATTTTTCAAAGTAGTAACCGCTTCCAAGCGATCATTTATTTGTTTGGCATTGATTAGTGGAAGCATCAACCATTTACGTAAAGTTCTACCCCCCATGGCCGTGATCGTTTGATCTAAAACCGACAGCAAACTACCTTCAACCTTAAAAGTCCAAGAATTAATAAATAAATCTAAATTTTTGATTGTCGCCTGATCCAAAACCATATAATTTTCCAAAGCCAATCGCGACAATTTATTAATATGTTCCAAAGCGGTTTTTTGTGTTTCCTTTAAATAACCAAGCAAGAAACCGGCTGATTGAATGGCGTTGGGCTGATCAACCAAACCAAAACCAACGAAATTTTTTACCTGAAAATGATTTAATATTATTTTTTCCGGTGTTTCAAAATTCGGTAATTTAAAAACAAAAACATTATTTAAATGGGTTATATAATCTTGATATCGCGCATCATTAAACAGTTCACCGTTAACAATTACCTCGCCCGGATGCCAACGATTGATTTCATTTTTCAAAATTTCAAAATCATTGATTTCCGTAGCTTGAAATTCTCCGGTGGTTAAATCCACCAAAGATAACCCCCAAGTATTTTTTTGCAAAACTAAAGCGACTAAAAAATTATTGGTTTTATTATCCAAGACCTTGTCATCAATCGTCGTTCCCGGCGTTATCACTCGGATCACTTCACGCTTCACGATTCCCGGCAAAGTGGGGTCACTTAATTGCTCACAAATCGCCACCCGTTTACCGGCTCGTGTTAATTTAGCAATATAATTTTCCGCTGCATGATATGGGATACCACACATGGGCATTTCATTTTCCGTGCCCTTATTTCTGGCCGTTAAAGTAATATTAAGAATTTTTGAAGCTTGCAAAGCGTCATCATCAAACATTTCATAAAAATCTCCCAATCGAAAAAACAAGATCTCATTTTTGTATTGATCTTTTATTTCACGATATTGTTTCAACATAGGAGTTTCCGCCATAAGATAATCGTATTTTATCAAAAAATAATTATTTTTTCCAAGTTGACAATCAAACTAAATAATGTTCCTCCAATTATTCTTTATATTTTTATTTTTTTGACTTAAAAATTAGTTTTTGTGATAATTATAAATAATATTAAATTTATCAACTATATGTTCAACATTGACCCACACCAAGCGCCGGAACCTTGGATAATCGAAAAAATAAAAGAACAAAAAAAGAAACCGCAAAATGACCGACCCACAATACAAATCCCCCTTCCCGAAGAACCCCTACCACCGCAAAATGATACTGAAGAAACCGAACAACGTGGCGTAACAATTATTGACAAAAATGGAACAGAAGAAAAAATGTAAATTAATTTTATTAAAAGAAAAAAGATGTTGTTTACAACATCTTTTATATTATTCTATCAGCGTGACAACATCATGGCATTTCCGAGCAGGAACATAAAGGTCCAAAGATGATAGTCAGTGAGAAAAGAAAGTGTGAACCGCTTACGATTTTCATCATACGAACCAAAAACAATTTCCTCTGGGAAACCATCACAATGATAAGGTTGGATTCTCCTATTTGAATCAAACAAACCCAAGGGCTTCATTGAAATGGAAAACGGCGAATCCACCGAAACCTTCCAATTAAAGAAATTATTTCGTAAAGTAATCTTCACCCCATTTGGCAAAGTAAACTGATACACCGGCAAAACAACTGAGTGCGATTCATGGGTGGGCACCACCATAATGCGAACATGTTTAGCTTTGTCCGAATCATCGCCATACAAAGCACGCAACAAAATATTTCTCACAAAATGAAGCTGGTCCGCATAACAACCCTTAAAACTCAAATCATCATCTGGCTCATTTTTGTCCATCCATTCACTCAATTCTACGGGAACTTCCAAAAATGCATTCATAAATCCTCCTTCGTGAAGGGTAAAGGACAACCAATCAATCTACTATATGGACTTTTTTTTGTCAAACAAGCAAAAACGCCTCCAATGGCGTTTTTTATTTTAATGATAAATTTTTTGAAATTTTATTCTAAAACCGCTTTAATCCGACGCACCCCGGCAGAACTGGCTTCTTCTTTGACAATCTTGAATTTACCAAGTTCACCGGTATGATTAGCATGCGGACCACCGCACAATTCACACGAAATATCACCGACGGAATATAATTTCACGACTTCACCATATTTATCCTCAAATAAACCAATCGCGCCCCGTTCCTTAGCATCCATATACGGAATTTCCTCACACTTCACTTCATAATTCTTGACAATCCACTCATTAATCAAACTTTCAACCTGTACAATTTGTTCTGGTGTCATTTTTTCCGGATGCGAAAAATCAAATCGCAACCTTTCCGGTGTAATATTTGAACCTTTTTGAAAAACATGCGCACCCAAAACTTGCCGCAAAGCGGCTTGTAATAAATGGGTGGCGGTGTGCAACTTACGCGTATCTTCACCGGTATCCGCCAAACCACCTTTGAATTTTTGCTCAGCTCCTTGACGAGAAAGCGCTTGATGCTTTTCAAATTCCTCATCAAATTCTTCCCGACTGATATTTAATCCTGTTTCTTTAGCTAACTCCACCGTCATTTCAAAAGGAAACCCATAAGTAGAAAATAAAATAAAAGCTTCCTTCCCTGAAAGATTTTTGTCTTGCGACATTTTCTCAAACTCACGCAATCCTTTTTCCAAAGTAGTGGCAAATTTTTCTTCTTCTTTTAACAATTCATTAAAAATAAATTGTTCATTTGTTTTTAATTCCGGATAAATTAAGTGTAATTGACGAATCACCACCTTAGCGACTTTATTTAAAAATGGTTCATTGATACCAATTTGTTTGCCATAACGAACTGCTCGTCGAATCAATCGACGCAAAACATAGCCCTGATCCAAATTACTGGGAACAATTCCCTTTTGATCACCCAAAATCATGGTAGCTGACCGCACATGATCGGCAATAATCCGAAAAGCCGATTTATTATATTCATATTTAACTTGCGCCAAGGTTTCAATCTCATCAAACAACTGTCCGAACTCATCAATTTCAAAAACTTCCGCCAATCCGTTCAACACCGCCACCGTTCGCTCCAACCCCATCCCGGTATCCACATTTTTTTGAGACAAAGCCACCAATTCACCATCTTCTTTTTTATTATATTCCATGAAAACATCATTCCAAACTTCAAAAAACCTTCCGCTATTTACCAAATCATCAAAAGATTGCGATAAATGCCCCTCATCAATTCGCGTATCATAAAACATTTCCGAACATGGACCACAGGGCCCGGTAGTCAAACCCCACCAATTATCATTTTTGCCCAACGCGAAAATTCGAGTATTTTCATTTTCCCAATTGCCGGAATCCGACACTTCCGCCATTATTCCCGCTTGATTAAAACATTTTTGCCAAACTTGAATAGATAAATTATCACGTGGCGCAGTTTCATCACCACCAAAAACCGTGACATAAAATCTTTTCGGATCCAAATTCAACCATTGCGGTGATGTTAAAAATTCAAAGCTCCATTCAATGGCGTTTTCCTTGAAATAATCCCCCAAACTCCAATTACCGAGCATTTCAAAAAATGTTAAATGGCGATTATCACCAACTTCATCAATATCACCGGTCCGAATACATTTTTGCGCATTGGCTAAACGACGACCAAGTGGATGATTTTCTCCCATTAAAAAAGGAACCAAAGGATGCATCCCCGCCATGGTAAACAAAACCGTGGCATCATTTTCTGGTATTAAAGAAGCACTGGGGATAATTTCATGCCCCTTACTTTTGAAAAATTCTAAATATAATTGTCGTAATTCATCAGTTGTCATATTTTTTATTGATAGCGATATTTTAACCAAAAAAATGTATTTTGGCAACTTGGCAGGAAACATTTCCCAAAATCAAACAATCACGCCACCACCCAAACATTTTTGCCCCCGCCAGAAAACCGCCGATTGACCAGGTGTCACGGCTAACTGTGGCTGACTAAAAACCACTTTGATTTTATTTTTTTCTTGAGAAATGCTGGCCGATACTTCTTGAGCAGCCGACCGAATCCGACATTTAACCTTAACCGGGAAACGAGGCGCACTGGAAATCCAACTAACATTTTTCAAATAAAATTCTTGGGTTTTTAATTTTTCAATATCATTTGTCACCCATAAAATATTTTTTGCCGTATCCAGATGCTTAACAAACCATGGTCCTCCAGGCAAACCAATTCCTTTGCGCTGACCAATAGTATATTTTTGCAGTCCCTCATGCGAACCAATCGTTTCTTTGGTTTCAATATCTTTGATCAAACCATTATGTAATTGCAAATAACGCTTCAAAAATCCAGCCACATCACCATCCGGAATAAAACAAACTTCTTGTGATTCTCGTTTACCGGCCGTGGGCAAATCAAATTTAGTGGCTATTTTCCGCACTTGTTTTTTTTTCAAATGACCAACCGGAAATAATATTTGTGATAATTGTTTTTGATTTAAACGATACAAAAAATAAGTCTGATCTTTTTCTTTATCCTTTCCTTTTAATAAGAAAAATTTATCTCCGGACTTTTTAATTTGACAATAATGCCCGGTCGCTAAATAATCCGCCCCTAACGCGCGGACCTTGGTTAACGCTTCACCGAATTTAATGAATTGATTACATCGAACACAAGGATTGGGAGTTTTCCCCGCTTGATATTCAGCAATAAAATCTTCAACCACCTTTTCTTTGAAAGTCGGCTCTAAATTTATCGTATAAAATTTAATACCCAACTTATTAGCCACTCGCCGGGCATCTTCTTGAGATTCCAGAGAACAACAAATATTTTCTCTGGCTTGACCATTAATTTTTTCGCCCCAAAAATGAAAAAATACACCAAAAACATCATAGCCTTGCTTTTTTAACAAAGCGGCGGCCACTGAAGAATCAACGCCACCACTCATTCCCACCGCTACTTTGATATTTTGAGATTTCATAAATATTTTTTCAACAAACGATAAACCTCTTCATAATTCATGGTCATTTTCGCGCCCATCACCAAGGCCAATAACTCAGATTGTGAATCACGCGATACTCGCGCTTTGGTTACCAAATTATATCCGGCCTCATCGGTATAACCGGTTTTACCACCGGTAACATACAACTCACTTTCAAGTAATTTCATATTGGTATTTCGTACCCAATAACTTTTCCATTGTCCTTGGCGCAAAAACTTCACCTCATACCATTTAATTGTCGTGGGTTCCAAAAAATCATATTTGGATAAACTGCGCCTGGAAATTTCTATCATTTCTCTGGCCGTGGAAACATTTTTCTCACTTAACCCCGTTGGTTCAACAAAATAAGTATTAGTCAAACCCCAACTTTTCACTAATGAATTCATAGCGAAAACAAATTCCGATTCACTTAATCCGGTAGATCGCATCAAAGCGCGCGTCGCATTATTCTTTGAACCGGTTAAAGTGGCAAAATACAAATCACGCACCGTCACCAAATCTCCGGGTTCAAAATTAACACTGGCCCCACCCACATTATCCGACTCGACAATCGCCACTCGTTTGGCCCACCCCGGATTATTTTGCAAAAAAACTTCCGCGGTGATCAATTTGGTCAAGCTGGCAATCGGTCGAACACTATCAATATTTTTTTCAAAAATAATATTACCTTGTCGATCACTGACTATCGCTGATACTGCCGTCAGATCATCATTTATTGAATTAGTTATTTTGGGCTGTTCAATTAAAGCCATTTCGCTTTTTGTTACACTGGGAACCGCCACCACCACTTCCAAGCAAGGGAAAATCGTTTGCGCCACAATCATTTTCTTATCATTATTTATTTTACTCGGTAATTCCCGCCACTGTTCTTGATTTTTATCATAAAAATAAACCTTAGCTTGCGGATTAAAATTATTTTCCAATTTAAAAAGCAAAGACACAGGGGATTTTAAAACTCCAACATAATCCTTTTCCAAATGATAAATATATTTATTACTGATCGCCGCTAAACTATCAGGCAATTTAGTCCCCGAAATTATATTTTCGATTTTCACTACCACCGGACGCTGGAAAAATTTTGGCGTAATCGGTAACAAAAAATTATTATCCGGACTAACAACCGTATAACCGCGCTCAACCGTAGCCAAATCCAAACGCAAAAAAGTCATCGGGTCAGCCGCGTGACTATTGGTTGCTCCGAGCAAAGCGGTGAAAAAAACCACCACCCCCACAAGATAAATCAATAATTTCCACGAATCAGGCATAATTTTATAACATTAAACTTTTTTATAACAAAAAAAATAAAAACAGACAAATTTTTATTATTTTTTCTTTACTCCGGCAGCGGTTAATTGATAACAACCCTTTTCAGAATAATTACCCAACCCTTTTTCCAAATAAAACAACACTTCATAATTATCCGCTGTCATTCCTTCGGAAAATGAATACTGACAAGGTTTGGTACAATCTTGCGAACACAAAACCTTTCCTCTAGCATCCTTGAAATTGGCAATAGTATTCATAACCTGCGCCAAATTTCCGGTTTGACAATTGGCAACCGCTCCGGCTTGACACCCTGACTCCAAATAACTACCATATTGCACTTTGATTGTCGCCATTGCACTACGCAAAACACCAATATCACTGGCTCTTTTCGCATCACGCGCCTCCTTACGCGCTCCAAATAACATCAAAACACAAAGCGACAAAATTACCACTAAAATCGCAATTGATACCAAAACTTCAATTAAAGTAATCCCTTTATTTTTGTTCATATTTTATTATTCAATTCCTCTTTCCGTCAAACGATGACAGCCCCGATGATAATCAGAAGTAGCCCGTTCCAAGAAAAACCAAACTTCATATTTATCCGAAGTCAAGGTCGTAAAAGCATAATTACATGGAGTCACCGAACATTGAGCATCACAAGCCACCACTTTTTCCAAAGGATCATTCATAGCTACCAGTGAATCCAAATAAGTCATTAACTGAAAATTTTCTCCTTCACCATCACATTTACTAACCAAACCGGTATATGAAACTCCCCCGCAAGCATTAAGAAAAGATCCGGTCTCTTCATTTAACATCATCATGGCTTTGTGAATATTATTAATATCATTGATTCGTTCGGCATCTCGTCCTTTGCTTTGAATCCCGTTTAAAGAAACTACCGCCAGAAGAACCAAAGCGCCACCAATCAAAATCACCACCAATAATTCAATTAAAGTAAAACCGTTTTTTTTCATATAATTATTTTAATTTGTTTTATCAATTTCCCGCATCGCCAAACCAATGGCCACGGTTAATCGCGACCCCACATTTTCCAACACCGATCGTAAATCATCCGGATAAATCATCCGAGCCCAAGGGTCACCGGAAAAAGTACGGATATTGAAAATTTGAGTGAAATAATCAGCAATACCAAACAGCTTAGCCGTACCACCCGATAAAATCAATCGATCAATTCTCTTTTCCGCCATACCCGGTTGTTGATGAAAAAACTGCCTTAAATATTTTATTTCATTGATAATCGGAGCTAACACTTGTTCAATCACCGGCGGTAACGATTGATTTGGCGTTTTGCCCGTCTGACCGGCTAAATCGCGTTTGAATTGTTCTGCTTGTTCAATGGAAAGGCCCATAGTATTAGCCAAAGTTTGCGTAATATTATAACCTCCCACATCCACTGTTCTTTCCAAAATCGGCAAAGCATTATCCACCAAAGTAATATCGGTATTAGCTGCACCGACATCAACAATAATTACCGTAGAACGATCTTTACCAATAAGAGCGCGGGCCATCGCAAATGATTCGGTTTCCAAACTCAATAAATTCAACCCTGCTTTTTGAAAAATTTCAATATAACGACGCACCACATTTTTGGCCGCAGCCGTTAATAAAACCTGAACATTACCATTAATATTATTTGATGAAGTTTCCGGAATAGCCTTGGGATCAGCTGAATTAATCACTTTCCAATCAAGGACCATTTCTTCAATTGGTAATGGTAAAACTTTTTTCGCTTCCGATTCCACCGCCGCTTGTACTTTTTTTATCGAAGTCAAATCTTTGTCCGTAATACCCTCCAAATACAAAATTGTACTAAATACCGCATTAGCCGGTAAGGCGGTAGTGGCTTCCTTACTTTTTATTTTTGATTTTTCCACTACCCGACGAATGGCTTCCGCCATTTCTCCAGGTTTTTCCAACAAACTCTCCTTGGTTAATTTAGTGGATCGTTCCAAATATCCGTAAGTCACCAATTGCGCTCGGCCTTTGTTATTGGTTAATTCCACCATTTTTATGCTAGAACCTCCAATATCAACGCCCAAATAATTTTTTTGAGTTTCTTTTTTACCAAATAATGCCATATATTTTTGTAATAATAAAACAAGAAAATAAATTTTACATTTACATTATACCACAAAACGACAGGTAAGGAAATATTTATCCACGATTTTAATTAGGAAAAATACTTTTCTTTGATAAGTTTCATTTTTTTATTATTTAAGGTAAAATTATCACTAGATTAAAACTTCGAATTTATCCAATTTAATGAATAAAAACCAGATTTTATTTAAACAAACAAAAACTTGACAAAATCATTATCTTGGTATAATATAAAATGTTCTTTTCCAATCAATCAACGAGGCCATCATGTCTTCAAAAAATCCCTTTTTGATCCTTGGTGTAACGGCCGAAGCAACCGATGAACAAATCAAGCGCGCTTATCGACAATTATCAATCAAATACCATCCTGATCGCAATCCCGGTGATGAAACAGCGACAACCAAATTTCGAGAAATAACAGAAGCCTTTCAACAAATCAATACCGAAGAAAAACGTCGCGAATTCAAGAAAAACTCAACCACCATTAATTTTCGCTTTGGAGCGCAAGAAGTTTTTTCCGATTATTTAGCCAATGTTTTGCAATGCAAAAAAGATAATTGACTTTTTCGGGAAACGACCAAGGGGTTGTTATCCCGGGAACCAACAGCCGTGGTCGAATAAATCGACCCAAGCAGGAGGAACCATATGAGTGAATCATCTTTGACTATTTATCAGGTAACGGAAAATGCTATTACCAAATGTTTGATCAGTCCGGAAGCTGATTTGAAAGACGTGGCACAAAAATTAATGCAACTTTCTTCCCAAGCCGGCGCAATGGCGATTACCGCTTCGTATTTGACGGTCATGAACAACTATCATTTGAGTGATGTTGATGATCAAAATTTGCGAATTGCGCATAAGCTGGAAAAAGTGCTTGATGAAATGAATGATGATCAACGAGCTGAATTAATTAATGAAATGCTTAATGCCGGTGATTTGGAATTGATTTTATCCATGGTCAGAAGCAATGCTTCGCAATATTCCAGCGTGGTACCCTACTTGACGCAGGAAATGATTGCCAAGTTGTTTGCCCATGATGCTTTTGCTCAATTGCATGCTAATGAAGACCAGAATGAAAATCAAACTCGACCGAATTACGAACGAATTCTGGAATTGGCTTGGACTTTGGTCTGTGAATGCGAATGTTCAACGGCGGTACGATTCTTCATGTCTGATGATGAATATGATACTCCGGTTGACAATTTCGTACTTTCCGGAAAGAAATTGCTGAATATTTTCTACGGCATGATGCGCAATGGCGATGAGAATGCATCAACATTCATTGGCAAGCTCAAAGACATGATGCGCAATCTACCCGATGATGATGAAGACGAAGATTGATTGAATAAAAAATGAATTGAAATGTCAGTTCTTTAATGGCCGGCGGCGTGGGGGTATATATCCCCGCGTCGTCGGCCAAATTTTTTTCATGGTTTTCCATAAAATAATTTGAAAATTCTCCAATTATTCTATGGGTAACAATGACAACCAACAAAGGGGGCAAAATGTCAACCCAAAACTTAACCGTGTACCTTGAAAAAGATAAACGCCTTTTTCTGGAAAAAGTAATTGAAATCGGACGAAGCAACCAATCTTTGACAAGAAACGATTGCGAACGTATTTTGTCGGACTTAAATAAACTTTTTGGATTTTTCCATGGATTGATCGGGTTTAATCCGGCCAGTATTGATCAATCCTTGAAAATCGGCGAAATGGTAAAAAACTTACTTAGCATTGTTCTGGAAAAAAAATCATTACAACAAATCTCCGTGGCGATTGAAATCCTGAAAACCGCTGATACCAATCAACTGATCAGAGAGCTGATTGAGGAAATTAAACAATTTGGACAACGTTTGCATCGCGCCATTAAAATCAATGTCGGAGAAACCATTTACGAAAGCAAAATTGAATTGATTTTTGGTCCGGCGCAACACGATGCGTATTTGAATCATGAAGCGCATGACTGGTCTGATGTTAATTATGAAAAAATGTTTTGGACCATGCCTACGCATTTCGGAAATCAAGCGTTTGTCCCACAAATTCCTCTGGGTTTCACTACTTGGAATGAATTAAATAATTGGCAACAAGCGGTCATTGATTTGGAACAACAATTTTTCTTGTCACAAAAGTATTTACCCTGGCAAGACTTAATTGAAACTTCACAAATGAAATTCCGGCAAAGTCAAGGATTTTTGCGCGACTTTGTCTGGAGTAGCGAAACATTACTTGCCACTTTGATGGCCATCATGGTCACTGGTACATCCTTGAAATTCCGTGGCCGAAGTTCTGATTCAAGATATAACCGAGTATTGGCTTTTGAAACCGTCTACCATCATGAATCTTTGGATTCTTTGATCAGATTTACCGAAAATTCAGAATACTATCGTGATCTTGCGCTGGCACGCTTAAATGATTACATTGAAACGGCCATGGAAAAAACGCCCAAAATCAAAGAACATCGTCAACTATTAAAAATGGCCGAGGAAACGCTAACAATCATGCTGGCTAATCCCAATCGTGTTTCTCGTAAATCCTTGACCTATTGGACAGAGAGAATTCAAATGGATGTTTCCTGTCGTCAAGTTGGTAAAAGCATTATGCGAGCGAAGCGCAAACAACCTAAATCTTCCAGAACGCAAAACTCAACCGAAACAAAAGCAACTCCCGAACAAAAATTGATTTCCTTGTTTGAAAAATCCGACCAAGAACCATCAACAATTTCCGTAAATTATCTGCTACAAACCATCAGTTGGAATAAAGCATTAAATCAAGGTTTAATGGAAAGATTACTGGTGTTGCTTGATTCGGAAATGGCCGAGCCCACTTTGCCCCTGATGCCCAATATCGTTGATCGCGTTTGCGCTTGGTGGCAAACAGAAGAAGGACAACGTCGTTGGGACACAAAAATCAGAGTGCAATTCGTTAGTCGAATTCGGCAAGGTGCATCCCGACTTTTCTGGAAACAAATCACCGAAGATACCGTCAACACTCTGAAAAGCACTCTCCCTGAACAAGCGGAAGCCATCGATTTCTTTCGTAACCTTTAATACAAAACAACGGGAACCCCGTTGTTTTTCTTATTTAAATTTCATTTACTTTTTTACCAATGCTTTATCAATCGCTTGATTAACCAATTGATCAGCCAATTTGTTTTTTTCTCGCGGTATATGTTGAAAAGTAATATTTAAAAACTTTTTTTTCAAATTCCAAATTTTCAAAAAGTGTTGCGCCAAAAATTGGTCTTTCACTTTATATTCACCATTTAACTGTTTTACTACCAGTTCACTATCCAAATAACATTTAACTTTCGTTGCCTTTATTTCATGCGCTTTTTCAAGCCCAGCCAATAAAGCTTGGTATTCCGCTTGATTATTCGTGGTTTCTCCGATATATCGACTGATTTTCGCCACAATATTTTTTTTGTCATCAAACAAAACCACACCAATACCAGCCGGTCCGGGATTCCCACGAGCACCACCATCGGAATATATTGTAAGATTCATAAATAATCTTTATTAATTTTTATATTTTTCTCGAAATATTTCCGCTCCACCCGTTTGATTTATATCAGGGGACACACCTTTATCAGGTAAAGAGTCAGCTACTTGATCCCAAATTTCTTTAATTTCTTGTTCATTTAATTGATTATTAAACAATAAACTAATTTCATTTTCCGTTACTTGTATTTCCACCCCGGACTCTGCTAACTTTTGAATCAAGGCTTCATTTGGGTAATAAAAAGCAAAGTCTGCATTCGCCACTGTAATCACTTGACGATTTTCTCCATAAAATCCTGATTCAATCGTAGAATAACCTTTTTGCCTTATAATTTTAAGTGCCGAACGAACTTGGGGCTCAATTTGTTCCCAAAAAGCACCTAAACTTAATTCGGCTTCCGTCACCGTTCCCGGATTTTTTTCTCGTTCTAAAATTTCTTGTTGCATTTTTTCTATCACCATTTTTCTTAATCTAGCATAATGCTGAAACAAAGAAATTTTTTCCAAAGATAAATTATGAAATTTTCTTAACTTCTCTAGTTCTTCGGCAGTCCCGCTCTCCAATATTCCTTGAACCACTTCAGCGTTTTGATAATCTAGTTCTGGATTTACTTGGTTAAACATTTTAAATTCATTAAAACTCATAAAATTAATTTATTATTTTTTTAAATCAATGATTCGCGCTTCGACATTTTCATAACCGTTCCAAAAATTAAGCCCCAACTCCACCACCACATCAATCTTGTCTCCCACATTAACATAACCACCCCAAACATCTCCGGCTCCAAAAGCCATAAATTTATAAATCAGATAACTATCATCTGCTTTCGCCATTATTCGCAAATGTTTTTCGCCATTTCCCAACCGATCAATAGCCGTAATATTCAAACCAGCAATCAGAAAACGCGGTTTACTGTTTCCTTCACCATAGGGCGACAGTTTTTCCAGTTGTTTAACCAAATCAATTTGCATCTCCGAAGCTTTCAATACCGCATCAATCTCAATTACCGGCACCAGATCGGGATCAGTGATTTTTTCTGCCGCTTGAGCTAACATATCAGATTTAAATTCCTCTAACACTTTTTCATTTTGCAAAGTAAAACCACACGCTTGAGGATGGCCACCATAACGACTTAATAATCGCTGCGACTTAAATAATGCCTGAGTAATATCAAAACAATCAATACTACGCCCCGAACCAACAATTTGATCACCATTATTGGTCATAACAATAGTCGGACGATAAAACTCATCATTAATTCGACCGGCAATCAAGCCAATTATTCCCGCCGGGATTTCTGGGTCATATACAAAAAATATTTTCTGCCCATTTTGTGCGAGCACTTGTTCTCGCGCCTTAGTCAAAGCCACGTCAGTAGCGCGTTGTCTGCCGGTATTGGTTTCTTGCAATTGCCGAGCCAATAAATAAGCTTGTTCGGCATCATCGGTTGTCAACAAATCAAAAGCCAACTGAGCATGGTCCATTCGACCGGCCGCATTCAGTCGTGGAGCAATTTGAAATCCAATAGTAAAAGGATCTTCTTTGGTTAAATCAATTCCCGCCACTTCCGCCAACTGTTGTAATCCCAATCGACGCGTTTTTGCCAAAACCTTTAATCCATATTTAACATATACTCGATTTTCTCCAATTAAGGGCATAACATCAGCCGTTGTGCCAATTGCCACCAAATCAAGTAACCACTTCAAATAACCTTCATTACCGCCCCAAGCAGAGAAATCCACTTTTTGGGCTTGCGATGTTTTCAATAATGCACTAGCGACCTTATACGCCACTCCGGCGCCGCATAAATATTTAAATGAATAATTATCATCTTTCTTTTTCGGATTAATGATCGCCAAAGCTGATGGCAATATTTCCAAAGGTTCATGATGATCGGTAATAATTACCTCTAACCCGTTGAGTTCCGCATATTTCACTTCTTCAATATTGGTAATGCCACAATCAACCGTAATCAATAAATCATATTTTTCTTGAATAAATTTTTTGATATTTTTCAAATTCATTCCATAACCGTCAGCTTCACGATGCGGAATAAAAACATCCACCTTGGCCCCCAAAGCCTTTAATGTTTTGTACATAATCGCACTACTGGTCACACCATCCGCGTCATAATCACCATGAATAATGATTTTTTCTTGATTATGAATCGCATCCCAAATACGCTCCACAACCGTCAACATATCTTGAAATAAATAAGGATCAGGAACTTGCTCATAATCTGGCTGTAAAAAAAATCGAGCATCTTCCATCTCTGAAATACCCCGAACAAACAATAATTTTTGCAAAACAGCATTTAATCCCGGAAAATTCAATAAATAATCGGCCGGGGGATCTGGTTTGACAATCCATTTCTTATATATCATAATTTATATTAATAAATCAGTGTTTATTTTACACCAATTATGAAAAAGACACAAAAAATCATCTGGACAATTATTGTAATTCTCATGATCTTCTCTATGCTGTTTTTTACTATTTTACCGTTGTATTATTAAAAGTTATTCCAAACAAAAACAACGCGAAAGGCGCTGTTTTTTTTATTATCGTTTCATCACGGCAATAAATGCTTCTTGAGGGATATTAACCTTCCCCTTTCCCATACTCATCATTTTCTTTTTTCCTTTTTTCTGTTTGTTTAACAATTTTTGGCGGCGCGAATAATCCCCACCATACATTCCGGCCGTCACATCTTTGCGCATCGCCGAAATTCTCTCAGCCGCAATTACCTTCGAACCAATGGCCGCTTGCAATTTGATCACGAACATTTGTTTAGGGATTGTTTCCTTTAATGCCGAAACAATTTTCTTGCCGGTTTGATAGGCGGTATCCCGATAAACAATAGAGGAAAAAGCTTCTTCCACCTTTTCCGCAATCAAAATATCCATTTTCACCAAATCCTCGGAACGATAATTATGCAACTCATAATTCATGGAAGCAAACCCGGAAGTGCCACTCTTGAGTTTATCATAAAAATCCACAATCACCATGGCTAAGGGAATATAATAATGCAACATTACTCGATTTTCTCCAATGTACTCGGTATTTAAATATTCACCGCGCGACTCCTGCACCAATTTCATCACATTACCAATATAATCTTTAGGACAAATCACATCCAATTTCATAATTGGCTCTTCGATATGATCAATCACCGTTAAATCTGGATACTCATTGGGGTTTTTCATGATAAAAGTACGCTCATCAATAATTTGTTCGCTTTTCACCCGCGGATCCATTTTAACCCCATTTTTCAAAATTACTTTGTAAGCCACACTGGGAACGGTAATCACAATACCCAGACCATATTCACGACGAATTCGCTCAGTAAAAATCTCCAAGTGTAATAATCCTAAAAAACCACAACGAAAACCAAAGCCTAAGACCGGCGAATTTTCCGGTTCATAAACCAAAGCCGCATCATTTAATTTCAACTTTTGAATCGCTTCTCGCAATTCATTAAATTCACTACCCTCTTCACAAAAAATACCGGCGTACACCATGGGCTTAACTTCCTTATAACCCGGCAATGGCTGAACAATATGTTTGTTCAATGTTATAGTATCACCTACACGACACATTTCAATATCTTTTAATCCGGTTACCAAATACCCGATATCTCCGGCAGTTAATACACCGGTAGATTTTGGTTCCGGTCGTAAAACTCCTACATCCAATAATTCCGCTTCTGTTTGGGTTGCCAAAAACTTCAGCTGGTCACCTTTATTAATTTGACCATCAAAAACTCTAACATAAGCCACCACACCTTTATATTCATCGTAAAAAGAATCAAAAATTAAAGCACGTACCGGTTTTTGTGCGTCTATTTGCGGAGGTGGAACTTTTTTAATCACTTCCTGCAAAACACTATCAATCCCCTCACCGGTTTTCGCTGAACATTTCATTATTTCTTCCGGCTTACATCCAAGTAAATTAACAATTTCTTGTGTCACCTTTGGCACGTCAGCCGCCGGTAAATCAATTTTATTTAATACTGGTATAATTTCCAAACCTTGCTCAATTGCCAAATATAAATTAGCCACGGTTTGCGCTTGTACACCTTGCGCCGCATCCACAAGCAAAATCGCGCCCTCAACCGCAGCCAAAGAACGAGAAACTTCATAAGAAAAATCCACATGTCCGGGAGTATCAATCAAATTTAATTTATATCCCTGATAATCCATTTCCACGGGTTTTAATTTAATGGTAATTCCACGTTCCTGTTCCAAATCCATTTTATCAAGTAGTTGATTACGCATTTTTCTTTTTTCCACCGTATTGGTCAATTCCAAAAACCGATCCGCCAGCGTTGATTTACCGTGATCAATATGAGCAATAATACAAAAATTTCGAATATTATTTGACATAACTTTAACTATTGTTTCCCTATAATAGCGTAAAAAATAATTTTATTCAACTATAAAATCGCAAATTAGGCGATTTTTAGGCATAAATAACTTAAATATTAATACTTTCTTTAACTTTTTCCGCTTGAAAACGCTGATAAAATTTACGCTTCAATGCACCCTTAACATAACTGATTTCCACACAACGCAACAAAGAACAAATCATCCAATAAACAACCGCGCCGATAATTACCATTAAAAAACCAAATATTAGTAATCCACTGATGGTAAAAATATCAAAAATATTTTCCAATAATCTTCTAAGCAAAATCAAAATACCACCCATAATTCCAGAGGCAAAAATAATTTTTAAAAATGAAGTCCAAAATCCACGGTCATCAAAATCTCCCAATTGTCGACGAAGCAACACAAATAAAATCAGTAAATTCACAATTCCACTGATAGAAAAGGCCAAAGTTAAACCGTTCAAATCAAAAATCGGGGTTAATTGCCACGCTAATATTAAATTAACTATTGCGCCACTGATTCCCGCCACCAATGGCATCCAAGTATTATGTCGAGCAAAAAATGCTCTGGCTAAAAGTAGAATTAAAGCTTGCGCAAACAAACTGACTGTTAACATTCCCAAAGCATTAGCCGTTAATTGCGTATCATGCCAATTAAATCTACCGACACCCAATACCAATCTGACAATTTCCAATCGTAAAACCAAAAATAAAACGGTAATGGGAATAATGGTGAACAAAATCATGCGAGCGCTATGACTTAAAACTGAATTAAATGATTTATTATCCTTGTTGGCATAAAGACCTGACAAAGTGGGAAAAGCGGCCACCGCAAACGCGACGCCAATTAAGCCCACCGGCAAACTTTGTAAATTATTGGCTAAATTAAAAATCGCAATACTGCCGGAAGCCACCATAGAACCAAAAATGGTAATCACAATTAAATTTATTTGAGTGGTCACCAAACCCAAAATTCTTGGCACCATTAACTTCATAATTTCAAGCATGTGACGATCACGCCAATTAAAAATAAATCGATAGCGATAACCTAAACGGTGCACTACCGGTAACTGCACAAGCAAATGCAATAAGGCTCCAAGCACCACGCCCCAAGCCAGGCCATAAATTCCCCACCAATCCACAAATAACCAAGCGCCGATGATAATCCCAACATTGTACATAATCGGTGCTAATGAAAAAACAAAAAATCTTTTAAATGACTGTAAGGCTCCGCCCACAATACCACTTAAACCAAGTAAAATCGGACTAAAAAACATGATTTTCGTCAAAGTGGTGGTAATATTGATTTGTTGCAAAGTAAAACCCGGCGACAACCATTTAACAAACGGTTTAGCGTAAATAAATAAGATCACGGTAGCAATTATCAAAAATACAGAAAAAACATTAATAACATTACTCATTAAATTCCAAGCTAACTGATTATCTTCATTTGATTTTAAATCAGTTTCATTTTTGCTTTGTTCTTTATTTTTTATCAATGAAGTGAAAATTGGAATAAAACCGGCGGAAATGGCGCCGAAAATCACAATATTATAAATCAAATCAGGCACCCGAAAAGCAGCATAATACATATCCAAAGCCGCTCCGGCCCCAAATTCACCGGCTAAAACGCGATCACGCACCATTCCCAAAATTCGACTTAAAAAACCGGCAATTGATATCACAATCGCCGCACCGGTAATAGATTCAAATTTTCCCCAGAATAGTCGTTTAAGCATATTTAAATAAAAAAATCACCATTTTGATAACTGATATTTATCTTGGGATTGTAAAATGTTAATTTGGTTTTGAATCTCTAAAACATCATCTTGATTCAATGGTTCAAAATTGTCATAAAACCCGGTTTCACGATGAGGAAAATAACAGGCATCCCCCCACTTTTGAAATTCTGCACTTTTCGCACGACCATATAAATGAATATGTAAATATGCTCCCTCGGGTTTCAAGACACTCCAATTTCCATTATCTTGATAATTAATTCGACCAACATCAATACCTCGATTATTTAAGGCAATTGTCATCGCTTCACCAATTAACATTGTTAAACGCATTAGTTGAATCGCTAACTTTGGTGAAAGTTTAGTCCGATCAACAATTTTTGATTTGGGATAAATTTTCAAATGTCCACCATCAGTTCGCGTAATATGCGGTTTTTCCACCGCCTCAACAATAAAATTTTCAGTTTGATAAACCAGCGCCATAAATAAAAAATATATTTTAGAGAAATCAAATCTTAAGTGCCAAAATTTTCTTCGCTATTAACAACTCTTCATTGGTCGGAATCACCAACACCGGGTATTGATCAATTAAACCTTTTACAATTAAATTTCGAACATCCCGATTACGCTCACCAATTCCAGCGGTAAAAACCAAGGCGTCAACTCTACCCAAAACATTACGATATGAAGAAATATAATTCTGTACCCGATAAATAAACATTTCCAAAGCCAATTCACAATTTTTCTTTTGTTTATCCGTCATTTTCTTCGCCTGATACCCGGGGATTTTGAATCCTGCGCCAATCATGATATCACGCATATCTTTGAAGCCGGAAACTCCCAGTAAACCGGATTTTTTATTCAACAATTCATCAATTTCCATTGGTTCCATTCCTTGGTTTAATAAATATAAAACAATTGCCGGATCAATACTTCCACTACGAGATGACATCATTAATCCTTCCAGTGGAGTAAACCCCAACGAAGTATCAATCGCCTTGCCATTTTTAATCGCAGTAATCGAACAACCGCTACCCAAATGACAAGAAATAATATTTAAGTTATTAATTTTCTTATTCAAACGCTTAGCTGTTTCCCATAAAACATATTCATGAGAAATCCCATGAAAACCGTACTTGCGAATTCTGTATTTAGAATAAAATTTTTCCGGAAGCGGATAACGAAAAATATGTTCAGGTAAAGAATAATAAAAAGCGGTATCAAAAACCACCACATTTTTTGCTTTGGGTAATAATTTTAAACAACTTTTAATCCCCAAAATATTTCCCGGATTATGCAGAGGTGCCAAAATATTATATTTTTCCAATTTTTTCAAATTGTTCACCGTAATGACCGTGGGGGCAATAAACTCCTCACCACCATGCACCACTCGGTGCCCAACTGATTTAATTTGAGACAACTCAATTTTTTGTTCTTGTAAAAAAATCAAAACTCGATCAAGAGCTTTTTGATGATCCGAGCAATCAAAAAAATATTTTCCCTCTTTAACTTCCAAAAAAGATCTTGTTAATCCGATTCTCTCAATAATACCGGAAATTATTTCCGTTAATCGATAATCAAATAATTTAAATTTCAAACTGGAAGAACCGGAATTGATTATTAAAATATACATAAAAATCAATTAATAATTTGTGCTTCCGTATCCGCATCCACCCACGCCGCATTAGCCTCATCAGTATCCAAATGTAAGCTGGCGGAAAATCCTTCCTTAATTCTCACTTCCACTTGCTCGAAAATCAAAGCGCGGGGTGAATCAATTTTCACCGCTACATTTTGACCGTTTTTCACGCTATAAAAATGCGCATCTTCTTCGGATAAATGCAAATGTCTTTTGGCGACAATCACTCCCTTTTCCAAATCAATTTCGCCTACCGGTCCGATAATTTTCACTTTTCCCGACCCTTCAATTTTCCCACTTAAACGAAGCGGAGCCTTGATCCCTAAATTAAAACAATCGGTTCGAGAAACCTCCACTTGAGTAATATTACGACACGGACCAACAATTCGAACCTGATCAATCTTACCCTTAGGACCAACCAAAGAAACTATCGCCTGACTGGCAAACTCACCTTTTTGAGACAAATCACGCTCCGGCGTTAATTCATAACTTCCACCAAATAACTTTTCCAAATCTTCGTGGGTAATATGAAGATGACGGGAAGAAACTTCCACTCTTATTGTTTTCATATATTGTGTTTATTTACCTGATAATTATAACATTTTTTGTCTTAAAAATAAAACCCGTTACACACAGACTTTTGGTCAAACAAAAAACCGCCCGATCAGTCAAGCGATTTTATGATACTTATATTTTTTTAAGTAAACCATTTTGCGCACCGATTTGCGTCAAAACCGCAGCGCTATTTTTGATTCCCAGTTCCAATGCTTTTTGGAAATTCCCCAAACGCTGAAACCCGGCCAAAAATCCTGATCCAAAAGCATCTCCGGCCCCAACCGTATCCACCACGTGCTTGGACTTACTTGGAACATAATAATATTTATTTTTATCATCAAGACCATAAACCCCTCGCGCACCGGCGGTAATCACCGCATATTTCACCCCCATATTTTTTAATTGTTCCAGTAAATAATGCGGTTGATTGATTTTTTCTTTGGCAATTTTCCATTTAAACATATTCCAAACCAATTCAATGGCTTCGTCTTTATTAACAATCAACACTTCAACCATCGGTAGCAAAGGCTTCATTTTTGCAAAATCTTTTAATTGACGCCCACCGGGATTCCAAACAATTTTAACCGGCATTTTGGTATTAGCTGATTGAGAAGCTCGTTGACAAATTTTAGTCATTAAAAAATTCCATCTTGGCATCGACAAAGCTGATACATAGAACCAATCGGTTTTTATTGCTTTTAAATTCGGCAGTTCCAAATAAAGAGAAGATCCTTTATGAGTAAAAATCGTATGCTCTCTATCCTTAGCGCATGTTAATATCAGAGAAAAACCGGTAGCATGTGATTTGTCAATTTTCACCAAAGACAAATCTATTTTTTTGTTTTTCAAAAAATAATAAATTTCTTGACCGGCCAAATCCTTGCCAATATTAATCAAAGGCGCCACTCTTAATCCAAAATTGTGCAACCCCACCCCCACATTCAAAGCACCACCACCATAATTAACAAAAACATCATCAATTTCTATTTTTGCGCCATATTCCACGGCCATTAATTTTTGTTTCAACAAATTACGAGGATTATTAATAATATCTATTTCATCACTATAAAAAGTAATATCTTTTAATGCCGAACCAACGGTTACCACTTCCATTTTTTTCATATTTTTATTTTTATTTTTTCCATGATTATATTATACAACAAAATTATGAAAATTGGCAGTTAACAACAAAAAAAGGAGTACTTTTTGTACTCCTTGAATTACTTGTTACGCGAAATTAATCCTAAACTTCAACCAACCAAACACCCTCTTCTCGAGAAGGCAATTGATCACGCCGAAGCTTGATGGTAATGTGCACACACATATTGCACTTTTGAGCTAAAATAAGGGCATATGAAA